>JADLKK010000010.1 GCA_016839025.1 Proteiniphilum sp.
CAGAAAAGCATCCCAGTAGGTTTTCTTCCCTTTTTTGTTGCTGAACTTCTCCGTCAGCTTCCCCATTCCGGGCATGTTCAACTGTATGACGTCAAGCATAAGGATGCCGATCGCCAGTAAAGCGATACCGAGCCAGAGACCGCCGATACCCTGCAAGAGACCGGCAATCCTGAACTGACTGGCACCAAAATAGAAGAGCACGCCCAGCGCGGTATAGGTGAACATCCTCCCCAGCGTGTAGAAGAGACCGTTAAACAGTACCCGTTTTTTGATGCCGATATCCTTGCTCAGGTAGGCGGTGGCAGTGATGTTCGTGGCCAGGGGACAGGGGCTGATGGCTGTCATCAGTCCCAGCAGGAACGCAGTGAGCATTGGCCAGCCGGAGGCTTCGGTCATGCTTTGCAAGAATTGCATCATGTTGCGCGTTGTTTTACGAAAGTCTACGCTCTACCTCTTCCTGCAACATCCCGCTCACCCCTTCCGGGTTGGCAAACGCCTTTTGCGTGATGTCGACGTGATCGTCGCCCTTCGCAACGATCAGTGCGTTCCAGGTGACACCATACTGTTCCACCAACCCCTTGTTGGCGGCTTCATCGGTCGGCACCTCCACGAAACGGACCTGTTCCTGCTCACCGTAGAGAGTGGCGACCGACTCACGGGCTGCCTTCTCCACCGCAACACAGGTCTTGCAGCGTTGTGATCCGTGGAAATAATAGACATAGACCACCGAAGGATCGGTAGGTGTGACAGTTTGATCTGCTGAATGATCAGCCACTCTCCCGGCGGCTGGATTCACTGTTTCCTCCTGCTTGCTGCTCCCGCTTCCGCAGGAAGTCAACAGAAATGCGGATAAAATCAGAAAGAGAATTTGTTTCATCGGCTTGATATTTGTTGGTTGTTTAACAATAGTTTTCTACCCTGGCTACATGGTCAATAAAGCCACCCAGCAGCTCACGCGCTGCCGTCCAGTTCTCATGGTTGATGCAGTATTTGACGGTAGGGGGAGTAAATTCACCCTGTATCAACCCCGCCTCTTTCAACTCGTGGAGGTGTTGCGAGAGGGTGCTCTTGGCCACCGGGATCACCTCCGACATATCGCCGTGGTAACAGCAGCTCTGAGCGGCCAGCATCTGCAAAATGGCAATGCGCACCGGGTGACCCAACGCCTTGGCGATGCGGGCAAGCTGTATCTGATCTTCTGTAAAGGGTTGTTTAGACATATCGACTTTGATAATTTCGATTGAGTGAACCGTTTCAGTTCGCAAATATACGAACAGATTGCCAATTCGCAAATATACGAACGGTTTTTTCTCTTTTTTTCGTATCTTTGCGGCCTGTTTTTTGGTTATCATTCACATCGGGAAGCGGCTTATACTCCCCAAAATTCTGACTGACAGATGGTGGTCTTCCTGGTCAGCCTGCTGATGAAAGTGAATAGAACAACTTAACGTTAACGCCATCCGAAGAGCAGCGGAAAGAGGAAGGTGACCAGCAACGTCCAAAGTGCATAGATCGGCAGATAGCGTGCGAGGGTCAGCTCCACCCGCTGAATCTCCTTCCCCTTGAACAGTACTTTCCAGAGGTCGATCATCATGAAGATCAGGTTGACCAGTATCAGCAGGTTGGCACCCAGCACCGCTGTCCGGTTGGGGGTGAAGCCATACTCCCCGAGCCGGTAGAGGATGGCCGACAAGGCGATCAGATCGATGGCCAGGGTGACGATAGAGAGCAAAAAGAGAACCCACTCGCTGAACCGTTGCCGCTTGCGGTGTGACATGCCGGTAACCGTAAAGACAATGATCGCCGTCACTCCCAGCAACATCAGGTTGAATATCAACAGGAACTCGCGGTCGGAATAGGGATCCTTTCCGGAAGTCACGATCGCAACCAGGAAGATCAGGAGCGTGAACAACACCAGGGGACTGAATATCGCGGCGATGATCGGAGCAATCTTGTTGGTCAGCGAGGGGTAGCTCCGGATGATATAGGTGCCCACGATGGGTGCTGCCACCAGGCCCACCAGTGCCACATTCTCCATGTAAAGATCCTCTATCTGCATGTCGATGGCGGAGAAAAGCCCGATGGTGACGCCGGAAAGCAGCGCCCCCGTGATCAGGATCAGTGCCGTGAGGATGGCCAGGTCACCGTTGTAGCGGATGTAGCCGATCCGCCGTGCAGGATCCTTCCGGTCGAACCCGATAAAGAGCAACCCGTAGAAGGACCAGAGCACCAGCGGGAGATGAATATAGGCGAGCAAAACCGTATCACTCCCCTCCCCCTCCGGCAGCAGATTGATATAGAGTGCCGACAGCGCGTAAACCAACAAGGAGAACACCCCCTGTAACCAGTTTTTCTCTTTCCCTGCAAGGTAGAGATAGAGCGACAGTCCGGCAAAGACAATGATCCCGATATGCTTCGCGTAAAAGGTCTCCTCATCGGGATCAAAACCAGCCAGCAGCGGTATCCTCACCAACAGGGCGGCAAGCAGGCAGCCCGCCAGCATTGGCAGCAGCTCTTTCCTCTCTGCCTTATGACTCAAATCTGTTTCCATAATTCTGTCTAATAAATGTGATGTTACGAAATTGGTATCAGCTTCTGCCAGCTCCTGGCACCATTCCGGGTCAGGACTGTAAAAGCTTTTCAATGGCATGAATGTGTTTCGTGAATGCCTTTTTCCCCAAGGGAGTGGCGCTATAACGGGTAAGCGGCTTGCGATCCAGAAATGATTTACAGAAGGTGATGTATCCACTCTTCTCCAATGATCGCAGGTGGCTGGCCAGGTTGCCGTCAGTGACACCAAGCAGCTCCTTCAGCGAGGTAAAGTCAAGCTGCTCGTTCACCATCAGCACTGACATGATGCCCAGCCGGATCCTGTTCTCGAACGCCTTGTCCAGATCTTTCAAAAACTCCTTCACACCCCTCTCCTTTTGCGTTGAATCAACAGACCATATACCATCTGAAAAAGCCCAAAGCCAAGCATCCAGATATATAGGCTTTGGGAGATGAAAACAAGGGCCAGCAGCCCCAGCAGTATCTCCGCCAACCCCAGGAGATAATTGCCACGACTGAAAACCAACCGCTCTGCCAACAATGCCCCTACCAACGCGATAAGACCGGTCGACAGACCCGACATGCCACTTAGCGAGAGAAAGCGAGAGGAACGACTCATGATCTTCCGGATCTCACTCAAATCATCCAGATATTTTTCTTTTTCCATTTAAAAGTACTTTGATATGCAAAGTAAATCAATGTAAATGAAATTTCCAAATAAATCAGTGGAAAAACAGAATCAATTGTCCAGTTGTGCAAAAAGGATCATGTAATTGTGTCCAAACTTCTTCGCACATTTGGGGCAGTAGGCATAATGGATGTAATACTCTTTTGCCTTTTTCCCTTTTTCGTGCAATTCCTTTTCCATCTCTTTGACATGCTTCGGCACACTGTTGTAAGGCCCATCAAACACCCGTGCAGCATAGGTTCCCGAAAGGGACAGGTTTTCAGCCCCCTCCACCTCTTGAGTTACTGCGTAATAAAGCTCCGACCTGAAAGGTGTGGGATCCCGGAACAACACCAGTCCGTCCAGTTTATCGGGTATCGTAGCCTCCGATTTAAGAGCTGCCGTGTGCAGCTTCATCATCTTCTTACCGATCATGGGGTAGAAAGGAATGTGAAAGAAGGTTGGAATGGTTTCCCGGATGAACTTCTTATTCTCCCACACCACCGTTTTCTGGTCCCACTTTTCCACATTGAATTCAGGACAGCATTCCAGATCATTTGTTTCCATCGCTAATAAATTTAAAATTGATTCTTATTCCGCAACCAAAAAATAGCAAATAGGCTATTACACACAAATAAACACACGCAATAAACTGGTTACAAGTTTATTATTTTTATTCTAAATAACAAAACAGAACTCTCAAAAAAAGATATTTCAGAACGGATAACCGATTGCGAAGTGGAAGGCGAAGTCACGTCCGAAGTTAGGTTTGAAAATCGTCCAGCGGGAGCCTTTCGGTAGCGCGGGGTTATGCGCCTTCATCCCCCCATCCACGCGAATCAGCAGGAAGTTGAGGTCGAATCGCACCCCCACTCCGTAAGCCACAGCCAGCTCCTTGTAAAAGTCGTTCCATTCAAAAAGGCCACCCGGTTGTTCCGAATAGTTGCGAATGGTCCAGATATTACCGGCATCCACGAAACCGGCTAGTTCGATCAGCCGGGTAAGCTTGCGTCGATATTCTACACTAAAGTCCAGCTTCACATCCCCCACCTTCCTCCCAAAGTCGGAGGCAATAGAATCATTGCTATAGGATCCCGGCCCCAGGGTACGGGTACTCCATCCCCTCACGCTGTTGGCTCCACCACCGAAGTAGCGTTTTTCAAAAGGCAGGATGGTAGAGTTACCATAGGGATAGGCAACACCCACCGCTACATGTGCCGCCAGTGTTCTCTGATCGTCTATCCGGTACAGGGGAGAAAAATCAAAGTCACCCTTCACATACTCCGCATAGGGAATTTTGAAGAATTCAAAAAAACCACTGTTGTTCTGCTCACCCCCGCCCAATCCGGTAGCGATTCGCGGCAGCCAACCGGCAACTTCTACACCGGTACGGAGGCGAAAAGGGATGGCAGGCATGGCCCTCCGGCCGATGCGGTTGTAGTTGGTGTAGGTGAGGTTATAGGCAGTACGTACGATTAACTGTTCGTCGTAGCTGTAGCGCAGGATCGGGTTGGCCTCCTCACTCAGGTAAAGCTCCTTGAAACGTTGTGATGACCAGGGCATCCGCACATAGGTGACACCCATCGGCTCCAGTACATGCAATAGCCTCCACTCCATGGACGACCATTGAAAGCGTGTGGAGAGGTTGAAGAATTGCCGGAAATATTCGGGTCGTTTCTGGAAATTGGCTCCTATGGCATATTCAGTTGATGCGGAAGGCTGATCCTGTAGTCGCTTCAGCATCCAGGGGAGCAGCAGCTGCGGAATGGAAAGAAACACCTCAGCCCCATACTCATAATAGCTGTTGTCCAACAGGTCGAGGCTGTCTGTGGGACGGATAAACTCATAGGCAGCGTTGAGCCGCACACGGAAGGTCTCCCCGCCCCGGAGAAAGTTACGATGTTCGTAGGTGACATTGCTGGCCACACCCAGGTCGCCTGCTGAATTGGTACCGTCCACCCCGAACTGCATGTAGTGCAGGTTCCCCGGGTATAGGGTAATGCGGGAATCAATCATACTCGAATCGTTCCGTTGCGTGCGCTGCAGATTGATGGCAGTCTGGTTTACAGGTCCCATCCCGTTAAGAGAGGAGTAGGTGCGCTCCACAATCCGGTCGGAATAGAGTCTGCCGGGACGGATAAAGGTGTTGTAGTAAACAGCCCTGGGCAACAGGAATGGTTCTTTTTCCGAGATAATCTGCAAACCCCGGTAGAAAGTGGTATCAAGCTGATGAAAACGGGTAGAATCACGCAGCAACTCATCACTCACACCGTTGATCACTGTCACCTCTCCTATTCGGTACTGTGTATGCAAGGTGGTATCAGTGGGATTATTGAGCGCCAGCGTCACATCCACTTGGTGGTCTCCCACCGTGGTGTCGGCCAGAAAGTACAAATGATCTTTCACAAAGTCATAATAGCCCCTGTTTCGCACGATGGTAGTCATGTTCTCCCTTCCCTCCTCCAATACTGCCAGATCAAAGTGGTCACCAGGCTTGATGATCTCGGGACGCCGTATACTTTGCAGGATATTGTATATGGTGGTATCAGCGGAACGAATGGTATCGCGGTAGGAGCGAATACGATAAGGTTCGTGACCTGTAATCCGGTAGGTGACGTCCGCTCTTTTTTCACCCTTCACCACGGAAGTGTCGACCTCAGCATTGAGATATCCCTTGTTGTTGAGATGCAGGCGAATTTGCTCGGCCGAAATCACGGCAAGCTGCTCATTGAAGAGCACCGGTGGCTCACCATATCGAAGTAGCTGACGATTGATCCAGGTAGAGTCATTGTCGGGGAAATTGTACATGTGCAGCTTGAATCGACCCATAACCGGCATTGAGGAGTTAGGGCGCTGCCGCAGATAGGGCCTGAGTGCCGAACCACCAATGCCGTTCACATCCGATTCAATCTCTACCTTATTGAGCAGGTAGCTACCATCGGGCACCTTTTTGGTTGCATCACATGCAACCAGCAACAGGGAGAGTATGACAAGAAGATATTTGCTCATAGGACTACGCTACTCATTTTCCTCTTTTCTTCTGATTACACGAAAATCAAACAGATCACGAAACGATCGGGCTTCCTTGGTTACCACCACCCCTACCCCCTGCGTAGTAGGAGTTCGCCGGTAGAAACGTTCATTGGCACGGTTAAACGCCCGGATCATAAACCAGTTGTTGATGTCGTACTCCAGCTCGAACTCACCCATAAAAGCCTGCTGACTGGCCAGCATGCGGTTGTCGCCATAACTGAGGTTGGTAGTGATGCGCAGGCGGTCATTGAGCAAACGAGTTGAAACATCCACACCCATCCGTACATTGTCGAGCGTACCATCTACCGACTCCAGATTGGTACTGATGGACCAATTGTCGCTGAGGGCACTCGCGAAAAGGGCATCCAGCCCACGTGCCAACGTGTTGGCGGCGAAACGGCTGAAGACCGATGGACCGAAATTCATCTCAGGTGATCCTTCCGAGGGAATGAAACTACCGGTGGTAGCCAGGTAGGCGAACTGCAGAATTTTGGTCTCTTCGGTATTGATGAAGCTGTTCACCCGCTGTTGGATATCATTCGAACTTTCCGGCAGCTCGATATCATATTTCAGATCCATCGCTTCCAGGTTACCCAATATGTGCAGCAGGGCATTCACCGGCACACGTGTATTGGCCAGCTCAGTGGTAAAGGTGGGGCTGAGAGCCGACAAGTCTGCTTTCACCGGCAGATAGGCGGTGATATTGAACTGGGTGTTGAGCGGATTACCTTCCATGGTAAGGCGGCTCCCCTCGCGGATGGTAAAATCGATGGTACGCAGGTTCTGCAGGTTGTAGTGAAATTTGCCACTATTGATTTCATAATCGCCATAGAGGCGTACCGGAGGAGTGGACTTGGAGTTGAAATCCACGTTCACCTCTCCTTCCCCACTCACTTCCAGGGCATTTCCTGTTGTTGGATCAAGCACCACGGCAGCTTCCAGCATGGGAGTGAGGTTAACCGTAGCCCGCATTACAATGGGAATACCGGACGAAAGGCGGGATCGGGATTTCTCTTTCTCGCCACCCTCTCTTTTCAGGAATGCAAGTGAATCTTTCTCCTGCGGAGTGTTGATATAAACGATACCGCTGTACTCAGTGGCGCGAGCCGTCTGGGGTAACACCACCGTCACTTCCGAACGACTGGTACTCGAAAGTGTACCATCTCCATAGATCCCTGCCGGCGAACCGCTAACGGTGAGGTCACCCGTAAGACGCAGGTTGCCGTACGCCATCAGGTCGGTACGGTTTTGGTTGTTGAGCAGCATAAAATCGTTCATCCGGATGGAGGCTGTGTAGGCCATCCCGCCAAAGTTGGCATGTGACAGGTTGAAATTGACCGAAGCCGTGCGGTTATTCTGGTCGCGGATCACCAGGTTACGCAATCCCACATTGTCGGGATTGATATCGATGGTATCTGACACGGAATAGGTGACGTTGGTGAAAGCCACCTTCATCTTGCCATTTTCGATACCCAGCCATCCCCGGGTGATCGGTGCTGAGGGTTTGCCCGTGATGGCGACCTCCGAGTTAAGCGCTCCTGACAATTCGCTGAAGACATTGGCGGTAAGAGGTTGGATGGCTTTGAGATCAAACTCTTGTATCCGAAAATTGACATCCATTGGTAACGGACTTTTATCACCCAGGGGAATATATCCGGTAATATCCAGGAGATGTTTTTCCCCGTTGACAAGATAGGCGTTCAAGTCGAGGCCGGAGTAAAGGTTATCCCAGTTACCCTCAATGGTGAAAGTGCCGATGGTATCGTTATAAACCGTAATATTTTCGATCCGCAGATCCTCTGTATGCACCATCGGGCTCTCCAGCAATTGCCGCAGGTAGATGTCACCTTTGATTGATCCGGCGAAATGGGATACGTTGAAGGCAGCCAGGATATTCGCCAGTTCGGTATTGTTGAAATAGACCCGGATGAAGTCAGCTTCACTTTTGGATGCTACGCCCTCGATGCCCAGCAGCAGCATATTCTCTTCTCTCAGTCCGAAGTTATGAATGTTGATTCGATCCTTGCGGTAACGGATGGTTGCATCATTCAGATCTACCCGTTTATCGTTAAAAATCAGGCTGGTGGGGTGTATCCGGATATCCGAAGCCAGCTGATCGGCTGTATCGCGCAGAAAATCCATCGTCACCTTCACTTCTCCATTCGATTCGGTCTGGGCTTGTCGCAGTTCATAGAACAATTTGTTGGTCACCTGATCCGATGATCCGGTTGTGACAAGATGCAGGTTAATGAATCCGTTATCCTGAACCAGGTAAGTGAGAAGGTCAACAGCCATGCCGGAAGCATTGTCACTCTGCAAGTTCAATCGCGTTTCCCGGATATCTTTGCTGCCCCACATCAATCGCGGAAGATAACCATCGATTCTCACCGGTATGGCGGAAGTCATATCCACCTGCCCCTTCAGGGTAGCATGTTCCACATTGTAAACAGGCAACCCGAAAGCGTAAGAGAGATCCTCCGTATTCTTGATCAGCAGATCCAACTGAAAATTGTTGATTCCTGCCGTGGAATCTTCCGGCGCAACAATTGCCGAGGGGAGATGTGTGTGCAACACCTGCATCAGCTCACGTCCGATGGTCGAGAAATAATAATCACCGCTCATCTCTGCTTCGAGGAAGGAGGAGTAGAGCTGCAGCCTCTTCCCTGCCTCACCATCGCTGAGTGCCTGCAGGTAGATGGGGCCAGGATTGTATATGAAGTTACTGTCTACCAGCGAGGTATTATCAATCACCAACATTCCTGTCATCTCGTCCAGTGTGCGTCCCGACAGCGCACCGTCGATGGTGAGACTCACCCGCGGGTCTTTCCAGTGTTCCATTCTGAGGAAAGGACGCAGATCCAACTGATCGATCCTTCCCTCCAGATCGAACCGCATCTCCTCTCCAAAGGTGATATCACCGTTTAGATCCAGTCCGTTTCGTTCTCCTTCGCTCGTGATATGTGCCGTCACATTGCTACCGCTGTAGGTCCCGTCAAAATTGATACCGGAATAGTGATACCCCTTATAGTAAGCTGATTCAACACTTCCGGCAGCGTTGACGGTGACCAGCGATGGCTCGATCTTCAGGATCACATCTGCTGCCAGGGAAGCTTCGCCGAGACCGCTATTCTCACCCAGGATATTTGCCAGTTGAATTTCTCCGGCACGCAGCGGACCCTGAAAAGTCATCATTTTGAACTGGTTGCGAATCGAGCCCATCCCCTTCAAACCCACCTCTCCCTGTCCGGTCACCACAGAGCCATCGTAATGAAAGCCATTCAGGCTGCCGTTTGCCTCCATCCTGAGGTGCATATCACCCAAAGCCCGCAATTGCGGAGGCGACACAAAACCGGGAGGGCCGATGCGGATAAAAGATTGCAGGTCTTCCTGCGAAACAGAGAGGTCATGTACAGTAACCCTCAGTTCGCTCTTTTCAAAATGGCGGCAATCGGCAATCATCCCGGTGAGATTGATGCTTGTCTCCGCACCGTAACGGAACAGGAATTTTTCCAGGTTTGCGACAGGAAACATACCTTCCGCCTCCAGATCGAATGAGAGAGGCTTGTTGAGGTGTGCAAGACGGGAGGTGAAGAGTGCAATATCACGCGGATCGGCCTGTTTGCTCCCTGCCTTCACGGAAAATGCTTTGGACTCACGATCAAAGAAGGCATCGGCCACCTCCAGCACAGTGTTGTTGAGATGCAGTTGCAGTCCATCACTCTCGATTCTGCGACCCTTTCCCTCAACAGAGGTGTTGAGGCTATAGAGGGTCAGCCCGGCATTCACCTCAGTGAATCCCAGCAATGCAATATCTGCCTGCATCTTTTCGATGCTTTCAAAATCTGCTTTCCCTCTGAAATTAAAATGGTACAGGTCAATGTGATTCACATCAAACTGCCCCGGTGTGAGAGGAGCCGAATCGATGTGATAGTGAAGCGATGCCTCTTTGATCAAGAGCTCCTCAGCCGTGATGCGCCATTTGCTCTTCTCCACCTTCGTGCTCTCCTTTTCGCCGGCAAAGGAATCGATCAGAAACTGAAAGTTAAACGGTTGATCGGGGGCTGCACGATATACATAGGCAACCATGTTTTCGAGTCCTGCTTTTTCAACAAAGATTCTTTTTTTCAACAGCTCCAGTGCATGTATGCGCACAGCGACCCGCTTCACATAGAGCAGTGTATCCTGTTGTCGATCCTCCAGATAGAGCCCTTTGAGCTCTACCGTATTAAACAGTTTGATACGGATCCCCTCCAGCGACGCCTCCGTGCCGATCACCGGTTTCAACTTGCCGATGGCAATGTCGGCTGCCCTTTTCTGGAGAGCAGGAATACTCAGAGCGATGTATAGTATGATATTGACCAATATGATACTTACAACGATGATCGCGATTATGCGGGCTATCTTCTTTGCCAATGCTGTGGAACCAATAGGGGGTTCGGACTTGATTTATTTTTGTTGCAATGATACGAAAAAATGGCTAATGGCGTTTTCCATCGATGCTATTTTTAACCTATTTACAGGCTTCTTTCATCTTTTTCCATAACAGGGAGCTGTCACCGTAACTCAGGAAACGAAAACCCTCCTGCAGCGCACAGTCATAAATCCGTTTCCACTCTTCTCCTACAAAAGCAGCAACCAGCAACAGCAAGGTACTCTGCGGCTGATGGAAGTTGGTGATGAGCGCATCGGGATAGTGAAACCGGTAACCCGGTGCGATGATGATCTGCGTGTCGGCCATCAGACGCTTTTCTCCGGTTCGCTCCAGATAGGAGAGGATACTACGCAATGCATCGGCAGGTGCGATCTCCATCACCTCCTCATAGGGTTCCCACTGTCCCACGGTCAGCTGATGTGGCAGCAGGTCTGGATGGTCGTACAATTTCCGGCCAATGTAATAAAGGCTTTCCACTGTCCGCAGTGAGGTGGTACCCACTACGATCAGCTTCCCCTGATGGTGGAGCAAGGCCTCGATGGTCTCCCGCTCAACCGAGATAAACTCGGTATGCATCTCATGATCCGCAATGGTCTCACTCTTCACCGGTCGAAAAGTACCGGCCCCCACATGCAATGTCACCTCGTCGGTCTGAATCCCCCTGACCTGAAGCCGCTCCATCACCTCCTGCGTGAAATGCAGGCCTGCAGTGGGGGCTGCCACGGAACCTTCTATGCGGGAGTAAACGGTCTGGTAGGTCACTTCATCTTTCTCTTCCGTAGGACGATTCAGATAAGGGGGAATGGGCAATTTTCCGGCTGCATCCAGTAGCTCAGAGAAGGTGATACGGTCATCATCCCAGCTGAAACGAATCTCCGTTTCAGAACCATGGTGGGCAACTCTTTCAGCCTGCAGCGCCACAACACCCAAATCTGTCGGAACAGTCATCACCAGTACCCCCTCTCTCCAACGCCGGGCATTGCCGGTCATACAGTACCAGGAGCAGGAGTGACGTTGCTGGAAGCTGATCGCATAATCTGCCGGCCGGGAAGGAGTGAGACAGAAGATCTCAACCTGTGCTCCCCCCGGTTTACGAAACAGCAGACGGGCATGAATTACCCGCGTATTGTTGAACAACAGAAGGCTATCCTCCGGGAGCAGGTCGGGCAGATCACCGAAGGTTGCAGAGCCAATTTCACCCTCACCGTACAACAAAAGCCGGGAAGCATCCCGTTGCGGGAGTGGGTACCTGGCAATTTTCTCGTCGGGAAGATCATAATGGAAGCGGGACATGGGTAGATGAACAATCTCCTCTTTTTTCATTTTTTATTATCGCAAAAATGATTTTTCGGTTTTATTAATGCATTTATTCTGCAAAATTAGTCATCTTTGCAACAGCTAACAAACAGAACACACCCCAATCAGAGATTTCCAACCGGAAAAAATTGGCCTTAGGTGTAACAGGAAGATCGGACAAATGAACAAATTATCGATAGGTGACAGGGTACGGTTTCTCAACACCGTGGGCGGCGGAACCGTCAAGGGCTTTCTCAACAAACAACTGGTGATGGTGGAGGATGAGCATGGTTTTGATGTACCGGTGCTGATCAGCGAGTGTGTGGTAGTGGGAACAGCCGGTAACGAGAAGATGGGTCAGGCTACCGAAAAAGTGGCACTGGTGGCAAAAGAAGGGATACCACAGGAGACAACAGAGGCGAAGGTGACCGTCACCGACGTCCCGGAGGAGACCCTCGAAGGGGAGATGATCACCGCCTGCCTGGCTTTCCTTCCCTCCGATGCAAAAAACCTATCTACCACCGGTTATGAATGCTACTTCGTGAACGACAGCAACTACCGGCTACTTCTCAACTACATGAGTCTCGAAAACAATCGTTGGAGAAGCCGGTACAGTGGGAGCGTGGAACCCAACACCAAGATCTTCCTGGAGGAGTTCGGCAAGGATCAGCTCAACGAACTGGAGAAGGTATCGGTGCAATTCATCGCCTTCAAGCACCACAAACCGTTTCGTTTCAAAAACCCCTGCTCCGTGGAGCTGCGGATCGACACGGTGAAGTTCTACAAGCTCCACAGCTTCCGCGAGAACGATTACTTTGAAGAGGATGCGCTACTTTTTTACATCATGCGAAGTGACCAACCCGAAAGGGAGCTGGTGGCATCAGTGGGTGAACTTGAAAAAGCTATCCGGGAAAGGGTGACCCCTGCACGGCGTCCCCGCATACATCCCACAGAAAAAAAGGAGAAGAATGAACTCATTGAAATAGACCTCCACATCGATCAGCTACTCGACACCACGGCGGGGATGAACAATGCAGATGTGTTGGAATACCAATTGCAGAAATTCCACGAGGTGATGTCCGATAACCGACGCAACAAAAACCGGAAGATCGTCTTCATCCATGGCAAAGGAGACGGTGTACTGAAAAATGCCATCATGAACGAACTGAAAAAGAGATACCCCTCCTGCCACCACCAGGATGCCTCCTTTCAGGAGTATGGCTATGGCGCGACCATGGTCACCATCAAATAAATCAACAACTGTCAATATGAAGAAATCAATCCTTATGCTCAGTGTAATGCTCCTGCTCTCGGGCTGTGACATCATGAACAAGATTGGAGGAGCCTATCAACTCTCACAGAGTGAATACCGCTACCGGTCGGTCAACAACATCCAGCTCTCCGGCCTCAACCTGGGTGATGCTTCCGGCATTTCACTCTCCAATCTCGCGACCATAGCCACCATCCTTTCGGGTGGTTCGGGGATGCAGTCCATTCCCTTCAGCCTGACCCTCAATATGGATGTGACCAACCCCAATACTACTGCCGCTTTTCTCGATGCACTGGATTATGCTATCCAGATCAACGAGATGGAGTTTGTAGAAGGCAAGATGGATATCCCCATCCGTATTGAACCGGGAGAGACAAAAGTGGTCGGGGTACCCATCAGTGTGGATCTGAAAGCACTCATGAACCGCTACTCACAGGAGCGGGTGAGCAGCGAGATGAGTGGATTCCTGGGTATCACGCCCAATAAAACCGCTGTATCGGTGAAGCTCTGGCCCAAATTCTTCGTGGGTGAGACACTGGTGAAAGTGCCGGCACCCATACCGGTAGTTTTCAACTTCGGTGGTAAGTAAAACAGGTGATGGAGAAGAGCGGAAAGCAGCAACGCCATGCAGCCATCACCCGTATCCTCGGTAGCAGAGACATAGATAGCCAGGAGGAGCTACTCCGTTACCTCTCGGGAGAGGGATTCGAGTTGACACAGGCCACCCTATCCCGTGATTTCAGGGAGATGAAGATTGCCAAGACACCCGACAGTGCCGGTAATTACTACTACCGGTTACCGGCTCTGCAACTGCCTCAGACAAAAAGGGGAAAACAGGGTCTCATGGCTCCTTTTGTGCGCCACGGACTACTCAGCATCAATTTCTCGGGTCAACAGGCGGTGATCAGGGTGCCAGCCGGCTATGCGCAAGGGGTTGCCGGCGACATTGACGCCAATAGCATTGCCGGCGTGATGGGCACCCTCGCAGGTCACGATACGGTATTGTTGATCCTGTATGAAGATGCCGACAAAACCGCAATCCTCCATGCTCTCAGACTGCTGTTCGGTTCATAGCTCCTGCCGGGGTATCTTCTCAAAAAGAATGCGGGCCCGACAGGCAACACCTCTGTCGCGCGTGACAACCTGAAAATAATAATCACCAGCTGCTTGCTCCCGCCGGAACACCTCTCCTGTATCACCAAACATGATCTCTTTCAGGAAATTGATCTCAAATCGACGGATATGGTGTCGCCTGTAATGATCCAGTGAGAAACAGTCGGAGAGCCACTGCACGTAATTGAGGCTATTGGCATGGCTGTTGATATCAATATCGGTGTACTTCACCAGAAAGCTGTTGGCTACCTCACCCTCAACGTTTGCGATGCGTCCCGGTTCACCGATGGGTGTGGACTCATCCAGCACAAAACGTTGCATTCCCGGCAGCGTGTCAAGCGACACACTGCGTCGTGTCTTCATATCGATCACCGCCCAGGAAGAGGCGGCATGTCCGATCACCTGTTGTGCCGCATCATACAATCGGAAATTTCGGGTGGTGAAGGCGGTGCCAATCTTCTCAATCCAGGTATCAATGGTGAGAGAATCGCTTTCATCAGGCATCCGTTCCATATCGATCACCAGGCGAGAGAGAACCCAGGTAAAGTTGTCGTTCTGCAGCTCCAGCAAGCCAAAGCCATTCTCATCGGCATTCCGGCCGGCGGTGATCAACACAAAATTGGTGAGCGAACGGAGCGACACCCTGCGGCGGAAGTCGATATCCTGCGCCTCAATATCGTAACGGTAGGTTTTTTTTGCACTCATTTTTTTTCCTTAATCCGCAAAAGTAATCATTATTTGTCGGGAAATGACTGGATCAGCCGGTTCAATCTGATCGTTGTACACAATTGATTTTATCGCTACCTTTGCACAAAGGAACAGAAACCGGTCAGACAACGCATCCGTATGAAAACCATCAAAGAGCTCTACCACACCGGTAACAGCCCCTCTAGCAGCCACAACTGCTGTTGCAATATGCACCTTTTTCCTCCCTCATATACTTTTCCGGCATCTATGCCGTTATATGAATGGTATTACGTAACCAACCAACTGTTACACAAAGATGATAGATTATATCAAAGGAGAAGTAGCTGAGCTGACACCGGCAAGCGTGACGATTGAATGCAGCGGGATCGGCTACCAGATGCACATCTCGCTCAACACCTATGCAGCCATCAACGGCAAAGCAGCTGCAAGGCTCTATGTCTACGAATCGATCCGGGATGATGCCCACCTGCTGTTCGGATTCGCAGAGAAGCACGAACGGGAGCTGTTCCTCCAACTGATCAGTGTATCGGGTGTGGGTCCCGGTACTGCCCGGATGATCCTCTCTTCACTGAGCTCACGGGAGTTGGAAAGTGTGATTGCTTCGGGTGATGCCCCCCAGCTCCAGTCAGTAAAGGGAATCGGTGCCAAAACAGCCCAGCGGATCATTGTGGATCTGAAGGATAAGATCCGCTTCACCGACGAAAACGGGCCGGCAACAGTTCCTACAAAAGAGGGTCTCAATGCAACCGGACAGGCTGCGGTCTCCGCTCTGGTGATGCTCGGCTTCATACAGACGGCATCCCAGAAGGTGGTTGCCAAAATCATCCTGGAGAACTCCTCCCTGCCGGTTGAAGGTGTGATCAAAGAAGCGCTGAAGAGGCTCTGACAGTTGCCGGTTACGTAATACGCATTTTTGGCAACAAAAATCGTATATGGCTGTGGTCTCTTTGCGAAAATCCTTTTTTTCATTTCTATTCCTATTGTTGTTCTGCCTGAACGGGACAGGGCCCCTCAATGCCCAACGTCCATCAATCGGGGTTCGCACTGTAGTCCGCTACGATCCCGGATCGGGACTCTATATCTTTGAGAAAAAGATTGGAGAACATCTGCTTGAAACACCCATGGTCATGACACAAAAAGAGTACATGGCTTATCGTCTGAGAAAATTGCAGAGCACGACCTTCCGGGAGCTGGAGAAAGAGTCTGTCGAAAACAGCACTGCCCCCTACCGACTTTTCACCCTGACCGGCTTGCGCAAAGAGTCACAGTCACCTACCCCACTCTTCGGAGCGGGTGGGGTGGAGCTCACCACACAGGGATCGGTAGAGATCTCAGCCGGCATAAAAAGGGATCTGACCGACAATCCTACCCTTCCGTTGCGTGCACGAAAAAGGAGCTTCTTCCATTTTGACCAGCAGATACAACTCAATCTGAACGCAAAAATGGGGGACAGGATCGACTTCAACCTGAATTATGATACCGAAGCAACCTTCGATTTCAACAACAAAGAGATCAAGCTGGACTACAGGGGTGAGGAGGATGAGATTATCCGCAACATCCAAGCAGGGAATGTGAGGATGACGACCTCCAATCCGCTGATTGATGGCGGGACAGACCTGTTCGGCATCAAGGCGGACCTGCAGTTCGGGAAGTTGCAGGTGAACACCCTCTTCTCCCGTCAACTGTCAGAGACGCATACCCACAATGGGAAAAGTAATGGGAAGATCACATCTTTTGATTTCGGTGCCGACAATTACGATGAGAACCGTCACTTTTTCCTTGCACACTGGTTCCGCGACAACTACGACCGGGCAATGAGCACGCTGCCCTATGTGGGCTCACCGGTCTCCATCACCCGTATTGAGGTGTGGGTCACCAACCGGCAGGGAGATTACAGTCAGGTGAGAAACATCATTGCACTCTCCGACCTGGGTGAACACACGGCTATCCACAACCCGCGTTGGCAGCCTGCGGGGACAGAAGAGACTCCCCACAACCGAAGCAATACACTCTATGATGAGCTGATCACCACCTATGCCTCGATGCGCCACATTCATCAGGGAGTTCATCCTTTTCCCGCCGATGTGGTGGACGGAACAGACTATGAACAACTGGAAAATGCACGACTGCTCTCACCCTCGGAATACAGTTTTCAACCGCAATTGGGGTATATATCCCTCGCCATGCCGTTGCAACCCGATGAGGTGCTGGCGGTAGCCTTTGAATACAACTATGGGGGGGATGTGTACCAGGTGGGTGAGTTCTCGTCCGATATCGGCAGCGACCATGAAGCTGCCAGCAACGGTGAAGATGCTCTTTTCACGAAGCTGCTGAAACCGGTATCACTGTCACCCGCATCTCCTTCCTGGGATCTGATGATGAAGAACATCTACTCCCTGGGTTACGATGCCTACAACCTTTCACCCGACCACTTCCGACTGGAGCTTACATACCAGCATGATTCCACTGGTGTATACCTTAGCTACCTTCCCGGCAGCGGTATTGAGGAGGAACTGCTGCTACGGGTGATGCAGCTTGACCGGTTGAATGAGAGAAAGGATCCCTACCCTGACGGTCAGTTCGATTTCCTCGAAGGCTATACCATAGACACCCGCAATGGAAAAGTCATCTTCCCGGTCACAGAACCGTTCGGTTCACACCTGGAGAAAAAGATAGGGAATGAGAGCCTTGCAGCCAAGTTCCTTTTTCAGGAGCTCTATGACTCCACCCGGACAGCAGCCCGCCAGATTGCGGAGAAAAACAAGTTTCGCATCAGTGGCGAGTACCGTGCCACATCGGATGGGGTCATCAGCCTCAACACTATGAACCTGGCGCGTGGATCGGTAAAGGTGACCGCAGGGGGCATCACCCTTACCGAGGGGGTGGACTACACAGTGGATTATTTGTCGGGGAGCATTACCATCCTGAACCGTTCCCTGCTGGACGCTGATACTCCGGTGAGTGTTACACTGGAAGAGCGATCTCTCTCACAGAAGCAACGCAAAATGCTGACAGGGGTGAACCTGCAGTATGACTTCAGCAAAGAGCTGTCGCTGGGTGCCACACTGATGCATTACACCGAGAAACCGCTTACAGTGAAAACGGCAATTGGAGAGGAGGCCACCAAAAACATGCTCTGGGGATCGAACCTCAGCTGGAAAAAGGAATCAGCACTCCTTACCAGTCTGCTGGACCTGCTGCCCTTCACCGATGCCTCGGCTCCTTCACAGTTGACAACAGAGCTGGCTTTCGCCCGTATGATTCCAGGTCATTACAGCAACCGCTATACAAAAGGGGAAGCCTATATCGATGACTTCGAGTCGGCAGCCTCCACCATCGACCTGCATGCACCCTATGCCTGGTCGCTCGCCGCCACACCCACAGATAACTCTCCTGCAGGACTCTTCCCCGAGGGAGCCCTCACCAACAACATTGCCACTGGCAAAAACCGGGCACTGCTCTCATGGTATTATATCGATGGCATCTTTACCCGAAAAAACGCCACGCTGACACCTTCTCATATCAGAAACGATCCTGATCAACTCTCCGATCACCGTGTACGGGAGATCTACGAACAGGAGATCTTTCCCGAAAGAGATATCCTTTACGGGCAACCAACCACCCTGCCGGTACTCAACCTCTCCTACTATCCCCGTGAACGGGGTCCCTATAACCTCGACACGGAAGTAGACAGTGATGGCTTTCTGCTGAATCCGCAAAGGCGTTGGGGTGGCATCACCCGTTCCATGGATATACGTGACTTTGAAGCGGCCAACGTTGAATATATCGAGTTCTGGCTGATGGATCCTTTTGTGTATGATGCACCGGGTAGCTCGCCCGGGGGGGATCTCTATTTTCACCTGGGGGAGATCTCGGAGGATCTGCTTCGGGACGGAAAGAAGTTCTTCGAGAACGGGTTACCAGCAGAGAGAGACAGCAGCATAGTGGGGGAAAGCATATGGGGGCTCTATCCCAAACAACAATCCACCGTATACGGTTTCGACAACTCCCTGGGAGAGGAGGTACGCCGCCTGCAGGATGTGGGGCTCAATGGCCTCAGCAGTGAAGAGGAGAAGAGCTTTCCAACCTATCGCAACTACCTGGAAGAGCTACAAAAGCGGCTTTCGGAAGAGACATTGTCACGCATGCGGGAGGAAGCCCATTCACCGCTCAACGATCCTGCAGGGGATCTTTTCCGTCATTATCGGGGTGAAGAGCAGGACCGCCGGCAGCTCAGCATCCTGGAACGTTACAAATATTACAATGGTACCGAGGGCAACTCCCTGCCACCCGGGAATGATGACCCCTATCATTCGGCCTCGCGCAACACACCCGACCATGAGGACATTGACCGCGACAACACCCTCAATACAAAAGAGGCCTACTACAGTTACAGGGTCTCACTCCGCCGGGACGAGATGGTAGCGGGAAGCAACTACATTACCGACAAACGGGAAGTTACGGTAACCCTGCGTAACGGAGGTCATGAAAATGTAACCTGGTATCTCTTCCGGATCCCACTCAGCGATTTTCATTCAAAAAGCGGAAACATTCAGGGGTTTCACAACATTCGTTTCATGCGAATGCTGCTTACCGGCTTCGAAAAACCGCTGTTTCTACGGTTCGCGACACTGGGACTGGTGCGCAGTGAATGGCGCACATACAGGGACGATCCTGCCAGCGGTGGTACTCAGACCGGTAGCGGACAGCTTTCAATCAGTGCCGTGAATATTGAGGAGAACGGCAACAGAACACCGGTCAACTACGTGTTACCACCTGGTGTGACCCGTATCATCGACCCCAGCCAACCCCAGCTCAGGCAGGAGAATGAGCAGGCATTATCGCTCAGGGTTGAACAACTGGAAGCAGGGGACAGCAGGGCCATCTACAAGAGTGTCCTGCATGACCTGCGTCGCTACAAACGTCTGCAAATGTTTGTCCATGCCGAGCAATTGACGGGGGAGACAGGTACATTACAGGATGGTGATCTCTCCCTCTTCCTGCGTATCGGATCTGACTACCGCCACAATTACTACGAGGTGGAGGTTCCTCTCTCTCTTACACCGGAAGGAAGGTATAGCACACATGTCAATGCCGACCGGGAGAGGGTGTGGCCGCAGGAAAACAGGATCGATCTGTCGCTGAAACAGCTTACGCAACTCAAAATGAAAAGAAACGCCCTGATGCGGGAGACGGAGGGGAGCGGTCTCTATAAAGCCTTCACGGAAGCGGACCCTGACCGGCCCGACAACCGGATCTCCATCATGGGCAATCCGTCACTGGCAGAGGTGAAGGTTATGATGATCGGTATCCGCAACAACAGCAGTACCAGCCGTTCGGGAGAGGTATGGGTGAACGAACTGCGGCTGGATGACTATGACGAAAAGGGTGGATGGGCTGCAGAGGGCAATGTGGGATTGACTCTTTCTGATATCGGGACAATACGTTTATCGGGGAAAATGGAGACAACCGGTTTCGGAGCAATCAACCAGGGATTGCAAGAGCGACGCAACAACGATCTCAGGTCGGTTAACCTCGCTTTGAACCTGGAGCTGGGACGCTTCCTGCCCCGAAAGGCAAAGATAACGGCACCCCTCTCCTACTTTTTCTCCAACAACAGGGAATCTCCCCTCTATGATCCCTTCAACAGCGACCTACTCCTCTCGGAAACATTGAAGCAACTGCCTTCCGGAGCCGGGAGAGATTCTCTTCGACAGATAACGACTACGGAGTCCTTGCACCAAAGTTTCAGCCTTGCCAACCTGAAGATGAATATCCGGAGTGCACAACCCATGCCGTATGATCCGGCAAACTTTTCCTTTTCTTACACAGACAACCAACTGCAGGAACGAAACCCGGCAATCGAATATGCGATGGAGAGGGATCAGCGACTTCAGGCCCTCTACAGCTACTCTCCCGGGGGGAGACCCTGGGAGGCTTTTGGACTGCATCTCCGCTATCTGCCCGACCAGATCAACCTCAGCCACAACTTGCACCGTCATTACCGGGAGAGACAGTTGCGTGATCTAAATGCCTACGCATCAGGGTTAACGGAAAGTCAACCTGCTTACCTCTCCTTTAGCCATAATTTCTACTGGGACAGGCAGTTGAGCTTTACCTGGAACTTTTCCCCCAACCTGAATCTCTCCTTTCGCTCCGGAACGCTGTCTGAGATTGAGGAACCCTACCTGCAGGTAAACAAAGCGCTCAACCGCAGCGATTATGAGATTTGGAAGGATTCGGTAACCCACAGCCTGCGTGGGTTGGGTAGTCCACTCAGATACAACCAGTCAGCAGATGTACACTATACCCTCCCTTTCAGCAGAATCCCCGTCACCGACTGGATCAGCAGCAGTGCGGTTTATCACTCACAGTACCGATGGGAACGTGGCGCGACCATCGAAGATAAGGAAATTGGAAACTACCTGCAAAACGAACTCTCCTTCGCACTCAACAGTCGTTTCAACCTCTCAGGTCTCTACCGC
Source organism: Proteiniphilum sp. (assembly GCA_016839025.1). GTDB lineage: Bacteria > Bacteroidota > Bacteroidia > Bacteroidales > Dysgonomonadaceae > Proteiniphilum. The sequence continues at coordinate 21,555 of JADLKK010000010.1, forward strand.
AAATTTCCATCAATAAAAATCCCATTGGCTCTCTCACAGGCGATGATGATGATCCGGCAGATCAACCTGAACATCACATATAAAAGACGTACTGACCTGCCGGGATATAAACCGATGAGCGGAGACCTGTTCGGACAGACAACAGTGGAGGAAAAACTTCTTCCGGGATTGCCTTTTGCCTTTGGAGCTGATGGTGGCAGAACATTTGTGGAAGAAGCACTGGCCAATAACCATCTGGTGATCAACCAGGAGAATATTGCTCCCGCCATCTTCAATCGCACCAAACATATCAAAATGGATGCCTCACTGGAGCCCTTTCCCGGAATCAGGGTCAACCTGCACGCTCTCTATGAAGAGAACCGGCGAAGCGAATACCGGTTCATGTATGGGGAAATACCTGAGATACAAGGTGGAAGCTTTGCCATCAGTATCATCTCCCTTTTTTCCGCATTTGAAAGAAACAAAGCAGGCAGGCAATATCATTCTACCTCTTTTGGGCGATTTATGGAGTACAGGGCTGTGATTGCCGGCCGCGTCAGGGATCAGTACGCAGGGAGTCTCTATCCGCAGGAAGGATTTCTCAACGGGAGTACCCTTGCCGGTGAAGCATTCAGCGGCAACAGCGGAGATGTCAAACCGAACAGTGCGGATGTATTGATCCCAGCCTTTCTGGCCGCCTATACCGGTAAAAGTGCAGAGAAGATCGCCCTCACCCCCTTTCCTGCACTCTCCACCATGCTGCCCAACTGGGATCTGTCAGTCAGCCTTACCACACTGATGCCGGCATTGCAACAACCGTTCAGCGAGTTGATGCTCACCCACAGGTATCTCGCACAATACCGGATCGGCTCCTATAATACCCACCTGAGTTGGGTGCCAGCGGGGCAACAAACAGCACTGGGTTTCATACGCGATGTCATCACCGGTGCTCCGGAGCCTTCCTCACCCTACGACATCCGCTCCGCCACCATCACAGAAAGCTTTAATCCGCTCTTCGAACTCCGTGCCAGTTTTCACAATCAGCTGCACTGTAATATCCGCCTCAACCGGACACGGTCACTTAACCTCAATATCTCCTCCTACCAGATCATGGAGATGAGAGAGAACGACCTGGTCATTGGCGGGGGGTACCGTATCCCCGATTTCGGCCGGCTCGCAAACATAACCACCGGAACAGGAGTTCCACATCGCAGATCTGCTTCACAACAACACAAACGTAAGAATGAGGCGGTAAAAGACGATGGAGCCTTTCGAAACGATCTCACGCTGCGGTTTGACCTGTCACTGAAAAAAACAGAGGCACTTATCAGAAGAATGACGGAGGGAAACAGCCAACCTACCAGTGGTATCCAAACCGGCTCATTGCGCTTCTCCGCCGATTATGCGGTGAGCAGACAACTTACCCTGCGTGCTTTTTACGACCGCATGGTTCGCAAACCACTGGTCTCCTCTTTTGCACCTCCGACCGCCAGCAACAGTGCGGGCATCAGCCTGCGCATCCATTTCCGGTGACTGAGCCGATTCTGTCTGCTAAACGAATTCAAAATCATTTCAACCAGCCACTCATTCCATGAATGATTGTTGGGAAAAGACTCTTTTTCGTTTTTTTTTAATTTTAAGAGGATATGTTAAACAAAAAAGTGGTTTATTTGTTAAATTAATAGACAAAAAAAGGTGATCTTTGAAATATAAAAACAGTAATCACTAAAAGGGAGATAAGAAATAATAGCGTATGAAAAAATCAACGATCTGGTTGCTTGCCATTGTGATGTTCACGGCATTTTTCGCGTTGCTGTTTCTTCAGGTCAGATACATGCGTACCAGTCTCGCCATCCGGACGCAACAGTTTGACGAACAGGTAAACCGCAGTCTCTACAACGTGATGAGAGATCTGGAGCTGGATCAGACACGGGAGTATCTGGAGGAGGATATGATTGAATCGGAAAACAGATATTCACAGTACAATCAACCCCAACGCCAGCCAAACATCATCAGGGAGCAGACATCTGCTGCCATCACCCATCCCGATGGAAGCCGGACCAGGATAGAGCTGAACGTTACTGAGCAGTCGGTTCTACCCGATCCAGCAAGGGAAAGGGCGCTACTCTCACCCAATCAGGGTGCCAGCACCATCTCGAAGACACAGTTCGATATGCAACAATCGCTCTCGAAGCGATACCTGCACGAGCGATCACTGCTCTACGAGGTGATCTTTAAAATCCTGAGCCGCTCGAGCAATGAACCGATTGAGGAAAGGATCGATTTCAACAAGGTGGAGCAGTATATCCGTTACGAGTTATCTTACAACGGGTTGATTGAACCTTTCAGCTTTCAGGTGATAAACTTCAACAACCAGGTGGTATACACGTCACCCGGCTTCTCCACGAAACAACGGGATGCCATCTTCACACAGATCCTGTTTCCCAACGATCCTCCGGCGAAGCTGAACCAGTTGAGAGTCTACTTTCCCACCAAAAGAAAGTATGTGTACAGTGAGCTCAATTTTTTCATTCCTTCGATGATCTTCACCTTCATCCTGCTGATTACCTTTATCTTTACGGTGGCATCACTCTTCAGGCAAAAGCGTTTGTCTGAGATGAAAAACGACTTCATCAACAATATGACCCATGAACTGAAGACACCTGTATCCACCATCTCACTGGCGTCGCAGATGCTGAAGGATGAATCGATCCTGAAGTCACCCGAGGTATTCAAGCATGTCACCGGTGTGATCCACGATGAGACCAAGCGTCTGAGTTTCCAGGTGGAAAAGGTACTACAGATGTCTCTTTTCGACAAGCAGAAGACGACCTTGAAGATGAAGGAGATGGATGCCAACGACCTGGTAGCGACAGTGGCCAACACACATGTGTTGAAGGTGGAGAAACTGGAGGGGACACTCGACATTGACCTGCAGGCTGAAAACTCAACCATCAAGGTAGATGAGATGCATTTCACCAACGTGCTGTTCAACATCCTCGACAATGCACTGAAATACAGAAGGAAAGATGTTCCTCCGGAATTAATGATCCGTACCCGCAACGAGGGCAACAAGCTGATCATCTCCATCGAGGACAATGGTGTTGGCATGAGGAAAGAGGATGCGAAGAAGGTGTTTGAACGTTTTTATCGTGTTCCGACCGGCAACCGCCACGATGTGAAAGGCTTCGGGCTGGGGCTGGCCTACGTGAAGAAGATTGTGACCGACGTGAACGGCACGATACGTGCCGAAAGCGAATTGGGAAAAGGAACCAAATTTATCATTAGTTTACCCGTAATAACAGAAAATTGATATGGAAGAGAAATTAAAAATTTTTTTATGCGAAGATGACGAAAATCTGGGCATGCTGCTCAGGGAGTATCTTCAGGCCAAAGGTTTTGATACCGACCTTTTCCCTGACGGGGAAGCCGGTTTCAAGGGGTTTGTGAAGACCAAGTATGACCTTTGCATCGTGGATGTCATGATGCCCAAGAAAGATGGAGTCACCCTGGTGAAGGAGATCAGGACCATCAACACCGAGATACCGGTTATTTTCCTCACGGCCAAAAACATGAAGGAGGATGTACTGGAAGGATTCAAGGCAGGCGCGGATGACTATATCACCAAGCCCTTCAGCATGGAGGAGCTGGTGCTGCGTATCGAGGCCATTATTCGCCGGGTCAGGGGAAAAAAGAGCAAGGAACAGCAACTCTATAACTTCGGTACCATGACCTTCGACACACAAAAGCAGATCCTCACCATTGCTGAGACACAGACAAAACTCACCACCAAGGAGTCGGAGCTGCTTTCACTGCTCTGTGCCCATGCCAACGACATCCTGGAACGCAACCATGCATTGAAGCAGATATGGGAGGAGGACACCTATTTCAATGCCCGCAGCATGGATGTTTATATCACCAAGCTGCGTAAGCTGCTCAAGCCGGAACCCAACATTGAGATCATCAACATCCACGGGAAGGGTTACAAGCTGATTGTCCCCACCGATGAGGGTGAGAACGGTGACAATTGACACGCAATTCTCATGCTGCATAGTGAGCCGCCTTCAGTAGAAGGCGGCTTTTTTTTGATGGGTGAATAGGATACAGGGAGAGCCATTTTTTCGGGAAACAAATTCGTAACATAAAATTTAATGGCTACATTTGTAACAGGATAGAAAAATCATATAATAGAAACGGAGATGAACACATCAAAAAAGAACATGGCAAAGTCGCTCAGACTCATTGCCACCGATCGCCAAAGGACCAATATCCTCCGTGCGTGGGAACAGAAATCAATTGCCTACCTGGTACAGAAAATCCCCTCCTGGATCTCTTCCGACGGACTGACAGCCATCGGTTCGATCGGCAATCTGATGGTGGCCGCCAGTTTCGTGATGGGAGCCTTCATGGGGCACTACTGGCTGTTACTTTCCCTACCCGGTTTTTTCATCAACTGGTTTGGCGATTCACTCGACGGGCGGCTGGCATACTATCGCAGTACCCCCCGGAAGTGGTACGGTTTTTCGCTTGATGTGACGGTCGACTGGATCGGCACCATTCTCATCGGCCTGGGATTCACCATCTACGCCCCCGGGATATGGAAATATGCCGGATTCCTGTTCGTGGTACTCTATGGCTGGGAAATGATTACCGCCCAGTTACGCTATAAGATCGGCGGGCAATACTCCATCGATTCCGGTATTTTCGGCCCTACCGAGGTAAGGTTGCTGCTCGCAACCATCATCACCATTGAGGTATTTCTTCCCGGTACCATCCAATATCTTGCCACTGCGGCCTGTCTCTTCCTGTTGATCTCCAATTTTGCCGAGACCCGAAAGCTGTTGATTCTGGCCGACGCACGCGACAAAGAGGATCGTCTCGCCAAGGAAAAGGAGCAACAGGCAACACGCAAGGAGAATGCCTGACCGGCCGGCTCATCAATTTGTCAAAAATTGCTACCTTTGCAGAATCTATTTCGTGAAGCCCCTGAACAGTGTCAAGCTTGCTTGAACCCTGTGCCCTGGCGAGAATTGAAAATAGAGGAGTGACGGCGACTCAAATTGTCTGAAATGATTGAAAAGAGGAACAATGACACATTCAATGACAGGGTATGGCAAGGCGGTAGCTGAGCTTCCAAACAAAAGAATCACAGTAGAAATAAGATCTTTAAACAGCAAACAGTTTGATCTCTCCGCACGCATCCCCCCCATTTATCGGGAAAAGGAACTGGTTCTGCGCAACATGCTTTTGCGACGCCTGGAGCGGGGAAAAGTAGACTTGACAATGAACGTGGATGTGATCAACAGGGATGTCTCATCCAAGATCGATCCCCAGGTGTTGCGCCAATACCACCACGAGCTTAGCGGTCTGGCCGTAGAGATGGGAGTGACAGAACCGGCAGACTGGTTCACGGTATTGTTGCGGCTGCCGGAGGTGATGAAACAGGAAAATGAGACCCTCAATGATGAGGAGTGGTTCTCCATCGAGCAGGCAATTGGTGAGGCACTGGAGGAACTGACGCGCTTCCGCCGGCAGGAGGGCGAGATGCTGCAACAGTTGCTTTGCGGCAAGGTTGAGGCAATCCGCAGGCTGCTGATGGCGGTAGACCCCTACGAAGCAGAACGAACAGAAAAGATCAAAAGCCGTCTCTACGAAGCACTGAATAGCCTGGAAGGGATTGAAGTCGACCACAATCGTTTGGAACAGGAGATGATTTACTACCTGGAAAAGCTTGACGTGAACGAAGAGAAGACCCGCCTGGCACATCATCTCGATTACTTTTTGGAGACGCTCAACGAGGGCGGCTCACAGGGGAAGAAACTGGGATTTATCGCCCAGGAAATCGGTCGGGAGATCAACACCCTCGGATCCAAATCGAATCAATCGGGCATGCAGCGTATCGTGGTAGAGATGAAGGATGAACTGGAGCAGATCAAGGAACAGATTTTAAACCTGTTGTAACCTCCTTTCCCAGGTTGCGCAACAGTTACAGAATACTCAGATAATATGGCGAAGCTGATCATTTTCTCCGCACCCTCCGGAGCCGGCAAATCAACGCTGGTCCGTTACCTGCTGACACAGGGACTGAATCTTCAGTTTTCGATATCTGCCACCAGCCGTGCCCCCCGGGGTGAGGAGAAAGATGGCAGGGAATATTATTTCCTTTCACCGGCAGCATTCCGCGAACGGATTGCCCGCAATGAATTTCTTGAATATGAAGAGGTCTACACCGACAAGTTCTACGGAACCCTCAAGAGCGAGGTGGACCGTATCCTAGCCAGTGGCAGAAATGTGGTATTCGACGTGGATTGTGTGGGAGGGCTCAACATCAAAAAGATCTACGGAGATCAGGCCCTGAGCATTTTCATCATGCCCCCTTCAGTGGGGGTGCTGCGTGAACGGCTCGAAAAGAGGGGAACCGATACCCCGGAGGTGATAGAGAACAGACTTGCCAAGGCAGGATATGAGATGAGTTTCGCCTCCCAGTTCGATGTGACGGTCTGCAACGATGACTATGACCGGGCTAAGAATGAGATATTGAGACTGGTTACCGATTTTATCAACGATAAGTGATGAGTTACAAAAGGATTTCACTTCTGCTCTCCTTCCTCCTGGCAATTATTGCGCTGCGGGCTGCCAGTGTGGTGCAGGAGAGCCACCTGTTCGCAGTGAATGATGGTGTCGCGTTGCACCTGGACATCTACCGGAGTGATTCTGCCTCGATCCTGCCCCAGCCCTGTCTCATCTTTGTTTTTGGCGGGGGGTTCAAGGAAGGAAAACGTGATGCGCCGCTCTACGAACGCTACTTTCATTATTTTGCTAAACGGGGATTTGCCGTAGCTTCTATCGACTATCGGCTGGGGATGAAAGGAGAGAAAGCACCCGGTCCTCTCCACTATAAACCGCTGCGCAACGCGATCCACATGGCTGTGGAAGATCTGTACGCTGCCACGGTATACCTGCTGGAGCATGCCGCCGAACTGCATATCGAGCCCACACTGTTTGTTATCAGCGGTTCGAGTGCAGGTGCCATTACCGTGCTCCAGGCAGACTACATGAAACAGAATAACCATCTGCTTGCGAAAAAGCTACCGGAGCCATTCCGCTATGCCGGTGTGATCTCCTTCGCCGGAGGCATCTTCAGCAATGAAGGGCTGCCATCCTACAAGACCCCCCCCGCCCCGACCCTCTTTTTTCACGGTACTGCCGACAGACTGGTACCCTACAACAAAGCCGGACTGTTCCATCTGGGCATGTACGGTAGTAGTCAATTGGTGAAACGTTTCCGGGAGAGGCATTATCCCTTCATCTTTTACAGCATCGAAGATGTGGGACATGAAGTGTCCGAGTATCCGATGCAGGAATACTTACCTGATATTGAAAAGTTCATCAAGGAGATGGTGTTTGATCGCAGGCAATGGATGACCGAGATCCGACACAAGGATCTGCTGCGACAGTCGGACAACTCCTCCACACCGGCAAGCTATTATAACTGACATGCAGAAGTATCTCGAGAAATACCTGCTCCCGGTAGCCATGCTCCTGGGGATTGTTTTCCATCGGCCGCTTTCCATCCTCTCACCGGTGATCCCATGGCTGCTGGCGCTGATGCTCTTTATCACCTACTGCCGCGTTCAATGGGCAGACATACGCCTCACCCGCTTCCATTATATCCTGCTGGCTATCCAGTATGGAGGCAGCGCCCTTGTATACCTGATCCTTCGTCCATTCAACCAGGTATTGGCACAGGCGGCTATGATCTGTGTGCTGACAGCAACTGCCACCTCGGCACCGGTTGTAACCGGCATTCTGGGGGGCAGTATCTCCGCCACAGCTGCCTACTCCATTGTGAGCAATCTCTCGGTGGCTTTCATTGCTCCACTCTTTCTCTCACTGGTAGGAGAAAGCGTTCAGCACATCTCTTTTGCTGTTACATTCTGGCATATCCTTGGCAGCGTGATGCCCATTCTGGTTGTACCCTTCCTGCTGGCGTTGCTTATCCGCAAAGGGGCTCCACGAATTCATCAGAAGATCTATTCCGCCCAGATACTCTCCTTCTATCTCTGGGCTGTTGCACTCACCGTAGTAATCGGAAATATTACACAGTATGTGAAGTTGCAGGATGATGGAAACTACACCCTCGAGGCGGTTATTGCGGGAACTTCACTGCTAATCTGCCTAACGCAGTTCTTTTTGGGCAGGAAAATCGGACGCCACTTCGGACGTACCGTGGCTGGTGGACAGAGTCTCGGTCAGAAAAACACAGTACTGGCCATCTGGCTCACGCAGACCTATCTGAATCCCCTGGCCACGCTGGGTCCTGGTATGTATGTGCTTTGGCAGAACCTGGTCAACTCCTGGCAGATATGGAAAAAGAAAAAGGGGGAAGAGGTTTCCCGTCAAATGAAACCACCGTCAAAAAATTGACATACAGAAATATGCACTATTCGAAAGGATCATCAGAACCTACCGTTTACTATCCCCTCCATAACCCTATTGGTACGGGCAGCCGTGATGCCGGTGCTCACCGGCATTTCCGCCATGCCATTTAGATAGTTTACGATGCTTTCTATCAGGCGATACTGGATGTTCTCCGGATTCTCTTCATGGTACTCGCGTACTCCCTCGATGGTTTCCAGCCGGATGGGGGTGAACATAAAAGTGGAGCAGGTGAGCTTCCCCTGTGTGCCGGTGAAGATGATTTCGTCGACACGTGTGGCGCGTGGCGCGACGAAACTCCAGCTCCCACTGCCGGGTATTCCCTTGTCAAAACGGAATGTGGCGGAGAGACTGTCCGCCACCTCATACAATCCCCCCACATTGGTAGCGAAGCCGGTAACAGCAATGATCTCCCCCAGCAGAAAATCGAGCAGATCCAACTGGTGGGATGCCAGGTCGTAAAAATAACCGGCGCCGGCAAGCTCCTGCTGTACCCTCCATGGCAGCTGTTCCCGGTTATAATCATCAGGATAGGGAGGTATGGCAAAACGGATCTCGACCGTGGAGAGCCTACCCGCTACTCCTTCGGCAAGCAGCTGCTTGACCCGCAGGAAGTAGGGCAGCGTACGGCGGTAATACGCTACGAAGAGAGGTACCCCTGTTTCCTGCGACACCCCGTTCATCTCACGGCACTCCTCCCATGTGGTTGCCATCGGTTTCTCCACGTATACCGGCTTTCCGGCCCGCATAGCGGCAATGGCGTATTCAGCATGAAACCCGGGAGGGGTAGCCACATAGACAGCACTCACCTGTGGATCATGGATCAATGCTGCTGCGTTGTCATACCATCTTCCAATACCATGCCGCTCAGCATATTCTCTTGCCTTGTCTCCGTCGCGACGCATCACAGCGACCACATCCGATCCGGCCACTTTCCGGAATGCGGGACCGCTTTTCTTCTCCGTTACGGCTCCACAGCCGATAAAACCCCATTGTACCATATTGACAGGTTTGTAAGTTTGATGTTTGATGTTCGAACGTTAGTATGTCCGTAGGTTTGAAAGTTCAATGTTCAATGTTCAATGTTCGATGTTCGGGATTTGGGAACGATGCACCAAGAACCTTGAACTTTAAACCACGACCCCTTCATTATTGTTTACCGCTTATCACTCTTCTGTAGGATACCACTCCCAGGATTGCAATTGCAACGAATGCCGCTGCAATATAGAGAAAAACAGAAGAATCCGTGTCGGTTTGTCCGTAGGAATGCATACCGCTCAGGAAGTAGTTCACCCCCAGGAAGGTCATCAACACCGACGAGAAAGCCAATACTGAAAGCAGGTTGAAGAGCCATTCGCTCTGCCACTGTTTTACCAGGTGAAGATGGGTGACGATGGAATAGACCACCACCGTGATCAGTGCCCATGTCTCCTTGGGGTCCCAGCCCCAGTATCTGCCCCACGATTCGTTGGCCCAGACAGCCCCCAGGAAGGCACCAATGGTCATTAGTGCCAACCCGGCCAACAGTGCGAGGTTGTTGATAATGCCCAGTTCTTTGATGCGTAGCGCCATCTGCCCCTCTTCATGTCTGAAGCTCATCAGCAACAGGTTCACGATCCCCAGCAGGAAGCTGATACCGAAGAAGCCGTAAGCAGCCACGATCACCGCCACATGGAACATCAGCCAGGGCGATCTCAATACCGGCACCAGCGTGCTGATCTGCGGGTCCATCCAGTTGAGGCCGGAGACGAAGAGGATCACCCCACCGAAAAGGGTGGCCAGTGCCAGGGTAAGGCTGTTGCGGCGACCGAAGATCAGCCCCGCCATCACGGTAACCCAAGCGATGTAGACCATGGTCTCGTATGAGTTGCTCCAGGGTGCATGACCGGCTATGTACCAGCGAAGCCCCATGCCATAGAGGTGGAAAAGGAACAGTGCGGTGATCGCAGCAACAAGAACCCGTCCGGCGCAGCACATCCATTTTCGGTCATGCAGCATCCGAAGAAAAGCGAGGATGAGCAGAAGACCCCCGAAAATGAAATAGCCCACCCTGCTACGGCTGAAGATTTGCATACGGTTGTAGCCTATTTCCGCCACTATTTTTTCCGGATGGATAAGTGATGCAGCATCATTTTCCAGTTGCCATGCTTCCAGTTCCTGCAACAGCCGGTCCGGTTCATGCCAGTCCCCGCTCTGCAGTGAATACCGCACAGCAGCAAGGTATCTCCCGAATATCTGGGCGACGAAGAGTGAGTCCTCTCCTGCAAAGTGTGCGAGACTGTCTCCCGGTGCATACCAGCTGTGACCGGGATCACCCTTAAGAGGATAGATGGCCGGCATGGTTTGGTGAAACATCTGGTAGAGGATGTTGACCCGCTCATCCAGCTTGATCAGTTCCTTGTCGGCAGCGGTGCGTTCAGCTGCGGGACGGTGGTAGATCTGCTGCAATTCCGACAGCAGCCGGTAGTTCCCCTCCCGGTCGAAGAAGGCAGAATAGCCGGCATACTTCTCCGGCAGGTGGTAGCGTTGACTGATGGCTCCACCGGGGAGTGCAATCAGTGGCATCTCCATCCATTGTTGCGGCAGGGTCAGCAGTCCCAACAGGAACTGATCGCTGTTCAGTCCGGCGATGGAGGTCTCCTTGTGTAGTTTGCGCAAGATCTCGGATGAAAAGCTGTTCATTGGCATGATCCGTCCACGGAACTGCACCGGCAACTCACCAAAGCGCGCGGCATGTGCCGTCGGCACCACCTGATGCTGGGTCTTACTCTTCTGAGCATTCGTTGATGCTCCCAGATTGATTGCCGGCACCATCAGCAGCAACATGAGAAGGGCAGTCTGTCCGGTAGAGTGTCTGAGTTCCCGCAGGCTGTGGATAAGCTTCCGGAAGCGGGAACCGGGCATCAGGAACATCATCACAAAACCAATCAGCAACAGCAGGTAACCGCTGTAGGTGATGGCTCTGCCTGCCGGATCCCTGTTCACCGAAAGGAGGGTCCCCTGTTCGTCCGGGTCGTAGGAAGCCTGAAAAAAGCGATATCCCTTCAGATCCAGCACGTTGTTCATGTATACCTCAGTCTCTCGCACCTCCCCGTCGATGTGTATCCTCAGCGAGCTCTCGTAAGAGGAGGGACTCTCTGAGCCGGGGTAGCGGAGCAGACTGAAATCGATCAGCTCCAGCCGGAAGGGCAATTCCTGCACCCGGGTGCCTCGGGAGGTATGCATCACCATCTCATTGCTGCTCTCCCCCTCACGGATATGCACCTGTCCCTCAATGCCAAAGAGATGGGTGGTAAGTGCACCCCCCAGGATGACAATCAGGGCAGCATGAATCATCATCAGCGACCATCTCTTTTTTCGGATGTAGTGATACCTGTTGAGCAACAGGAGGAAGTTAATCACTAACAACAGTTGGAGAAAGAGAAACAGGGGGGAGTAATAGATCAGCATTCTTGCTGCCACCGCACCCATTTGCTTCTCCACCACGGTGGCTATTGCCAGTCCTGCTGCATAAATCAGCATCAGGACAATGGAAATTTTGTAGGAGGATAACGACCGGATCATTTTATCCATAGGATCATTTTAGAGACAAAAATAGGAAAATTAACAAGGGTGATACGAAAAAATGGGTGAAAGATACCACTCCATCACCCATTTCTTATTACAATCTACAGTGATTACACAAGTCACGCTTCATCCCACTGCTTGCGCAGCAGCTCCAGTGCAGCAGGCACAACTATCTTACGGTCACCCTGACATCCACACTCAAAGCTGACATACTTGTCGTATCCCAACATCTTCAACCCTTTGAAGCCCCTCACATAGTTGTCGGCCTCCCCGTCCTCACCCGGCATGCTGCGACGCTTGCGACTGGCCACATGTACATGTTGCAGATACTCACCTGCCGAGAGGAAGGCAGCCATATCACAATTCTCTTCCCAGGTCATATGCCAGAAGTCCCCCATGCATTTCACGCCCGGGTTGTTGATGTCACGACAGATGGAGGCAGCGTCCGCCACCTGACGAAGGTAGAAGGCCTCCTTGCGGTTCAGTGGTTCAAAGATCACGGTGGTACCATGCTGTTGGGCGAAGGTACCCATCTCGTCGAACTGTTCACAGAGGAAATCACGTGTCCCCTGTGTGTGTGGCATCACCGGCAACTGCTTGTTGAAGGCGGGGACGATGATCACCCCGGTCGATTCCAGCTCACCGGCAGCCACGATCAGCTCCGCCATGGTGTCACGGCACTGCTTGCGGACAGCCGGGTCGGTGGAGAGGATAAAGCCGTCGAAACCGGCACAGATGGCGCTCACCCTGATGTTACGCCCTTTGAGGGCATCCTTCATCTCCTGCAACCTGGATAGCATCGCTTTGCCATGGGGTTCAAACCCTGTCACCCCGTGTGCTTCCATAAAATCGAACTTCTCACGCAGTGTCTCACCGGGAGCTGTTCCCTCCTGGAAGGAGATATGCAGCAGCGCCTTACCGGCAACACCCTGCTCATCGGTTTTGGCTCTGGCAAAAGAGCCACAACCCGCCGCGACCATGGCGGCCGATCCGGCGAGGCTGGTTCTGATAAATCGTCTCCTGTCAAATGTCATAAGCAAACATATTTTATTTACTGCTGCCGGGTACCGGCACGGTGAATCCCGACATATCCATCTTGCCGATATTCAGGTCGGCAGGTTTGTAACTTAGAGGTGAAGCGGTCATGGCATCCCATGTGGTCTGCTGGCCGGTATAGGCCGATTCGCGTCCCATAATGGCAGCCAGGTTGGAGACAGCGGTCTCGGACGCCTGTTCGATTGGTTTGTTGCCGCGGATGCAGTTGATCAGGTTCACATGCTCCAGCGTATAGGGATTGGTCTGCTGGAAGGTGGCCTTTTCAGCCTCCTCGTCATACTGCCATACCACGTTGCCTGCCATATCCCTGATCACATGACCGCCATTGGTGCTCCAGGAGCCTTTGGTGCCCTGGATGAATTCACTTACGTTGTTGGCACATCCATCGATCTGTCGGCACATGCTGTGCAGGTGGATACCATTCTCCATGGTGAAGTCAATGCTGAAGTTGTCGTATTGATCACCCGTCACGCGACGCTGACGGGAGCCAAAGCCCACTGCACTCACCGGCTTCAGGCCGGTGAACCAGGTAAAGACATCGATGTTGTGCACATGTTGTTCCACAATATGGTCGCCTGAAAGCCATTTCCAGTTGACCCAGTCCCGCACCATGAACTCAAAATCGCTCCATCCCGGCTGGCGATCACGGTACCAGAGCATGCTTTGGTTCCAGTAAACGGCTCCTCCGGTGATCTCTCCAATGGCGCCGTTCATGATTTGCTTGAATGACTCCACATAGCTGCGCTGGTGGTGGCGCTGTGTACCGGTAACCACGCTCAGATTCTTTGCCTGTGCCTGTTTAGCGGCGGCAATGATGGTGCGGTACCCGGCAGGATCCACACAGATCGGTTTCTCCAGGAAAGCATGTTTGTTTTTTTCCACCGCATATTTGAAGTGTTCGGCACGAAAAAAGGGTGGTGTACAGTCGATCAGCAGATCGATGTCGCTGTCGATCACCTGTTTGTAGGCATCAAGGCCCACGAATCTTTTTTCAGCCGGTATATCAATATTCTTCTCCGTTTTTAATTTATCTGCCAAACCATCCACTCTGTCCTGGAACACATCGCCCAGAGCCACGATGGTCACACCGTTGGCAGCACTCAAAAAGTTCATCGCTGCACCCGAACCACGGCCACCGCAGCCCACGACTCCTGCTTTCAACTCCCTACCGTCGGCAGCCAGATCCGGCAGCTCCGGAACATAGTAAGTTCCCGGTTCTCTCAGGGGTTTGTTACCCGATCCCTTCCCGCTACAGGAGGTCAGCAGTCCCGCGGATCCGGTACCGATTACACCCACCGTACCCGCTACGGCGGATCTCTTCAAAAACGACCTTCTGGTCAAATTGTTCTCTTTTTTCATTTCTCAGATTGTTTTAGTATATGTTTGGTTGGTTGATTGTCCATGCATGCTGTTGCCCAAGGGTATCGCTGCCTTATCCCTCGACTTCTCAGCCCTTAGAACAGCAGTGAGTCAGGTTCACAAACAACGCGGAAGCCGATACCCTTGATATCGGAGTACCACCAGATGCTCTTGGGTTGCTGCGGGTCGGTTCTGAGCCAATCGTCGTGACGGGTATGATTGCGTGCGGCACTGCGCACGTCAGCTGCGTCGGAAGAATAGAGTCCACCGCGCACCACCCACTCTTCACCTCCCGTGACCAAGGGGTTTCGGGTGACGCCACTCCGTTTGGCGTATGCCTGCGAATCATATTTATCGGCACAATACTCCATCACGTTGCCCGACATGTTTTTCAGTCCAAAGGGATTGGGCAGCACCTGAGAAGGAGGTTGTGTACGGCTGTGGCTGTTCTTGTTGTAAATGACATAGGCACTGATACTGTCGGTTTTCGGTTGGATGATGTTGCGCAGAAAGCCCTGATCGGAGAAGGCCTTCGGACTACCGGGAAAGAAATAGGGAGTCTCGGTTCCTCCACGGGCAGCATACTCCCACTCTGCTTCGGTTGGGAGGCGATATCGTTTCCCGGTCTTGGCAGAGAGCCACTGGCAGAAGGTCTCGGCTGCATAATGGGTCATGGTGATCGCTGGCCGGTCACCCTGCCCCCATCCCTGGTCGGGATAGCCAAAGGGCGAGGTGGGGCCCGAAATTGCATCTACCCCCATCACCTTCAGGTTGTTCTCATACACCACCTCGGGTGGCGTACGTCCCTCACTCATTGTCTCGGCATAAAATGCCCAGTACTGATCCCAGGTGGTCTCTACCTCAGCCATAAAGAAAGGAGTAAGTGACACCATATGTTGTGGAGACTCATCTTCGTTACGGAACGGTTCTTTCTCCGGGCTTCCCATCTTGAAGGTACCCCCCTCTATCGCCCTCATCTGGAAGGATACGGTGGTACCGGGAATCTGCTCACGGTAATCGGTGAAGGCATTCACTGGTGTGGCTTCCTTGAAAAAGAGTGTGCTATCCATATTGTAAGATGCCGACATACCGGGAATACCGGTCATCTGCCCATGGGCATAATCGGGGTTGTAATGCCCCACATCGAGGTGGCAGCTGATACATTGCAGGTTGAGTTTCTCTGCGTTCTCCTCGTAATAGAGGTGAGCCGTCACCGCATCATCGGTAACGCCTTCCGGAAAAAGATTCTGGTGGCACTTCACACAGGATTTGTTGGGTATATATTTGACAGCATGCTCCAACTCCGATTTGCTGTCCCAGTCGAAATCGGTACTGTCCCTGGTGAGGTACCCCCACAGGTCACGCGCTCCCAGAGCCATTTTGGCTGAATAGTGTTCCCAGGTATTGTCTTTGGGGGGCAGATGGCAGTCCACACAGTTGACCATTACCCCGCTTCCGTTGTTGACATGGGTAGAAAGCCGCCAGCTCTCCTCGGCATGAGGATGCACGTGACACATCATGCACGATTCGTTGGTGGAAAAATAGACCGATGTCTGGTACAATGCAGCAACAAAAAACATTCCTATGATGACTCCTGTGATCAGGATAAAACCTCTTCTTCCCGATAATCTTTTTTCAGGCCTCCTGTTCCTTTTGAAAAAACTCGACATGTTTGTTTCCGATAAGAAATGTGAAATTTCAGCTTTTATCTCAGTTATAAGGCTTATTGGCCATAAAAATACGAAATTTTATCTTACTTGAAAAAATTATGCACCAATTACATCTTTCCACCGCTAAAAAGGAGCCCCCCATGTTCAATCCGTGAAATGTATTTTTCACTTCACATTCCGGAGGGTTTACGAGAGGGCTACTACTTGTGACACTGGAAGAGCGGCACCGGGAGAACCGAAGAAACTACCGGTTCGATAAGATTTGGCGAGCCTTCTCAAGAATGGTATCCCTGTTCTTGTCTATATCGCTTTTGAGCATGTCCACCCTGATATCCGGTTCGACACCAAACTCGATGTGCTCCTTGTCGGCATTGAACATAGGAGAAGCGGAGAAACGGATCGACCAGCCGTTGGGCAGCTCAGAGGTAAAGGGCAGACCACTGCCACCGCCGGTTCTATCACCAATTACGGTGGCCTGCAATGCATTTTTCATGATACTGACAAACTCGTTCGTGGCGCTGTAACATCCCCGGTTGGTAAGCACAACTACCGGTTTCTGGTAACGTACCCTGTCAGAACTATCCACATATTTTGGGAATAATGGGGAAAAATCACTGTGTCTGGGACCAATCTTATGCGAAATATAGCCGATCAGTGTACGCTGGTTAAAGAAACGGCTGGTAAGTTTTTCCACATTGGTAAGGCTTCCTCCTCCATTGTTTCTCACGTCGATAATGATTCCTTTACAGATTGCCATTCGATCAAGTATCTGATCGAGACTGCTTTCACTGATATCATTGCTGAAACTACCGTAATATAGGTACCCGATGTTGTCTTCCAGTATTTTGTACCAGATTCCGGAAGCCCGGCTGTAGTCATTTCCCAGGTAATGTTTCTGCACTTCCGGATCAAAATTGATGGGAAAATCCTCTTGCCATTTCCAATAACGTGTCACATCGTGTGAAGCCACCAGATTGACATGACCATCCTTCAACTCAGCCAGCATATCGCCCATCAGCTTGAAGAGTGCATCATTCCCGATATTGGAAGTGATGCGCATGCTGTACTTCAGATAGACCGCATCCCAATCGATCTCCTTGTATTCAAAGAAGCAGTAATTCCGGTCGAGGATGGTCCACAATGCATCAAAGTTACCCCTGGGGTGATTGTCAAATTGCATAGTAGGATCGTCACATCCTGGCAGGAAAAGCATGAGGATCAACAAAAACGAACGGGATAATCTGACAGCAGTCATCACAATTCTCATTAGTTAACCACAGGGAATTTTCCCGATTCTTCTCTCATGTCGTCCTCCTTCAAAGGGAGTGTTCAGGAAGGTGACCAGGATCTCGTAAGCCTCCTCCTGGTTCAGGTAACGTCCTGGCAACGATAGAATATTGGCATCGTTGTGTGCTCTCGCGAGATAGGCGAGCTCTTTATTCCAACAGAGGGCAGCACGGATACCCTGGTGTTTATTGACTGTCATGCTGATACCATTTCCGGTACCACAAATGGTAATGCCCGGATAGCACGCTCCGCTCTCCACAGCTGTGGCCAGGGGATGTGCATAATCGGCATAGTCACTGCTTTCAGTGGAGTAAGCCCCAAAGTCTTCATAAGGAATTCCCTTCTCTTCGAAGATACCGATCAGGAACTGTTTCAACTCATATCCTGCATGATCAGAAGCAATACCGATAGGCTTTTCAGCATTTGTGAAGAACGGCATAACTTTTTCCTTTCAATTGTTACAGCAGCTTTTTCACCTGCTCATAGACATTCTTACCGGTATACCCGAGCTTCTCATCCAGCACCGTGTAAGGAGCCGAATAGCCGAAAGAGCTCATCCCCCATACAGCACCATCAGCACCGACCAGACCTTCGAGGGTCACCGGAAGCCCGGCAGTAAGGCCAAACTTCCTGCACTTTTCCGGCAATACCGATTCCTGATACGCTTTTGGTTGTGACCGGAAAAGGCCCTCGGAGGGTACGGAAACAATGCGCACCCTTACACCCTCGGCACGGAGCAGTTTCGCTCCTTCCACCAATGTGGAAACCTCTGAACCGGAGGCGAGCAGGATCACATCGAAGTTCTCTTCATCCTGTACCACGTAGGCTCCTTTTTCAGCATGCAGTGCGGCCTCATATCGCAATCCCTCAGCGGGCAGATCCGTGACATTCTGACGGGAGAGGATCAGTCCGGTAGGTGTATCTTTGTTCTCTAAGGCCATCTTCCAGGCCACAGTGGTCTCATTGGCATCTGCGGGACGCAGCACCAGCATGGCGTTCTGTCCATGATGGTTCTGCAGTTTCTCCAGCAAGCGGATCTGCGCTTCCTGCTCCACCGGCTGATGGGTCGGCCCATCCTCACCCACACGAAAAGCATCATGTGTCCAGATAAAGATCACCGGCGTCTGCATCAGTGCCGCCACACGGATCGAAGGTTTCATATAGTCGGAGAAGACAAAGAAGGTACCACAGGCGGGTATGACTCCTCCATGAAGGCCCATTCCGATAGCAAGACAGGACATGGTAAACTCGGAAACCCCCGCCTGCAGGAAAGCTCCGGAGAAATCGCCCCGGGTCAAAGCTTTTGTATGCTTCAGAAAACCATCGGTTTTATCGGAGTTCGAGAGGTCGGCCGATGCAACCAGCATGTTCTCCACCTGTTGTGCCAGTGTGGAGAGAACAGTTGCTGAGGCGGCGCGGGTAGCCACTCCCTCTTTCTGCCTGATGCTGCTCCAGTCAATTGCCGGCAGCTCTCCTGCAAACCATCGGCGCCTCTTCTCAGCCAGTTCCGGATGGGTCTCGGCCCAGTTCTGCAGTTTAGCTTTTTTGAGAGCTACTATTTTCTCCAGTTCCTCTCTTCTTTTCGCATAGAGTGTCTCCGTTTCGGGGAAGATAACAAAGGGATTCTCCGGGTCTCCTCCCAGATTTTTCACGGTCTGAGGAAAATCAGCTCCGGCAGCACTCAATGGTTGACCATGTGTGGAGACCTGGCATTCATACGAACTGCAGTCGGCAGCGAGAGCTCCCTTACCCATCACGGTATTCCCGATAATCAGTGTCGGTTTATCCTTTTCGGCTTTTGCTTCAGTGAGTGCTTTACGGATCTCGTCCACATTGTTGCCATCGATGGAGATCACCCGCCAGTTCCAAGCTTCATACTTTCTGGCTACATCCTCACTGGTCACCTCATCAGTAGTGGTGGAAAGCTGGATATTGTTGGAATCATAGAACATAATCAGGTTGCCTAGTCCCAGATGACCCGCAATACGCCCCACTCCCTGTGATATCTCCTCCTGGATACCGCCATCGGAGATGAAGCTATAAATAGTATGATCCATACCCTCTCCCAGCCTTGCTTCCAGAAAACGTGCCGCAATGGCTGCGCCGGCAGCATAGGCATGTCCCTGACCCAGGGGGCCTGAAGTGTTCTCAATGCCCCTGTTGCGATCTATTTCGGGATGTCCCGGAGTGGGGCTACCCCACTGGCGGAAGCTTTTCAGCTCCTCCAGTGTAAACTTACCGCTTACACAGAGTACCGAGTAGAGCATGGGGGACATGTGTCCCGGATCAAGGAAGAAGCGGTCCCTTGACTCCCACAAGGGATTCTCCGGATCATATTCCAGGAACTCAGAGAAAAGGACATTGATAAAGTCTGCCCCTCCCATGGCACCACCGGGGTGTCCCGACTTTGCCTTTTCCACCATCGACGCTGACAAAATGCGGATATTGTCAGCTGCTCTGTTCATCATTGCAGTATCGTTCATATTTTATGGATAATTAAATTTTGTAATTGCTACCTGACGATTGACCCCGACAGTATTGTACACTGTGGAAATGGATGAATTGCAAAGATAATATTTTTTTGAAACCAACCCCCTTAAATCATTGATATGTTTTCTGTAACAATGGGACTTTTCACCAGACAATGTGGAATATATTCCTGCCATAAGCGGAAAAAAGCGATTAAATTGCTACTTTTACGGTTCACAAGGTTTGGTGATTGGTTTGGGATGCGAAGCTAATTCGTTACCGTATTCGCATGTCGATACGATAACGGGGTTTACATTCGAAGTTCAAGCTTTGAGATTCAAAGAGTATGAACCATGAACCAGAAATCACATACAGCTGCACGCTAAATCCTCAACCCATATGAGTCTGAGCAAAAATAGAATCAAATATATCCGGTCACTGAAGGAGAAGAAATTCCGGAATGAACACCGAACTTTTGTTGCGGAAGGAGCCAAGCTGGTGAGCGATCTTCTTGCTACCTGCCGTTGCCAGTTTCTTGCGGCACTTCCG
Organism: Proteiniphilum sp.; assembly: GCA_016839025.1. Classification (GTDB taxonomy): domain Bacteria; phylum Bacteroidota; class Bacteroidia; order Bacteroidales; family Dysgonomonadaceae; genus Proteiniphilum. Next base: position 41,930 of record JADLKK010000010.1, read on the forward strand.
GAGATCCTCGCTGCATATCCCGGCATGAAAGCAGATGAAATGGTTGCAGCAAGTGAAGGCGAGCTGGCGAAAGCTACCTTTTTAAAAACAGCGCCTCAGGTGATTGCCGTTTTCTATCAGCCGGATCTTGCGGACAAACCATTGCCGTTGCACGGGAGATTGACTCTTGCACTCGATGGGGTACAGGATCCCGGCAATGTAGGCACCATCATCCGCATTGCCGACTGGTTCGGCATTGACCAGATTCTCTGTTCGCCGGAGACCGCTGATATCTACAATCCCAAAACGGTACAGGCCAGCATGGGTGCCATCGCCCGTGTAAGAACTTTCTACGGGCAACTACCCTCTTTGTTATCCGGACAAGGCGATCTGCCTCTCTACGGCACCTTTCTCGAAGGTGCCAGCATCTATAGCGAACCCCTCACAACGGAAGGGGTGATTGTATTGGGCAGTGAAGGAAAAGGAATCAGCGAGGCGACGGAACGGCTGATCAACCGGAGACTGTTCATTCCGGGCCATCCGGCAGGAGAAGTTGCATCGGAATCTCTGAATGTGGCTGCAGCCGCCGCAGTGGTATGTGCATTCTTCCGACGCACGAAGGCATAATCGAGTAGGTAGGGGGATTACTCCCCCGCCCTCTCACACCACCGTGCATGCTTTCGCACACGGCGGTTTCTTT
>JADLKK010000298.1 GCA_016839025.1 Proteiniphilum sp.
TTCTTACACGAGGCAACACTCATACCGAGTGCCAGGATCAGTGTAATTGCTGTCATGAATCTAAATGCTTTCATTGTTTTCTTTTTTAAATTAAACGTTTCTGTTTCATGTTTTTTCACACTTACATATGAATAAAACACACAAGCAATCGAAAAGTTTTGACAACACCCTTAAAAAAAAGATTCCTCTATCCTTTTATTATCAGAATATTCGAGTGTACTTGTGGCAGTAGGGCTTGGTTCCCTTGTGCTCGTAATACTGCTGATGATAGTTTTCCGCCTTCCAGAAACGGGATGCAGGTTTGAGCATGCTAGCTACCCGGTAACCTTTCTCGGTGAGGATGTTGATGTACTTCTCTGCGATCGCCTTTTCTGCTTCATCGTTGTAGAAGATGCAGGAGAGATATTGCGGACCGATGTCGGGACCCTGACCGTTTGTCTGTGTAAAGTCGTGCGTCTCGAAAAAGAGCTTCACCATCGCCTCGTAGGAGGTCTCAGAAGCGTTGTATACCACTTCGGTGGTCTCCAGGTGGCCGGTGTTCTTCTCGCACACCTGGGCGTAAGAGGGATTCTCCACGTGGCCTCCCATGAAGCCCACGTTGGTCTCCTTCACGCCGGGAGCTTTCATGAAGAAATACTCCGTACCCCAGAAACAGCCGGAGGCGAAATACACTCGTTTCAGCTTTGATTCTCCCACCGGCACGAATTTCAGCGATACCGAGTTGACGCAATGGCGTGTCTGCTTCGCTGTGAATCCCTCACCGAGGAACACATGCCCCAGGTGCGCCCCGCAGTTGTTGCAAATGATCTCGGTGCGACGTCCGTCGGCGTCACACACCCGTTTCACGGCACCCTCAATTTCATCGTCGAACGAGGGCCAGCCACAGTGGGCATCAAATTTGTCGTGCGACCGGTAGAGTGGGGCATCGCACCGTTTGCAGAGATAGTGTCCCTCCGCGTTGTTGTTCAGTAACTCGCCTGTGAAAGGCCTTTCCGTTCCTTTGTGAACGATCACTCGCTCCTCTTCGGGAGTCAATGGATTCCAGTTCAT
>JADLKK010000011.1 GCA_016839025.1 Proteiniphilum sp.
TTTCAGATTGATACAGATGTTCTGACCTTTGGTAAAGTACGTGCCGGGTGGGGACGTGTCGGTAATGATGCCGGAACATATTATGTGAATGGTGCTTATCTCCAGGATCCACCTTTTGCCGGGCAGCCAATTATGCTACTTCCGACAACCTCCTATGATCCGGAATTAAAACCTGAGTTTACTTCCGAGTTTGAGGCCGGAACGGAACTGCAATTTTATAATGGGCGACTTGGACTTGATTTTACGTGGTATAACAGATCAACGACCAATCAGATTGCTCCTTTAAGCTTGCCTGCATCCACAGGTTCCAGGAGATACTATACGAACTTTGGTGAGTTGAACAACAAAGGTGTCGAAATTGGTCTTACCGTTGTTCCTATCGATTTGCAAAATTCTTTCAGATGGCATATTTTCGGAACCTTTACCAAGAATGTAAGCAATGTCGTTTCTTTGATCGAAGGTATTGAACAGATTACGCTCGATACAGGATCAACTTCTGAGCCACAACCAACCCTGAAACCTGGATATCCTTACGGATTTCTACGTGGTTCTGTGATTGCCCGCGATACAGATGGTACACCATTGATCAATCCGAATACAGGAACCTTTATGGAGGCTTCCGAGCTTGGTGATCTGGGTGATCCTTATCCCGATTTTAAAACCGCAATTACGAATACATTCTCTTACAAAGGTGTTTCATTGAGTATGATGTTTGATGCAAGAGTGGGTGGTATTTTGATCTCTGGACCTGCATCAGATATGATGGGACGTGGTGTAACCAAAGATACGGAAGATCGTTTAGGCACCAGGATTCTTTATGGAATTCTTGCTGATCCAGATAGCCATGAGCCAATCCTGGATGGAAGTGGTAACAGAATTTTCAATAACATCCAACTTAGTGAGAATGATTTGTGGTTCTCTTCCGCCAGTACATCTCCTACATTTGCAATGAACAGTGTTGCTGAATTTCAGGCTTTTGATGCAACCGTGTTCCGGTTAAGTGAAATCGCTTTAGGATATGATCTCCCCAAAAAACTACTCAGGGACACATTTATTGGATCTGTCAACCTTTCCGTGATTGCAAGAAACTTATGGTACTTTGCACCAGGTTTCCCGAAATATACCAATTATGATCCGGGTTCAAATGCATTCGGCAGTGGTAACGTACAGGGGATTGATCGTGAAAGTGCTCCTACTACGAGGAGAATTGGTTTTAATGTTAAGATGACATTCTGATAAGGAGAATATAACAATAACAAATATGAAAAATATAATAAGAATATTACAGGTCTTAGCTGTTGTAGTTACCTTGAATGGTTGTACAAAAGACTACCTCGATATAAACAAAGACCCTAACAGCCCGACAGTTCCTGAGTTGAACAAGCTTCTTCCCGGAAGTGAATTGTATATGGTTGAGGCACTTGGGCAAGGAGACTTTATTGGAGACAATCTCTCATCTTATGTGCACCAACTCGTTTCCCGTGAGGTGCAAAATTATGGTATGGGTACACAAGCAAATAACCCCTACAATACCTGGAATTATTTGTACACTTATGTTTTAAAGGATTTTGATGCAATAATTGAATCTGCTGAACCGGAAGGCAATCTAATTTATGCAGGTATTGCAAAAACATTGAAAGCATACACTTTCTCCGTAATGGTGGATTTATGGGGTGATATACCATTTTCTGAATTTAATCTTGAAGAAGTGTTAGCTCCTAAACCAGATACTAGTAAAGATATCTATAATGCTCTGATAGAATTGCTTGAAAGTGGAAGGGCTGATTTGCAAAATGCCGAAGCTGAAAATCTTCTGAGACCAGGATCTGATGATTTCTTTTATGCTGGTGACAAAGGGAAGTGGGTGAAATTGAATAATACAATTACCTTAAAGCTCCTTTTGCAAACTCGCAAAGCAAAATCAGATATTACTGACTGGCAAAGTAAGCTGAACGCATTGATAAGTGGTAATAATTTCATAGGTGTTGAGGAAGATTTCCAATTCTGGTATAAAACAGAAACTTCGCCAAGAGATATGCGTCATCCTGCATTAAGTAATTATAGCGGGCAGACAACACATTTTATAAGTCCCTATTTTTATGAAACAATGAATGGGGACACTTATAATACGACTGATAATCCATTCGCCAATATTGAGGATCCACGTATCCCTTACTATTTTGTAAATCAGCTGAAAACTGGTCAGGCATCTGAGAGCCCCCACGAATATAGGAATGGCAATTTCATGTCAATTTTCTTTGCTTCAAATGGACCTAACTCTGCAGGTAGTAACGATAAATCGCTCACAAAACTGGGGATTTATCTGAATGGAGGCAAATATGACGACGGTCAAGGAGGCGCTGTTTCTGTTCTGGATACATATGGTGAAGCCCCTCATAAGCTGATTACCTATGCTTCCCTTAAGTTTATGCTCGCGGAGTTGACACTCGCAGGTGAGGTCAGTGGCGATGCCAAGAGTTTATTAAAAGAAGGAATAGAAGCTTCCATTGCACATGTCAATTCCGTGGCGACAAAACAATCAGAAGTACCCACTATTTCGGATACTGATAGGAATGATTTTGTGAATCAGATTCTTTCAAGATATGATGCTGCAGATGCCAATGGGAAAATGCGGATAGTAATGACACAAAAATGGATTGCCAACATTTTTAATCCAGTTGAGTCTTATAATGATCACAGACGCACTGGTTTCCCCATTTTCTTTGATCCTGCAAAAACGCAAGACCCCGGAAATGGAGTCAATCCTGTTGAAGCTGAACGTTCACCCAAGAGAGTCCCACTTACCAATATCGCATCATTCCCAAGGTCTCTCTATTATCCAACCAGTTCGGAAACCGAATTGAATCCTAATATGGCTCAGAAGACCAATTTGTCCACTCCGTTTGTTTTTTGGGATAAATAATAATTAAAATTAGCATACAATATGAAAAAAATATTTTTAGCATTTATCTCCCTCTCCCTGTTACTTGTCTTGCAGAGTTGTGAGAAAGAACTACCCTATCCAATAGAAGATGTGGAAAGAGGTGTAGTAATCGATATTGTCCGTATTCCCGGTACTGATGGATTGTTGTCAGACGGTCTTACGACAGGTGATTACAGAGTTAAACTTACGATTCCTGAGACACAGGGTGATTATTCCTTCATGAAGCATGCTCAACTTTTAGCTGTATTGGAAGATGGGGAAGGTAATTCAAAATCAGCTGTGGTTGCTGATAACATCACTGAATTTCCTAATGAGATGCAAATCAATATTGCTGACGTCTACAGCAAACTCGGTTTAAGTGCACCCTCACTCGGAGAAACACTTTATTTGACAACCAATGTGGTATTGGAAGATGGTAACGTTATTCCTGGGTGGACCAAGCAGATTGGTTTCAATAATAAGGCCTTTGCGGGCTGGCAAGTTGGTGGTCGTGCCTATTCCTATAATGTGCGCTATGCGGTGGCTTGTGGTTGGGACCAAGATCCCAATACTGGCAGCTTTATCGGTCAGTTTACCATGGAGGAAACTACACCTTACGGGAACGACAGTTACCAAGTGACTCTTTCCCACAATCCAGACTTGCCCGATGCCGCAGATATTCCTGCAGGTGTCACCCCGGAAAGCCTATATGGAATTGATATATCACCCATTTCGCCAAACATCTGGGTTCCTGCTTATGATGTAGTTACAGTATGGATTAATGCAGAGGATTTGTCGCTTATCATACCCAATCAAGACACGGGCGATAAGTACAGTACTGGCGATGCAATTTTATGGTACAATTTCAGAAATGCGTCAGTGAACACATGTGCACGCACGATTGAATTTACTGTTAATCCGTATATTCCAGGTGTAGGTGGATGGGGTGCATTTACATTTAAAATTCATCCGTAGTATAAGAATATTGAGATTATTTTTAAGGGCTGTCTCCGTAAATGAGATAGCCCTTTTTGGCACACCTATGAGACATCAGTTTCTTTTATCAGATTTTTTCTTGTACATTTGTCGCTCATCATTGAAACACGCGCAATGCGAAGTAATTTCTTCCCCTTTATTCTCTTGCTGTTGTTGTTCGTTGTGGGTGCATGCAACAACAGACAGGACAAGGAGCTGGTAGCCAGTTTGATGCAATGGGACAACTTTCTTGACAGTTTCCCTCATCTGGTTGTGGACAGCCTGAAAACCATTGACCGGGAGAAACTCTCGCGTGGAGGAAAAGCCTACTATGACCTGCTGAAGGTGATCTCTGATGACAAAACCTACGTGAACTTCACCAGTGACTCACTCATCAACTCAGTGAGTGATTATTATCGTTCGCATGAACCGAGGGAAAGAAATTTCATTCGTTCACTGGCCTATCAGGGTATTGTCCGTACCCGAATGGGGGTGAAAGACAGCACGGTATACGAGCCGCTGAGAGAGGCCGACCAGCTCATTCAAACCAGCCTCGTTCCCGATCCTTCCCTGGGTTATCTGATCAACTATTTTTTGGGAAACATACACTACAACAACAGAAACTACGACTCGGCCGAGAGCTATTTTCTCCGTACACTCAACTTTGCACACCAGGAAAAGGATTCCATTCATCTCTTCGATACCTACCTGGCACTCTATTGGAACGAGATGCAACAAAGAGATTTTGAACAGGGCAAATCATATTTGGATTCCATCTCGTTTTTCTACAATCGTCTGCCAGGGAAAAATTATTTTATCCTCAATGCCCAGTCAATTTACTATGACATAACTGGTGAACCGGAAAAAGCCCTGGACAGGGAAAAAGCAAAACTTACACTCTATAATGACCAAGATGAGAATATTGAGCTTTCAAGAGTATACTTCAATATATCAAATAGTTACGCGGGGTTGGAGCAACTGGATAGCGCGATGCTCTATGCACAGATGGCTATTGACTTGATAGAGGACGAAACGTACAGACAGAATTATCTCTATTACCTGAATGTGGCCAATATTGCGGAGAAGAAAGGCGATTTCTCCCTGTCGAACAATTACCTGAGAAAAGCAATTGACTTTTTTGATCAATCGGTCATGGATCGGCTCGATACCCAGATCGTGGAACTGGAGAAGAAATATGACCTGACGGAAGCCGAAAACGAAGCCTTGAGGGTACGTGAACAGAATGCCAGAATTATCATTGCAGCCCTGTTGCTGGTAATCATTTTGATTTTTGTCTTAATGTCGGCACTCAGGGTAAGAAGAAAAGCCCAATGGAAGTTGCTTCAGGCCGAACACAGGATGGAGCAGCAGGAACTGGAGGCCTCAATCATGAACGAAGAGGCGGCTAAGCGCAAATGGTTGCTACAACTCTACAGCAATATCTCCGATCGTTTGACTTTTTTACAGGGTGAATTCGAGCAACTCTCGCAACGCTACATCTCTTCCAGCCCAAAAGTGCACAAGGAGATGCAACAGATTCTGAGAAATGCCAACAGTGACCTGCGTGGCCTGGCAAAGACATTTACCCCGGATGATGCCACTTTTTTTGCCTATACCCGGGTGAAGGATGATGGAGAAATATTCAATACCAACGAAAGACTACTGTTGATGCTCCTGGCATGTAATGCCGATAACCGGCAACTGGCTACTTTTATGAATACTACCGTGGAGAGTATTCGTGTGAGAAAGTCCCAGCTAAAGCGAAAAATTGCGGAAAATGGGATAGAAACCTTCCTTTTTCAGGAATAGCTGCCGTTAAAATGAAGTCTTCAACTGTCTGTAATACAGGCTTGTTGTTTGATTTCTGCCGTTAAAATGTCACAGCCGTGTTGTTTTGGGTGTCTTTCTATTGCTATATTTGTGTCACAAATTCATAATGAATAATGCATATGAGAAAATTGGTGTTCGCATGGGTTATGGTCCTTTTTTGTGCCTCGTCGGTCTATCCGCTATCTCTTCAAAGTACCGCTCAGGTAAATGATAGAATCGAAGACAGGATTGAACTGGGAAGAGAAGGTGGTACTACCCGGGTAGCAGGGGTCAACAGCATCAGCAGTATGAGTATGCTCAGCATGACCGTAACTGAACCTGCAAGGGTGGAAGCGGTTATGATGGAAGATGCGATTGCAATCTCGGTGGAAAATTACCGGGGAGGCGCCTGGATCGAGATAATCGGAACAGGTGGTTCCAAACAAAGTTATTTTGAGGTATTTGATATGGGTTTTGATGTGATCCATCTTTCCGGTTTGCGCGCTGGTACCTATACAATCCGTATCACACTCGGATCGGAAATCTTCACCGGATCATTCAACAAAGGACGATATGGGAGCAAAAAGTACTAAACGTAAGAAAGAGGGGGTTCGCGAATATCTCCTGACAGATGTGGCGGCCTGCACCTTTACCTTTACCGACGGTCTCAGAAGCAGGGTGCGGACCTCATCCGAGAATCAGATTGTACTGGTGAAACTGATTCCCCATACCTCGAAATCAAAGGTACTGGAAGATCGCGTCTTGAGACACTACTCCTCGGTCAATTCCATTGGTGAACTGGCAACCCTATGCGGTTACGACTGCCTGAGGACATTTACCCGCCACTTCAAGAAGAGTTTCAGCCAAACGCCATATCAGTGGCTGTTGGAGAGGAAAATGGAAGAGATCCGCTCCATGGTGGTCAGCTCTGATCTTTCCATTACCGAGATTGCGCGGATGTATGAATTCAAAAACGCCTCCCATCTGGTCAATGCCTTCACCAAACGATACGGTATTTCACCACAGAAATGCAGGTTGTCCAACGCTATCTGACTCTCTTTTTCATTCAATGAACGATCTACACAATCGTTGTTTATAGCAGGAGACTCCTGCAATCGGCTCTGGTGAAATGAAAAGCGTCCCTGAAGAGGGGCGCTTTTTGCAAATGTGGTTCTCTCAAGTACAATCAGATCCACCGCATGTAGGCAAAATCCATCCGGTGTGGCAGATCGGGATGCTTCGGATAGATGCGCAGGCCATACTGGTGGGCACCCGGGTCTTTCAGACCGCAGCTTGTCTCGAAGTAGAGCAGACTACCCTCCTGCTTCACCAGCTCAAACTCGCACGATTCTATGAACTGCTGTTCGTTGTTCATGGGATCGTGGTCCACAACCACGCACTCCACACCAAGGTCACACTGTAGCTCCCTGCGGTCGATCACCACCCTGCCGAACAATTCCTCCCTGCCCTTGGAATTCTTCATTCGCTGGTTCGGGTTGAATTCCAGCTTTACCACCTCAAGCGAGTCCCATTTGGCAGCGGTATCCTCTTTCCAGCGAACGATCTCTCTTGCCCTTGCGTAGTTGTCGGCATGCAGCAGATGCGACCGTTTAGCCAGTTTGTTGTAGAAACGGTCGTAGTAGTCGTCCATCATCCGTTTGGTGGTGTAATGCGGGGCAATCTCAGACATCGATTTTTTGATGTACTGGATCCACTCGGGTGAGTAACCCTGGCTGTTGTAAGCATAGTAGAGCGGGATGATCTCATTCTCCAGCATCGAGTAGATGGTGGTGGCATCCAGTTCATCCTGAAACGACTGGTTGTCGTAGGTGCGCTTGTCGGTCAGCGCCCAGCCGGCTCCTTCCCGGTATCCTTCATACCACCACCCGTCGAGCACCGATAGGTTCAGCACTCCGTTCATCTCTGCCTTCTCTCCCGAGGTGCCGGAGGCCTCCTGCGCGCGGGTGGGGGTGTTGAGCCAGATGTCCACGCCGGAAACCAACCGTTTGGCAAGTCGCATATCATAGTTCTCCAGGAAGATGACCTTGCCCAGGAACTCGGGGCGACGGGAGATCTCCACGATCTGTTTGATCAGCCCCTGCCCCCCGCCATCGGCAGGGTGTGCCTTGCCGGCAAAGATAAACTGCACCGGGTACTTCGGATTGTTTACAATGCGGGACAACCGCTCCAGGTCGGTGAAGAGCAGGTGGGCACGCTTGTAGGTGGCAAAACGACGGGAGAAGCCGATCAGCAGCGCGTTGGGATTCACCTCTTCCAGCATGTTCATGATCCGTGACGGATCGGCCTGGTTTTTCAACCATCCCTCCTTGAATTCTATCTGGATATACTCTACCAGTTTCTTCTTCAGTCGCATGCGCAGTGCCCACAGCTCCTCATCGTTCACATCCCAGATCTTTTTCCAGATCTCCGGATTGGATTGGTCTCCAAAAAATGACTTTCCGAAATGTTTCTCATAGAGTGCCTTCACCGATGAGGTAGCCCAGCTGGGCAGATGCACCCCATTGGTCACATAGCCTACGTGCAGCTCCTCGGGGAAATATCCCTTCCATACGGGCTGGAACATCTTTTGGGAAACAGTGCCGTGAAGCTGGCTTACACCATTGGTCTCCTGTGCCGTGTTCAGGGCGAAAACGCTCATGGAGAACTTTTCATGACTTCCCGGATTGGCACGGCCCATGTCCATGAACTGCTGCCAGGAGATGCCCAGCTGCTGCACGATTGGGATCATGTACTTGCCGATCAGCGCCTCATCGAAATAATCGTGACCAGCCGGTACGGGAGTGTGCACCGTGTAGAGCGAGGAGGCACGAACAACCTCCAGTGATTCGCGGAATGAGAGTCCCTCTTCCCTGATATAGCCGAGTAGCCGCTGCACGCTGATCAGGGCTGCATGGCCCTCATTCATATGGTAGACATCTTTCTTGATGCCCAGCTTGTTGAGCAGTAGAATCCCGCCGATCCCCAGCAGGTACTCCTGCTTCATGCGATTTTCCCAGTCGCCCCCGTAGAGCTGGTGGGTGATGGAACGGTCGAACTCGCTGTTCAGCTCCAGATCCGTATCCATCAGGTAGAGGTTGATGCGTCCCACAGCCACCTTCCAGACATGGGAGTAGATGGGACGGTCGTGAAAAGGTACCTCCAGCAGCATTGGCGAGCCATCCTCGTTCGTCACCTGGGTGATGGGAAGGTTGCCAAAGTGCTGTGCTTCATAGTTGGCTATCTGCTGACCTTCCATCGAAAGGGTCTGCGTAAAATAACCATAACGGTAGAGAAACCCTACGGCTGTCATATCCACATTGCTGTCGCTGGCCTCCTTCAGATAGTCTCCCGCCAGGATACCCAATCCGCCGGAATAGATCTTCAGCACATGTGATAGTCCGTATTCCATGCTGAAGTAAGCCACGCTGGGCCTCTCACTGTCCTTAGGGGCTGTCATGTACTCCCGGAACGCATGGTAGACGCGATCGATGCGTGCCATCATCTCCCTGTCACTGACAATGCGGGCTGCTGTGTCTGACTGGAGGTTCTGTAACAGGATGACCGGGTTCTTACCACTCTTCTCCCACTCCTGTGGATCCATTGTCTCGAAAATGGCTTTCGCCTCTTCGTTCCAGACCCACCATAGGTTGTGGACTATTTCCTCCAGCGGACGAAGCTCGGCAGGCAGTTCTGCATGCACATGGATGTCCCTCCAGACCGGGGTATTGGAATAACTTGTTTGTATGATCATTGTTGGTACTCTTTTGTTTCTTTTTGATTTGTACTGTTGATAACACCTTCCACAATAGAACATAATGCCGCTGATCGGAATAGCGGCATCAGACTTGAGAACACAAATATAACACTTTATTCTGCTTTAAGTTTGCAGGGCTGGGACAATCTGACGAAGGAGCTATGCAATGCTTTGCGGTAGGCTTCCTGATAGTAGGTGATGAAGTGAGCCCAATCGGCACGGTCCGATAATCTGGCTGCACGTTTTTTTAGCAATGTAACCTGTTCTGCACTTTTCCGGGAGAAATCCTGAACCAGCAACGCAATCTCTTCGGCTACCTCACCATGGTTGCTGTCGTCACGACGGATCACCTCGATCCCGTCATCCATCCCTTTTTTGTCGCCCTGCTTCTGTGCCCATACCCCGAAGCCGGCGAGAGAGCTGGTGATGGTGGGGATGGAGAAGGCTACGCTCTCGTGCGGTGTGTACCCCCAAGGTTCATAGTAAGAAGGGAAGACTGACAGATCCATCCCGATCAGCAGATCGTAGTAAGGTAGGTTGAAGATGCCGTCGTCACCGTTGAGGTAGGAGGGTACAAAGATGATTTTGACCCGTTCATTTTCCGAATTGCTGAAACCGGCATGACCTGCCTGATTGAGTATGCTGTCATGCTCCGGATCCACCAGCTCGTGGGTCACAAAGGAATTCCCGAGCCGGAGCGGCGATCCTTCCGATGGCTCCTGGCCCTGCAAAAGGAGCTGCAGATCGGTACGGGGAGCTCTGATCCAGCCGGGGACCATGATAAAGGCGATCACATCTTTCGTCAATCCCGGCATCCTGCGCAACCGGTTCATTGCCTCCACATAGATGTCCAGCCCCTTGTTCCTGTACTCGTAGCGTCCACTGGTGCCAACCAGCAACGCATCGGGTTCGACAGCGTATCCCAGTATCTTCTCGGCCACCTGTAACAAAACCCTGCGTCCCTTCTCATGTGCCGATTCATATGCTTTCCCTTTGGGAATGAAATCTTTTTCAAAACCGTTGGGAGTCACCACGTCGGGTTGCCGCTGCAGCAACTGGGCACACTCCCGGGCAGTGATATCACTTACGGTGGTGAAACAGTCTGCATGCTGTGCCGCTTTCTTCTCAATGGAGTGCTTTGCCGTCATGTTGAGCTGGCGTGCCATCTGGTCGCCGTTGTACTCCTTCAGGTGGTCGTAGAGCGGTAGGTTGTTCCCGGCGATGGAGCGACCCGTAGAGGTGGCATGGGTGGTGAAGAGGGTGGCTATCTTGGGCACATGCTTGCGGATGTACAGCACTCCGGCTCCCAGCATCCATTCGTTGAAGTGAGCGATCACATTCTCCCCTTCCAGCTTGTGGTAGCGGTAGAAGCTCTCAATCATCTTGCCGGTGGCATAGGCGAACATCACCGATTCGTGGTAGTCGCCGTAGGCATGCAGCGAGTCCACTCCAAACTCTTTCCACATGGAGGTGTAGATATCATTTTGTTGCGCGAAGAAAGCCTTGAACTTTACCAGGAAAACAATCGGCTCTCCCGGCACATCCCACCTGCCGGCACGGATATCAAGCTGCTGGTCGGCCTGGGCAAAATCACACCACTCCGGATAGAGGGTGCGGTCTTCGCGAAACCAAGGGCTTTCCTGCTCCTGCCAGAGATCAGGTCCGATGAAAAATATGCGGTCTTTGTATAGCTTCTGTAGGGTGTTGGCGCGGGTAGAGAGGACGGTGTATATGCCACCGACCTTGTTGCATACCTCCCAACTGGACTCGAAGATGTAGTCGGGTGTATGACGGGCATCTGTCTGCATAAAATCTATTTCTTGTTGAAACCGAGACAAAGGTAATAAAAAAAGGGTTACCTTTGTGCTTTCGTCTGAATGGTTGAAACAATAGAGATTACACAACTTCAACAGCGGATGGATCACCATCCCAACCTGGCAGCCGCAGGCTCGCTACTGGACAGGATTCACCTCTTGTCGGTAACCGGTTTGCAGGGGTCATCGCGTGCCCTCTTTGCGGCATCCCTCTTCCGCAGGATACCGCAGACCTGTCTCTACATCCTCAATGATGCCGAATCGGCCGGATACTTCTACCACGATTTGACACAACTAATCGGCTCCCCGGAGGTGCTCTTTTTTCCTTCTGCCTACAAACGGGCAGCCCGCTATGGACAGCTTGATGCGGCAAACGAGGTGCTTCGCACCGAGACGCTGAGCCGACTGCAGGATGAGAGGGTGCCGCTGATCATTGTCAGCTATCCCGATGCCCTTGCGGAGAAGACTGTTTCGCGCGACCAGCTGGCGGAGAAGACGCTGAAACTCTCGACAGGCGATCGGGTGGATGCTTCCTTTGTTGGTGAGGTCCTCGATGACTATGGTTTTCAGTATGTTGACTATGTGTACGAGCCGGGACAGTATGCGGTGAGGGGGAGCATCCTCGACGTCTTCTCCTTCTCCGGTGAGCTGCCCTACCGGATCGACTTCTTTGGCGATGAGGTGGAGACCATCCGCACTTTCGACCTGGAAACACAGCTCTCCAGAGAGAAATTGAATGAGGTGCGTATCCTGCCCGAGTTCACTCGGAACGGCCGATTACAGGCAGCCCTGTTCGACTCGCTTCCGGAGAAATGTCTCGTTGGAGTGGAAGATATGCGCTGGGTCGCAAGCCGTGTGGAGTCACTCAACCAGGATGAACTGCACATCGACCCCAGGGATGTGGCGTTTGTCAAAGCTGATTTGCTGACCAGGGAGGAGTTCCTCTCACACATCTCTCCTTTCCGTCAGCTGCGGTTCGATGCGAAGATGCAGGATACACCCGATGCAACCCTCCGCTTTCATACATCCCTGCAGCCGCTCTACCACAAGAACTTCGACCTGCTGGGTGAGTCGCTCCATCAGTTCATGGATGAGGGATACACCCTCTATATACTGAGCGACAGCGAAAAGCAGCAGAAACGGCTCCATCACATCTTCGAAGACCGCAACGATTCCATCCCCTTTGTTCCGGTAAACAGGACACTGCACGAGGGATTCTCCTGCGAGACCCTGAAGATATGCTGCTTCACCGACCACCAGATCTTCGACCGTTTCCACAAGTACAGCCTCAAGTCGGAGAAGGCACGTACAGGAAAGATCGCTCTCACCCTCAAGGAGATCAACCAGCTGCAACCGGGCGACTACGTGGTGCACATGGATCATGGCATCGGCCGTTTCGCCGGACTGGTGCGTCTGCGTATCGGCGACAAGGTGCAGGAGGTGATCAAGCTCACCTACCTCAACAACGATTCGGTATTTGTATCCATCCATGCACTGCACAAGGTATCCAAATACAAAGGGAAGGAGGGTGAATCGCCTCAGCTCAACAAGCTGGGTTCTGGTGCCTGGGAGAAGGTGAAGGAGCGCACCAAGAGGAAGATCAAGGATATTGCCCGCGACCTGATCAGGCTCTATGCCCGCCGGCAGGAGGAGAAGGGGTATGCCTACTCGCGCGATTCTTACCTGCAGACTGAGTTGGAGGCTTCCTTCATGTATGAGGATACGCCCGATCAGATCAAGGCCACCCGCGATGTGAAGGCCGATATGCAGAGTGAGCAGCCGATGGACCGGTTGATTTGCGGCGATGTGGGTTTTGGGAAGACAGAAATCGCTGTGCGGGCTGCCTTCAAAGCGGCTACCGACGGCAAACAGACCGCGGTATTGGTGCCCACCACCGTGCTGGCCACCCAGCACTTCCATACCTTTCGCGACCGCCTTGTCAACTTCCCGGTGAAGGTGGATTACCTGAGCCGTGCACGAAGCAACAAGGAGCAGAAAGAGATCCTCTCCAACCTGAAAGAGGGAAAGATCGATATCCTGATCGGCACCCACCGCCTGGTGGGCAGGGATGTACAGTTTCATGACCTGGGACTGCTCATCATCGACGAGGAGCAGAAGTTCGGCGTCTCCGTAAAGGAGAAGCTGAAGCAGCTCAAGGTGAACGTCGACACACTGACCATGACCGCGACCCCCATTCCCCGCACGCTCCAGTTTTCACTGATGGGATCGCGGGACCTATCCACCATCAATACCCCGCCACCCAACCGATACCCGGTGCAGACGGAGGTCCACACTTTCGATATCGAGATCATCCGCGATGCGATCAACTTCGAGATGAGTCGCAACGGACAGGTCTTTATCGTGAACAACCGCATCCAGAACATCTACGAGCTGGAGGCACTTATCAAGCGGGAGATCCGAGACGTGCGAATCGCCGTGGGGCACGGACAGATGGATCCGAAGAAACTGGAGGGGGTGATTGCCGACTTCATGGATCATGAACAGGATGTGCTGATCGCTACCACCATTATCGAGTCGGGCATTGACATGCCCAATGTGAATACCATCATCGTGATCGATGCGCAGAACTTCGGACTGAGCGATCTGCATCAATTGCGCGGCAGGGTGGGGCGCAGCAACCGTAAAGCCTTCTGTTACCTGCTGGCACCTCCGCTCTACACACTCAGTGCCGATGCGCGACGCCGCTTGCAGGCCATCGAGAACTTCTCCGAGCTGGGCAGTGGCATCCACATTGCCATGCAGGACCTTGACATCCGGGGAGCGGGTAACCTGCTGGGTGCCGAACAGAGTGGCTTCATTGCCGACCTGGGCTACGAGACCTATCGCAAGATCCTCACCGAGGCAGTGCAGGAACTGAGAAAAGAGGAGTTCTCCGATCTCTATCGCGAACAACGGGAGGCAAAGGGGGAAGAGCAGGAGTTTGTGGAGGAGGTGCTGGTGGAGAGCGACCTGGAGCTGATGTTCCCGGTAATGTATATCCCCAACGATGCAGAACGTGTGGCGATCTACCGGGAGCTGGATAACATAGCATCTGAAACCGATATACTCGAATTCTCCGCACGACTGGAAGACCGCTTCGGAAAGATACCTCCCCAGGGAAGAGAGCTGATACGCATCGTGCGGCTGCGGAGATTGGCGAAATCACTTGGCATGGAGAAGGTGGTGCTGAAGAACGGACAGATGAACCTCAACCTGATCAGCGATCCCGATTCCCCCTATTACCGCTCCGCAGCCTTCGACAAGTTGCTGCTCTACGTGCAACAGCATGCCCGTCAGTGTCAGTTGCGGGAAAAAGGGAAAAAACGTTCCGTGGTGATACGTTCCGTAGATACAGTTGAAACTGCCGTTTCAATTCTCGAAGAGATGATCAGAACAACCCCTCAATAGAGAGATAACGTTCCCCCGTGTCGTAGTTGAAGGTGAGAATCCGCTTCGGTTCCACAAGCTCAGTGATCTGCTTCGCCACTGCCGCCAACGAGGCGCCGGTAGAGATACCGCCCAGAATTCCCTCCTCACCTGCCAGCCTTCGGGTATACGCATATGCTTCCTCTTTCCCAACCTTGATCACACTGTTGAGCACCGTGATAGAGAGTGTGTCGGGAACAAACCCCGCACCGATACCCTGCAGGGCATGCGGACCTGAACGGCCCTCGGTGATAATGGGGGAGTCGGCCGGCTCCACGCCGATTACCTGCAGCGACGGAAAAACTCTCTTCAATTCCCTGCCCACACCGGTAATGTGCCCCCCGGTACCCATACCGGTGATCAGGTAGTCCAGCCCATCCGGAAAATCGGCCAGGATCTCCTTTGCCGTTCTCTCCCCGTGGATGCGCGGGTTGGCTTCGTTGGTGAACTGCTGTGGGATCCAGGAACCGGGAATCTCCCGCTGCAACTCCTCTGCCCTGGCAATCGCTCCCTTCATCCCCTTTTCACGGGGGGTGAGCACAAGCTCCGCTCCGTAGAGGGCAACCAGGCGCCGCCGCTCCGTAGACATCGACTCGGGCATCACGATGATTACCCGGTAACCTTTCACGGCACTCACAAAAGAGAGACCTACGCCGGTGTTGCCTGAGGTGGGCTCGATGATGGTATCCCCCGGACGGATGATGCCTTTTCGTTCCGCGTCTTCCACCATCGCCAACGCAATGCGGTCCTTGATGCTGCCGGCAGGGTTCTGCTTCTCCAGCTTGAGCCAGACCTCCTGAGTCGGGAAGAGTTTTGACAGACGTATGTGTGGTGTATTGCCAATGGTGCCCAGAATGTTGTTATACTTCATGATGATGTACTGATTAGTTGATTAGCGGATTAGTTGATTAGCAGATTAACGGATCGAATGAAGGATTAGATGACGAAGTTGTGGGGTTCGTCGAAATCTTTCACGGTACGGATCTTCACATCCACAGAATTGTAGACCAATGAGTAGGGGATGACACTCTGCGTGAGCCAGGCACCGCCACCGATCACCGAGTCGTGGCCGATCACCGTCTCACCTCCCAGGATGGTGGCATTGGCGTAGATCACCACATTGTCTTCCACGGTGGGATGGCGTTTCACATCCGATAGCTTCTTCTCCACATAGAGGGCTCCCAGCGTGACTCCCTGGTAGATCTTTACGTTGTTGCCGATCTCTGCCGTCTCGCCGATCACGATGCCGGTGCCGTGATCCATGAAGAAGTTCTTCCCGATACGGGCTGCAGGGTGAATGTCGATACCCACCCGGGCATGTGCATGCTCCGAAAAGAGGCGGGAGATAAGCGGTAATCCCAGTTGATAGAGCGTGTGCGCGATGCGGTGCACGCTGAGGGCGTAGAATCCGGGATAGGTGATCACCACCTCCTCCAGGCTCTTCGCCGCCGGATCATACTGCAGGTAACAGGCAGCATCCTTGTAGAGCCGTTCCTGCAAGGCGGGATACAGTGCAAAAAATGCTTCTGTCTTTTCATCGGCAGCCTGCCGGTTGTGCAACGTGGTAATATTGGCATGCAGCTTCTCTGCTGCTCTCCTGAGCCCCCCCTTTACTTGCATTCCCTCAGGGCAGTCGCAGATGGGAAACATCAGGTTGGTCAGGGTGTCGATCACCTCCTCCAGCTCGCATTTGTTGATCGGTATGTGGATGGGCTGGGGACTGAATTGCTCAATCAGTTGAATGGTCTTGTCGGTCATAGAATGGTTTGGGTTTCAGAAAATAGAATCACTTCATCGGATGTGACGGATCCGTTCAATCAGCTCAGCGCCCAATGCCTTTTTCACTTCAATATGCCTGAGGGTGGCAGTGACGAAAGGGTTCTTGTCAAATACCCCACGTACATACTCGAAGTCAAGCGCTTTCTCCTGGATGTTGCCATCGGCACCAAACCCGGTCTTGAAGGAGAGTGAGAACTCCTTCCGCGCATCGCAATAGATCATCTCATCGAGGTTCACCACGCTCTCTTCCCATTTCTGTACGATATGGATCACATCGGCGGAGGTGATGGTTTCAGGTGTCAGCTGATAGAAAGAGAGTATCTTATCCCATGCCCAGGTCCACTCGTTCACGTAGTAGTTTGCATGCAGCGTGGCAAACACCTCGTTGATCTCCCGGAGCCGCGTGATCTCACCCGACTCGATGCGGTTCAGCAGTGTGTCGATCTCTGACTTGGGGGCGATCAGGCCGGAGAGGTCCACCCATTCCCCAAGGCCGGGCTCCGTGCCGGGATCGAGTTGCCGTCGTATTTCTTCGTTGCTGCTGAAGCGTGTTCCCTCCAACCGCTTGATCAGCGAGTTGCCCAGAAACTTGTGGATGATGATCTCATAGAGCTGTAACCCTCTTTTCAGGGAGTGATTGGTAATGATACAGCTCTGAAAGGTGTAGATTTCGGATGTCTCACCAGCGGTGGCCTGCAGGTTGCGGAGAATCTCCATGCCGGCGAATACCTTCTGGATGGTATAGGGGCTGAGCAGGTTGAAGTTGATGCAGTCCAGCTTGTCGGGATCCTTTCGTTTGTCTCTTTCCGGCCATTTCTTTGCATCGCGGATGGTGCCCACACTGCGCAGGTTAACACCCGGGGCGATGTAGGTGCCGTTATCCTTCTCCACCAGATAGGAGAAGGGAAGGTTGGAGGTGTCGGCATGCTGGTAGTGGCGTCCCAGGATCAGCGAGAAGGCTCCCACCTTGGCCGGCCATAGCACATAGGAGTTGCTGGTGGTCTTGGCTCCTCGCTCCACAATCCCCTGGTGAATGGGCCCCAGTTTGTACATGTGGTTGCTCTGATTGGAACCCGATCCGGCGTTCATGAAGGAGAACATGCCCGCAATCAGCAACGTTGACTTGTGGTGCGTCACCGTGTAGGGACCGGCAAAGAGCGCACAGGCCTCGCCATTCTCACCCTGGCAGTTGCTGAAGAAAAGGGAGTCGGATGCGGAATAGCCATGGTCGATGTGACAGGCCTGCCCAATGAAGCAGCGGGTAATGAAGGAGCCGCCGTCGATCGTGGAGCCGGAGGAGATGATGAAGTCCTCCGCGATCACATTGCGGCCGATATAGACCGGATCATGCTCGTTGCTGTTGATGCTTCCGTTCTTCAGTTTCATGGCACCGGTGATCATGGTGTGGGAACCGATGCGTACGTTCTTGATATAACCCACGTTTACGATCATACAACCATTGCCGATCGTGCCCCGGTCGGAGGCATGCTTGTTGCAGTAATAGTCGATGATCGCCTTCATCCGCTCAATCAGTACCGGCCGGTGCCGGTAGAGTGAGTAAATATAGGCGAAATGGGCCGAGAGTTTGTCGTTGATGTGTACCTCGCGTCCACCGGTTTCATTCAGTACGTTCACCTCCACACCGTTGCCGAAAGTGGTATGCCCATCTACCAGGATCAGATCCACATTCTGGATGAAACAGTCATCGCCAATGGCATAGTTGGCTATGTAATTCTGCACATTCTCAATCACCACATTGTTACCCACGCTGCAGTTGTGCAGTACAGCACGGTTGATGCCGGCATGCTTTTTCAACCCCCCTGCCAGGGAGAACTCCTTTTCAAACAGTCCCAGTTCAATTTTTCCCGAGAACTGTGTATCTCTGATGTGTTCGGGAAGAAAACCTTCCTTCACCGTGACCGCATCCCAGTCGGTGCAGCTGCATCCGTTCTGTTTCAGCGCCCAAATTTCTGCTTCTGTCAATGACCGGTAAAGTTGCATAGAATTGATTCGGGGTTGGACCGTTGATTCTGTTGAATAGCGTTGGAATAGGTGTACTGGCAGAGAGAAAAGCGAGATTCCCCTTGGAGAGTCCCGCTTCTGTCGACCTACTTGTTTTTCAAAGCATCAAAGACCCGTTTCTCCAGCTCCTCAGCCAGCTCGGGATTGTCCCGCACGGCCAGCTTGGCTGCATCACGTCCCTGCCCCAGCTTGGTCTCGTTGTAGCTGTACCAGGAGCCGCTCTTCTTGATGATGTTGAGTTCTGCTCCCAGGTCGATGATCTCGCCGGTGCGGGAGATCCCTTCGCCATACATGATGTCGAATTCCGCCTTGCGGAAGGGGGGAGCCACCTTGTTCTTCACTACCCTGACCCGGGTGGGACGGCCGATCTGCTCCTCTCCATCCTTGATGGGTGAGCCGTTGCCGCGGATGTCAAGGCGCACCGAGGCATAGAATTTCAATGCGTTCCCACCGGTGGTGGTCTCCGGGTTGCCAAACATCACCCCGATCTTCTCACGCAACTGGTTGATAAAGATGCAGGTGGTGTTGGTCTTGCTGATGGCCGAGGTGAGCTTGCGCAGCGCCTGCGACATCAGCCGTGCCTGCAGGCCCACGTTGGAGTCGCCCATATCTCCTTCAATCTCCTTCTTCGGGGTGAGTGCCGCTACCGAGTCGATCACGATGATGTCGACGGCGGAAGAGCGGATCAACTGCTCGGCGATCTCAAGGGCTTCCTCACCACTGCCGGGCTGCGAGATAAGCAGCTCATCGGTGTTGACACCCAGCTTCTCCGCATAGAAACGGTCGAAGGCATGCTCGGCATCGATAAAGGCAGCCACCCCACCAGCCTTCTGTGCTTCGGCGATAGCGTGGATGGCCAGCGTGGTCTTACCCGACGACTCTGGCCCGTAGATCTCGATCACCCTGCCGCGCGGGTATCCCCCCACGCCCAAGGCCACGTTCAGGCCGATGGAACCGGAAGAGATCACCGGCACCTCTTCTACCTTCTCATCACCCATCATCATGATGGAACCTTTGCCGTAGGTCTTCTCGATCTTATCCATTGCTGCCCGAAGGGCTTTCAGTTTCTCACTGTTCCTGTTCTCTTTTTCCTGTTCCATAATGTTGTTGGTTTGTTTCTGTTTAGCCCGATATCCCGGCGGCAATCACTTTTGCTGCCAGCCTGGCAATGAGGATGCCGTGGGGAGTAAAAAAACGATTCGATCTCCTATCTGCTGGCCAGGATCTGTGCTGCATGGTTCTTCGTATCCACACCACGCCCTTCCATGATGTGGGTAATCACACCCTGCTCATCTATCAGAAAGGTAGTACGTACCGTTCCCAAATACTTTTTGCCCATCATCCTCTTCTCGCTCCACACTCCGAACATCTCCACAAGTCGCTTTTCGGTGTCGGCGATCAGCGGAAAGGGGAGCCCATGTTTCCCGATGAACCGCTGATGGGATGCTTCGCTGTCCACACTGACTCCCACAATCTCGTATCCTGCCTCCTGCAGGTCGCTGTACCCATCACGCAGGCTACATGCCTGAGCCGTGCAGCCTGGGGTGTTATCCTTCGGGTAGAAATAGAGTGCCAGCTTTCTGCCAATAAAACTGCGAGCTTGTACCGGTTTTCCATGCTGGTCGTTCCCGAGTTCCTCCGGTATCCTGTCTCCAATTTGTAGTGCCATTGATTGTTTATTTAATGGGATTCGTTCTCAAAGATATAAAAAAAAGTTCAGATGAGCTGAAAAGAGAAATGTCGCTTTTTCATGCCAGTTGGTAAACCCCACCCGGCAATGCTCGTACCACATTCTTCACCTCCAGCTCCAGCAGGGTTAGAAACAGCTCGGTGACAGGAATGTTCAACTCCACGGAAAGATTGTTCACCTGCATCGGTTCATGTAGGCTGAGCATACTGCAGATCCTCTCCTCCTCTTCCGACAGTCCCGGAAACAGCTCTTTCTGTGTCGACTGCACCCCCCTGAACTCTTTTTCCCAGCCCATATGGATGAGAAACTGCTCCGTGCTACGCAGCAATACTGCCTGATTATCGGCAATAAGGCGGTTACAGCCGGCCGACATCTGGTCCTTCACGCGCCCCGGCAGCGCAAACACCTCCCGGAAGTAGGAGTTGGCTATGTCGGCGGTGGTGAGTGATCCCCCCTTCTCGCCCGACTCGATCACCACCACCGCGTCGGCCATGCCGGCCACGATGCGGTTGCGTTTCACGAAGTTATGCCGATCGGGGTTGGTCTCGCTGGGGAACTCAGTGAGCAGCAGTCCCGTTCTCAACATCTCTACGGCGGTCTGCCGGTGCGGGGAGGGATAGATGCGATCCAAGCCGTGGGCCAGTACCGCCACCGTGGAGAGACCCTCTTTCAGTGCCGAGCGGTGGGCACTGATATCGATTCCGTAAGCCAGACCGCTCACTACCAGTATGTCGGGATCAGATGCAGACAACTCACGGATGAATGTTTCACAGAACTGCGTTCCCTGGCGGGTGGCATTGCGGGTACCCACCACACTGACCACCTTGCTGCGGTTCAGATCAGCCTCTCCCTTACCGTAGAGCAGCACCGGTGCGTCGATGCACTGGGTAAGCCGTTGCGGGTAGGAGGAATCGGTGAAGAAAAGGATTTGCAGGTTGTTTCTTGTGACGAAGGAGAGCTCCTTTTCCGCCCTACGCAACACCTCCGGGTTGCGGATCTCATCGATCACCTTCTCCGGTAACCGGGGGATGGCCTTAAGCCGCTGCCTGCTCTCCCGGAAGATCGCCTCCTCGTCGCCCACGATTTCCATCAGGTTGCGGGCATGCATCACCCCCACGCCTTTGATCAGCGTGAGCGCGATCCGGTAGAGGGTTTTGTGATTCATTTGTAGTGGTCAGTTTTCAGCTGTCAGCATTCAGCTTTTTTTTGAAAGATTTTTTGGGTGCAGGGGTTGGGTTGAAGCATTCAGCTCTCAGCTGATCGCTTGACACCAATTCCTAACCGATGTAATCCCTGAAAGCCTGGTCGAACAGTACCGGCTGCGACAGCCTGCCGCTCACCAGGTTGACTACCTCGATCTTCGCCTTGGCGCAGACGATTTCATCCCTTTCGCGGATGATCTCCTGGTGGAAGATGTACTTCACGCCGACCCGCTCCAGCCGGGTGACGGTGCAGCGAAAGAGATCCATTCCGATCAGGGGCACCTTGTAGCGGATCTCCACGCGGGAGACCACCGCATCGATGCCCTGCAGGTGCAGCTCATGAAAGTTGAGTCCCACCTTTTCCAGAAACTCATGTCTCGTTACCTCAAAATAGTGCTGATAGTTGGCATTGTTTACATGCCCCTGCGTATCGCACTCATAATCACGCACCTTCAGCGCGTGCTCAAATATCGGATTCATATAGATAATACTGTTTCCTTTCCAGGTTGTTCTGCTAATTTCATTAACTGCGGTTAATTGAACAGTACTGGATTGTAATGAATTTCATTGGTTGATGAATAGAATTACAAAAAAATCGGGTTGCTCCACGCCGTATTACCCTTCTCATCGATCACCTCACACCGGACCCATTGTGGTTTTTTCCTGCTCATATCCCATTCGGCCGTGACCATCTCATTTGAATCTTTTGACAAAACGACATTCCCGTTTCCCGAACCATTGATGCGAAATACAATCTTACGGGCCGGAGAGCATTTGACGGACACTTTCATATTTTCATCGACGTAAAAGTCTTCAATAACAGGGCCATTGGAAGCATAGAAAGAACCATTTTCCAACGCATCCAGGATACTCTGCTCATTCAGGTTTTCCGCTTTGATCATGGTCCATGCCAGTCCAACATTGGCACTTTTATGCACATCATCGGTTGCGACTCCTGTCAGCACATGCCCTTTGTTCAACATCTGATCCCAGTGAACCCTGCCACTGCAACTATCGGTGCTCCGGCACCCCTCGTTGTGCACTTCGACACCCAGATAACCCGACACCTCCGTCATTTCGGCATAACCATGGCCTGTCCAGTAAGGATGGGCATAAAATATCTTTGCCCCTTTGCTTTTCATGTCATCGATCATCTCTTGTGCCGACAGCTCTTTGTTATACTCGTATGGATGGGGTAATCCAATCCCCAGCAGATGGTGTGCTGGTGCGCCCGAATAGGTTTTCGGGTGAAATTCTATGCCACTGATGACCAGGAAGTCATCTGAAGAGTACCCCGACAGGTTATTTGTCTGCCTGTGATCGGTAATGGTTACTACGTCAAATCCTTTATCCCGGTACTGTTGTAATCGGGTTGGTACATCCACATCCCCGTCGCTGGTGGTTGTATGTACATGTAACGCCGTTTTATACCACTGCCCCTTCGTACTGAAAGGGTTGACCAGCTGTTTGGAACTGTTGGCTGCAGATCTCTTTACTCCGGCAAATACTTTTGGGACAAAGGTCATTAGAGCCGAAACACCGGCCAGTTTAAAAAAAATCCGTCTTTTCATATTTTTCATGTTTTTAAACTAACTCTTTTTCAACCATTCTCTTGCGTTGGCGAATGCCTCCATCCAGGGGGTCACCTCATGCTTGCGGAAAGCAAAAGGATAGTAGGCGTTCTGCCAGGGGAAGATGGTGCGCTCCAGGTGAGGCATCATTGCCAGGTGACGGCCGTCGCGTGAGCAGACGGCAGCGGTGGCATAGTCGGAACCATTGGGATTGCCGGGGTACTCGTCATAGATATATTGCGCAGCAATATGGTAAGTCGAGTCAGACCCTGGCAGGACGAAACGTCCTTCTCCGTGGGCCACCCAGATGCCCATTTGGGTGCCTGCGAGCGAACGGAACATCACCGACCTGTTCTGCGGGATCTCCACGCTGACAAAGGCGGATTCAAACTTGTGTGACAGATTGTGGGCCATCTTCGGATGGTTGTCTCCCATCTCCGGGTAAACCAGCCCCAGCTCCATCATCAGCTGACAGCCGTTGCAGATGCCCAGGCTGAGCGTATCCTCCCGTGCGTAGAAGTGGGTGAGCGCTGCTTTCGCCTGCTCGTTGTAGCGGAAACCGCCGGCCCACCCCTTGGCGGAGCCCAATACGTCGGAATTGGAGAAGCCGCCGCAGAAGACGGCGAACCGCACTTCCTCGAGTGTCTCCCGTCCCGAAGTGAGGTCGGTCATGTGTACATCCTTTACGTCAAAACCGGCCAGGTGGAGGGCATAGGCCATCTCCCGCTCACCGTTGGTGCCCTTGTCGCGGATGATCGCGGCGGTGAGGCCGCTGCGCTCCGTTCGATCGGGATCGAGTCCCAGGTCTGCCATCTTCCCGGTGAAGGAGGGATTGAAGCTGAACTGCAGCGGTTGCTGCTTGTAGTTGGCAAAGCGGTCCGCTGCGCACTTCTCTCCGCTCTGCTTGCGGTCGAGCAGGTAGGAACTCCGATACCAGACGTCGCGGAGCTGGTCGATATCGAACTCCTGCCGGAACCCCTCCTTGGCAATCACCAGCTTGCGCTCCTCGGTGGGGCGTGCCACGATGGCATATCCCACGCCGTAATCGTCCAGTATCTTCTCCACCAGGCGGTGGTGCTTCACCTGGATCACCACCCCCGGGTTTTCCGCGAATAGGATTTTGATCAGATCGGCATGGCGGATCTTGTCGAGGTGTGACTCCAGTCCCCCCCGTGGGTTGGCGAAACACATCTCCAGCAGCGTCGTAACCAGTCCCCCTGCCGAGATGTCGTGTCCCGCCAGGATAAGACCGCGGCTGGTGAGTTCCTGCACCGCGGCGAAGGCATTCTTGAAGTACTCGCTGTCATTCACTGTGGGTACCTCATCGCCCACCCTGCCCATGGTCTGGGCGAAGGCGGATCCGCCCAGCTTGAAGGTGTCGAAGGAGAAATCAATATAGTAGAGGTAGGTTCCTTTGATGTAGGCCAGTACGGGGCTGGCGATGCGACGGATGTTTTTCACCTCGGCTGCCGCGGAGATGATCACCGTGCCGGGAGAGAAGACCTTCTCATCGCCATACTGTTGGGTCATGGAGAGGGAGTCTTTTCCGGTCGGAATGTTGATTCCCAGCTCAGAGGCGAAATCGGAGCAAGCCTCCACTGCCTTGTAGAGACGGGCATCCTCGCCCGGGTTGCGGCAGGGCCACATCCAGTTGGCACTCAGTGAGACGCTCTGGAGACCTTCTTTGAGGGGTGCGAACACCATGTTGGTGAGTGCTTCGGATACTGCCAGCACCGAGCCGGCAGCCGGGTCGGCCATCGCTGCCTGGGGAGCATGACCGATGGAGGTGGCCATGCCGGCGTATCCCCGGTAGTCGAGGGCGATGGCACCAGAGTCGCTCAGGGGGAGCTGGATCTCCCCCTGGCATTGCTGGCGGGCGATCTTGCCGGTCACGGAACGATCCACCTTGTTGGTGAGCCAGTCCTTACAGGCTACCGCCTCCAGTTTCAGTACGTTCTCAATATATCTTCCCAGCTCTGCGGTGCTGTATGCCGGATCCTCGTAGCGCTCTTCCAGGGTACTGTCTTCCATTACCGTGACCGGTGGCTTGCCGAAAAAGTCATCCAGTTCCATGTCGATGGGATTGGCTTCTCCCTCCTTGCGGAAGGTAAAACGCATGTCGTTGGTAGTTTCACCTACCACGTACATCGGTGAGCGCTCACGGGCGGCAATCCGTTCAATGCGGTCGATATCCTGTTGTTCCACCAGCAGACCCATTCGTTCCTGGCTTTCGTTTCCGATGATCTCTTTGGCCGAGAGGGTTTTGTCGCCCACCGGCAGCTTGTCGATGTCGATCACCCCGCCGGTCTGTTCCACCAGCTCGGAGAGGCAGTTGAGGTGTCCCCCTGCACCATGGTCGTGGATGGAGACGATGGGGTTCTCCTCCGACTCGGCGAGGGTGCGGATCACGTTGGCTACCCGCTTCTGCATCTCGGGGTTGGCGCGTTGTACTGCGTTGAGCTCGATGCCGGAGGAATACTCGCCGGTATTGACCGATGAGACAGCGCCGCCACCCATGCCGATGCGGTAGTTGTCACCTCCCAGCACCACCACCTTCTCGCCGCTCTTCGGTTCGCCTTTCCTGGCGTCGCGGCTGTTGGCGTAGCCCACACCGCCAGCCAGCATGATCACCTTGTCGTAGCCGAACTTCTTCCGGTTCTCTGCATGCTCGAAGGTGAGCAGGGAACCGCAGATGAGTGGCTGCCCGAACTTGTTTCCGAAGTCGGAGGCACCGTTGGAGGCTTTGATCAGGATCTGCTCCGGTGTCTGGTAGAGCCAGGGACGAGGCGGCATCACCCGTTCCCAGGGACGATTCTCTTCCAGGCGAGGGTAGGAGGTCATGTAGACTGCGGTTCCAGCGACGGGCAGTGATCCCCTGCCACCGGCCAGGCGGTCGCGTATCTCCCCGCCGGTACCGGTGGAGGCGCCGTTGAAAGGTTCTACCGTGGTGGGGAAGTTATGTGTCTCAGCCTTGAGAGAGAGGACGCTTTCCACCTCACGGGTGCAGAAGAAGTCGGGTTTGTCGCCGCTGGCCGGTGCGAATTGCTCGATCTGCGGTCCCCGGATGAAGGCCACATTGTCCTTGTAGGCCGATATCAGGTTGTTGGGGTTGGTGCTCGATGTCTTCTTGATCAGTTGGAAGAGCGACAGCTCTTTCTCTTCACCGTCGATGATGAAGCGACCGTTGAATATCTTGTGCCGGCAGTGCTCCGAATTGACCTGTGAGAAACCGAACACCTCACTGTCGGTCAGCTTTCGGCCCATCTTCTTGCTCACGTCGTTCAGGTAGGTGATCTCATCGTCGCTCAGCGCCAGCCCTTCCGAATCGTTGTATGCCGCGATGTCATCGATGGAAAGGATCGCTTCCGGTTGACGGTCTATGGTGAAGAGCGCCTGGTCCAACTGTTCATATCTGCGCTGCAGCATCGGGTCAAAGTCGAAAGGGCTGTTATCGGCCAGGGGTGTATATTCCTCCATACGGGTGATGCCATCAACGCCCATGTTCTGGGTGATCTCCACGGCGCAGGTGCTCCAGGGGGTGATCATCTCACGGCGGGGACCGATAAAGGGGGTGTCGACGGAAGGGGTGTCGAGCATTTTAGCCTCGCCGAACAGCCAGCATAGTTTCTCCATGGTCGCGGGGGATAGGATCACTGCCGATTCCACGGCGATCACACTCTGAGAGGGGGTTCTGAAAAATGAAATCATGTCTCTTCTTTTTGTTGGGTTCAGCGGGAGGATTCCAGGTGGCTGAACGAAGAGACAAAGTTAATCATCTTTGATGAAATGAGTGTCAATTGTGTGATGAAAAGTGGCCGATCTCAATCACCTCAAGGTCTCGGATATCTCCTTCGTCGAGCACGAACCGCAGTAGCGTGCGCACCCGGTGGAAGCCATACTTTCCCGCTGCACCGGGGTTCATGTGAAGGCATTCCAGCTTCTTGTCGTAAAGCACTTTCAGTATGTGCGAATGGCCGGCGACGAAGAGTTTCGGGGGACGGGCCAGGAGCTGTGTGCGGATGGTGGGATCGTAGCGTCCCGGGTAACCGCCGATATGGGTCATCAGCACATCCACCTGCTCCAGGGTGAAGCGCAATCTTTCCGGGTAGGTGATGCGGGTTTGGTAATCGTCGATATTGCCGTGAACCGCGCGGAAGGGTTTCATTGCCTCAAAGCGGTTGGCCAGCTCCAGCGAGCCGATATCGCCCGCGTGCCAGATCTCGTCGCACGGTTCAAAATAGGTCCCGAACCTGTCGTCCCAGTAGCCATGGGTATCTGAGATTAACCCGATTCTCTTCATTTTTTTCGTTTTGAGGCTGCCTCGATGACAAAGATCAGGACAAAACCGATGACCAGGAAAAGGATGGCGCCCCACAACCAGGGATCATTTCCCGTGAGGTTTTCATAGGTGCCCGGCAGAATGTTCCGCTCAGCCAGCGCTTTTGCCTCTCCGTGGCGGTCGATGAACGATGCGGTCACCTCTTTCCATGGCCAGATCTTGTTGAGCGAACCGACCATAAAGCCGGCCAGCAGCGCAATGGTGAGGGTGTGGTGTCTCTTCAGCAGCCAGGAGAGGAAGTTGGAGAAACCAATGATGCCGATGGCGGCACCCGCTCCAAATAGCAACAACACGGGGATGTTCAGGTCGCCCACAGCCCCCAGGATAAAGGCGTACATACCCAGCAGTACCAGGATGAAACTGCCGGAGATGCCGGGCAAGATCATGGCGCAGATGGCAATCACCCCCGAAAAAAAGATATAATACCAGGAGCTGTTTGCTTCTGTTGGTGAAATTACCGTGATGAAATAGGCGATCACGATTCCGGCAATTCCTGCTGCCACTGCACCGGCATTCCAGTTTTTGATGGTGCGGGCCACATAGATGGCAGAGGCAACAATAAGGCCAAAGAAGAAGGACCAGACCAGTATGGGATAGTGATGCAACAAATAGGTCAGCCCCTTTGCCAGCGAAAAAATGCTGATGCCGATGCCCAGTAGCACACTCAGCAAAAAGTTGCCGTTGATGGCTGTCCAGAAGGCGGCAGGCTTGCCGGAGAAGAGCAATTTCAATGCCTTCAGATTGATCGATCTGATGGAGTTGATAAGTTCTTCGTAGATCCCGGTAATCAGGGCGATGGTACCGCCCGAAACACCCGGAATCACATCAGCTGCCCCCATGGCCATCCCCTTTACCAGCAGCAGCAGATAGTCGCTTATGTTTCTGTTCATTCTTTTGGTAGCTTAATAATGCGCAAACTTACAACATTTGTGCTTTCGTTTGAACTGTTTTGGCAAAAATGGAGATGAAATCTTTATTTTAGGGCAAAAGATGATTGTTTCGAACAAACTTCCTATTTTTGAAGTTTAATCTTAGCACCACCACTGGTTACAATGAAAAATTGCGGATACACCTATTTCAAACGCGATATCAGCTGGCTCTCTTTCAATTACCGGGTACTCCTGGAGGCGAAGGATGAGCGGCTGCCCATCTACGAGCGGATCAAGTTCCTCTCCATCTACTCCTCCAACCTGGAGGAGTTCTACAAGATCCGCGTGTCGGGCTATCACAGTTCCCTGCTGGAGAGCATCAAGCGGGACGAGTCGGTAGAGGAGGCACTGCAGACCATCATCGAGATCAACCGTGAGGTAACGGCTCAGGAGAAGGAGTATTACGCCATCTTCAACGAGAGGATCCTCCCGGAGTTGCGACGCAACGGTATCATCCTCTACCAGACCGATGCGGTGGAGCCTTTCCACCGGACTTATGTGGAGAAGTACTTCAACGAGGAGGTGTTCCCCTACCTGCAGCCGATGATCATCCTGAAGGATGATATCCACTCCTTCATCCAGGATGGACGCATCTACCAGGTGGTGAGCCTGCTGAAGAAAAAAAGGAAAAAGCCTGCCGACAGCAGCTCCTACACCTATGCCATCATGAAGATCCCTTACACCAGATTGCCACGCTTCGTGGAGCTCCCCTCCTGTGGCGGAAACCACTACATCCTCTTCATCGACGACCTGATCAAGGCGAACATGCCGAGCGTCTTTCCCGGCTATGAGATCGTGGATTGCTACAGCATCAAGATCTCGCGTGATGCCGACTTCTCACTCGAGAACGAGGATCAGAAAGATATCGCCGAGCGGATCCTGCGCAAGGTGCGGAGACGTAAGATCGGTGCGGTGACCCGTTTTCAGTATGACAGGGATATGCCGGACTACTTCCTGAAATACCTCTGCGAAGCGTATGAGATCGAGGAGGAGGAGCTGCTCCCCTCAGGACGTTATCTCAACCTGGCGGACCTGATGAAGCTGCCCAACCCGGTGGGAGACAGCCTGCGGCAGACGCTTCCGCAGCCGCTGCGGGTGCCGGAGCTGGAAGCCAATAACTCCGTTTTACGTGTGCTCCGCCGTCAGGATCTCTTGCTCCACTTCCCCTACCAGTCGTTCGACTACCTGTTGCGCTTCCTGCTGCAGGCAGCCTTCGACCCGAAGGTACTGGAGATCAAGGTGACGCAGTACCGCGTCGCAGAGAACTCGGCGGTGATCAACAGCCTGATCAGCGCTGCCAAGAACGGCAAGAGGGTGACTGTCTTCGTGGAGCTGAAAGCCCGCTTCGATGAGGAGAACAACTACCTCTCCTCCGAACTGATGCAGCAGGCGGGGGTGAAGATCATCTACAGCCTGCCGGGGCTGAAGGTGCATGCCAAGCTGGCCTACGTGCGCAAGAGAAGCAACGATCCCGATGATCCGATCAAGGGGTATGCCTACCTGGGTACGGGCAACTTCAATGAGAAGACCGCACGCATCTATTCCGACAAGGGGTTGCTCACCTCCAACAAAGAGATCATCCGCGATATCGACGAGGTGTTCCGCGTGCTGGAGGGGAAACCCTACATGCACGACTTCAAACATCTGCTGGTGACCCAGTTCAACATGCTGCCCGCCATTCACCAGATGATTGAACAGGAGATTGCACATGTTGAACAAGGGAGGGAGGGATATATCATCCTGAAGATGAACAGTCTGGAGGACAAGGGGATGATTGATGCCCTCTACCGTGCCAGCGAGGCGGGGGTGAAGATTGACCTGATCATTCGCGGCATCTGCTGCCTGGTACCCAACCAGCCCTACAGCAGGAATATCAGGGTGACACGCATCGTGGATGCCTATCTGGAGCATGCCCGCGTCTGGTACTTCCTGAGCGGTGGCAAGGAGACCACCTACCTCACTTCGGCCGACTGGATGGCACGCAACTTGCACCGGCGCATAGAGGTAGCCTTCCCGGTTTACGCGGAGCCGCTGAAGCGGCAGATCATCGACATCCTGAAGATCCAGCTTGAGGACAACCAGAGCGCCGTCTGGGTGGATGAACAGCTGAACAACGTCTTCAAAAGAGAGCTGGCTTCACCGGATGAACTCCCTGTACGGGCGCAACAGGCGATCTACGACTACCTGAAGAAGTCGACCGGACAGTAGGTTAAAACAACAGTTGCAAAAATTATATTTTCCACATTTAGATAGATTGAACTTTATGGTTTTGTTGAAAAACTCTGTTTTTCTCCGATCTCCTGTTTCTCACCGGAGGGTTTATTTTTCATATCGCTCATATATGTTTTGCAACCATCTACTTTAGTTTCCTGTTCCTGTGAGAGAGTGAAACCCCAAAGTAGTGAAGGGTAATACCTAGAATAGGGAACAGAATTATGACTGCAATCCATAAGAACTTCATACTACCCGAAAGATGTTTCCGTTTTATTATATCCCAGATAGCCAAACAATCGATGATCATCACCAAAGAAATCAGCAGTAAGCCGTAGTCATTCATAATATTATGGTTCATACATTTGATTCGTCAACTGATATTTGGTCCCAAAGTATGTAAAAATGCGGAGTTGACAAAAATATGCCGAAGCATCATCTGTTAGAATATCAAAAGAAATCGCTGTTCCACATCTTTGAAAGGAATTGTGTGGCAGGATAGATCTCCACATTGTTGGTCCGGCGCGGGTATTTATCCAATGAAACGATGATGAGCCGGGCGTCGGGAAATTCTTCTGAAAATGCTTTTAATCCCTTCGTATGATGCGATTGCACTTCGGTGGAAGATTTAACTTCGATGGCCCAATCGGCATTGCCAATGATGGCATCCACTTCGTAACCCGATGTGGTACGCCAATACGCCAAACTTAACAACGGCTTGCAATACCCGATGTAGGCAATGATTTCCTGTAAGATAAAGTGTTCGAAAGCGTGCCCGAATTCCGGTGACCCCGGGTTTAGCGCAGTTCTTTGGAGCAGGAAATTGGCGATCCCCACATCGAAATAATAAAACCTGGGGGACTGGATCACCCTGCGCTTTACTTTTTGGGTAAATGCCGGAATCATGTATCCGATAAGTGTCTCTTCCAGAATGGAGAAATATTCCTTCACAGTCGGTGCACTGATGCCGCATTCCGTGGCAATGTTGCTGTAATTTACAATTTCACCGTTACTCAGTGCAGCCACTTCCATAAACCGTGAGAAAGTGTTGAGGTTGCGGGTAAGCGCTTCGGCTTTGATTTCTTGTTGGAGGTAGTCACCCACGTATGCTTGCAGTCGTTTACCTGCATCCTCTATAAGATAATGTCGGGGCAGCATACCGTTGTTGCATGCTTTCGTGAGGTCAAAATCAGGAATCTCAGCGCTCACTAATGGATAGAGATGCTTTCGGATAGCTCTGCCGCCAAGCAGGTTGACGCCGCTTCTCCGCAACTTGCGCGCACTGGAGCCGCTCAGGATGAAACGAAGGTTGCGATTGCTCATGAGCCAATGCACTTCGTCGAGTAATGCAGGAATTTTTTGTATTTCGTCGATAATAATCAATTCGTTTACGGGAAGTAAATTGAGTTCTTCGCGTAACAGCGCCGGACGACGGTTGTATCGCTCGAATTCATCCGATTTCAACAAGTCGATATAGTGCTTGTCGGGAAATTGCATTTTCAGCAACGTGCTTTTACCGGTTTGCCGTGCACCCCAAAGGAAAATGCTGTCTCTTTCTGCATCCTGAAGAACTATTTTGCGTGATAACATAATCATTCATTTTTCGTGAGTATTTGCATTTAACCTTACAAAGATAGGCATTTTCATGAATATCTAAAGTTGCACTTTGTTTTATCATGAATATCCAAAGTTCAACTTTGATTGATCATGCAAAACGAACGTGTAGGTTTATGGATGCATGAAACGAGCATGCGCAACAAAAAAACCCGTGCCGGATTACCGGACACGGGTTTAAAAAAAGTTATTTCAAAGCTATTGTTCTTCTACTGCGGCTTCCTGAAACAGATTGGTGCGCTTGCTGGCATTCAGCTTCTCGAAGTCGTCGCGCGAACCGACGATCAGCTTGTCGAACTCACGTTGTCCGGTACCGGCAGGGATGAGGTGTCCGCAAATCACATTCTCCTTGAGTCCTTCCAGTGTGTCGGTCTTGCCATTGATGGCAGCATCGTTCAGCACTTTGGTGGTCTCCTGGAACGAGGCGGCCGACATGAAGCTGGTGGTCTGCAGCGCTGCACGGGTGATACCCTGCAGTACCTGGTTGGCTGTAGCCGGGATGGCATCACGTGCCTCCACCGGTTTCAGGTCCCGACGCTTCAGTGAGCTATTCTCGTCGCGTAGCTTGCGTACGGTGACGATCTGTCCCGGTTCGAAGATCTGTGAGTCGCCGGCATCGACGATCACCTTCTTGCCCCAGATGCGGTCATTCTCTTCCATCATCTCATGCTTGTCTACCAGCTGCTGCTCGAGGAAGCGGGTATCTCCCGGATCCACTACCTCCACCTTGCGCATCATCTGGCGTACAATCACCTCGAAGTGCTTGTCGTTGATCTTCACACCCTGCAGACGATATACATCCTGCACTTCGTTCACGATGTACTCCTGCACGGCTGTTGGCCCCATGATCGCGAGAATGTCGGCCGGTGTTGTGGCACCGTCGGAGAGGGGCATACCGGCACGGATATAGTCGTTTTCCTGCACCAGGATCTGCTTGGAAAGCGGTACCATGTATTTCTTCTGTTCACCTGTCTTGGAGGTGACGGAGATCTCCTGATTGCCTCGTTTGATCTTGCCGAAGGAGACCTCACCATCGATTTCGGAAACCACCGCCGGGTTGGAGGGGTTGCGGGCCTCGAACAGCTCGGTGACACGTGGCAGACCACCGGTGATGTCACCTGCCTTGCCTACGGCACGGGGGATCTTCACCAACACATCACCCGCCTTGATCTCGTCATTTTCGTTCTTCACGATGTGAGAGCTGAGGGGTAGGGTGTAGCTGCGCAGGATATCGTCGTTCCCATCCACGATGTGTGCGGAGGGAGCCTTGGTTTTGTCGCGTGATTCGATGATTACTTTCTCCTTCAGACCGGTCTGTTCATCCGATTCCACCTTGTAGGTCATGTTCTCGGTGAAGTTCTCAAAGCGGATCCTACCGGTTGCTTCCGAGACGATCACGGCGTTGAACGGGTCCCACTCGCAGATCAGGTTGCCCTTCTGTACAGTGTCACCGTCACCGAAGTAGAGCTTCGATCCGTAGGGGATATTGTGTGAAAGCAGTACAATCCGGGTGTTGGGATCCACAATGCGCATCTCCACCAGGCGACTGACCACCACCTTGTAGGGTTTTCCCTCGGTATCGGCGGTCTCCACAAAACGGAGCTCGTCAAATTCCAGGATACCGTCGTACTTGGTAACGATGCTGTTTTCCGTGGCGATGTTCGAGGCAATACCACCCACGTGGAAGGTACGCAGTGTGAGCTGTGTCCCCGGCTCGCCGATGGATTGGGCCGCGATGACTCCGACAGCCTCTCCCTTCTGCACCATCTGTCCGGTGGCCAGGTTGCGGCCGTAACACTTGGCGCAGACACCCTGATGCGATTCACAGGTCAGCACAGAGCGGATCTCTACCCGCTCGATGGGTGACTCGTCGATTTTCTTCGCAATATCTTCGGTGATCTCATCACCCGCATTTACCAGCACCTCGCCGGTATTGGGGTGTTGCACATCATGTACCGACACGCGGCCCAGTATCCGTTCGTAGAGCGAGGCAATCACCTCGTCGTTGTTCTTGATGGCGGTGGCTACCAGCCCGCGGAGCGTGCCGCAGTCCTCCTCGTTGATGATCACATCCTGTGACACATCCACCAGACGACGGGTGAGATATCCGGCATCGGCTGTCTTGAGGGCGGTGTCGGCAAGACCCTTACGGGCACCGTGGGTGGAGATGAAGTACTCGAGTACCGAGAGTCCCTCCTTGAAGTTGGCAAGAATCGGGTTCTCGATGATCTGCGCTCCTTCGGCACCGCTCTTCTGCGGCTTGGCCATCAATCCGCGCATACCGGAGAGCTGACGGATCTGCTCACGCGACCCACGGGCTCCCGAGTCGAGCATCATGTATACAGAGTTGAACCCCTGGTCATCTTCCGCCAGCTGCTTCATCAGGATGTTGGAGAGCTTGGAGTTGATGTGCGTCCAGGTGTCGATGATCTGGTTGTAACGTTCGTTGTAGGTGATGAACCCCATGTTGTAGTTCTCCATGATCTGTTCCACCTCGGCATAACCATCCTGGATCAGTTTCTCTTTCTCCTCGGGGATAATCACATCCTCCAGGTTGAAGGAGAGGCCTCCCTTGAAGGCAGCAGTGTACCCCAGGTCCTTGATGTCGTCGAGGTACTGCGCCGTGCGGGCCACGCCGCAGGTCTTGATCACCTTGCCGATGATGTCGCGCAGCGATTTCTTGGAGAGCAGTTCGTTGATGTAACCCACCTCTTTGGGAATGGCCTCGTTGGCGATCACCCGTCCCACGGTGGTCTCGTGCATCTTGCGGATGGGATCTCCGTTCTCGTCGATATCGTCGACGATCACCTTGATCAGTGCGTGCAGTGCAATTTTCCGTTCGTTGTAAGCAATAATCGCCTCCTCTTCCCCATAGAAGGTCATTCCTTC
Organism: Proteiniphilum sp.; assembly: GCA_016839025.1. Taxonomy (GTDB): domain Bacteria; phylum Bacteroidota; class Bacteroidia; order Bacteroidales; family Dysgonomonadaceae; genus Proteiniphilum. Next base: position 34,948 of record JADLKK010000011.1, read on the forward strand.
CCCTTTGGCGCCGGGGCGGATTTTGGTGATGTAGTAGAGACCCAGCACCATGTCCTGTGAAGGTACGGTAATGGGGGCGCCATTGGCGGGGTTGAGGATGTTGTGTGAAGCCAGCATCAGCAGCTGCGCCTCAAGGATCGCCTCGTTGCCCAGCGGCAGATGCACCGCCATCTGGTCCCCGTCGAAGTCGGCGTTGAAGGCCGTACAGGCGAGAGGGTGCAACTGGATGGCCTTGCCTTCAATCAGCTTGGGCTGGAACGCCTGTATACCCAGACGGTGCAGGGTAGGGGCACGGTTCAGCAGTACCGGGTGTCCCTTCATCACATACTCAAGGATGTCGTACACTACCGGTTCCTTGCGGTCCACAATCTTCTTGGCCGATTTCACCGTCTTGACGATGCCTCTTTCAATCAGCTTACGGATGATAAACGGCTTATAGAGTTCGGCCGCCATATCCTTGGGCAGACCGCATTCGTGCATCTTGAGCTCCGGACCCACCACGATCACCGAGCGGGCGGAGTAGTCGACACGCTTACCAAGCAGGTTTTGACGGAAACGGCCTTGCTTCCCCTTCAGGCTGTCGGAGAGGGATTTGAGCGGGCGATTCGATTCGGTCTTGATGGCGCTCGACTTGCGGGAGTTGTCGAACAGCGAGTCTACAGCCTCCTGGAGCATGCGCTTTTCGTTGCGCAGGATCACGTCGGGAGCCTTGATGTCGATCAGTCGTTTCAACCGGTTGTTGCGGATGATCACCCGGCGGTAGAGGTCATTCAGGTCGGAGGTGGCGAAACGGCCGCCATCGAGCGGCACCAGCGGCCGCAAATCGGGCGGGATCACCGGGATCACCTTCATGATCATCCACTCCGGCTTGTTGATGTTCTTTGAGCCACGGAAGGCTTCCACCACCTGCAGTTGTTTCAGCGCTTCGTTCTTGCGCTGTTGCGAGGTGTCGGTGTTGGCGCGGTGACGCAACTGGTTGGCCAGCTTGTCGAGGTTGAGTCGTTCCAGCAGGTCGAGGATCGCCTCGGCACCCATCTTGGCGATGAACTTGTTGGGATCACTCTCTTCCAGCAGCTGGTTCTCACGCGGGAGGGTCTCCAGTAGGTCGAGGTACTCTTCTTCGGTGAGCAGGTCTCTCTCTGTCACCTTCTCTTCCAGTGCTCCCGCCTGGATCACCACATAGCGCTCGTAGTAGATGATGGAGTCGAGCTTCTTGGTGGGGATACCCAGCAGGTACCCAATTTTGTTGGGCAGTGAACGGAAGTACCAGATGTGTGCGACGGGAACTACCAGGTGGATGTGTCCGGTACGCTCACGGCGTACCTTCTTCTCCGTCACCTCCACGCCACAACGGTCGCAGACGATGCCTTTATAGCGGATACGCTTGTACTTGCCGCAATGACATTCGTAGTCTTTTACCGGTCCGAAGATCCGTTCACAGAACAGACCGTCGCGCTCAGGCTTGTAAGTTCGGTAGTTGATGGTCTCAGGTTTGAGTACCTCACCGAAAGAGTTTTCCAGAATCAATTCCGGAGATGACAGCCCAATCGTGATTTTTGAAAAGCTACTCTTTATCTTGTTGTCTTTTCTAAATGCCATATATCTTCTGTATATAAAGAGTTATCGGAATCTTGTTTGTGTTTCCATATCTGCCCGGAGTGGATGCTGCCAGCAACTTCCTTTCCCCGGGGTGATGCGGAATGAATTAATCCAGACTGAGGTTCAGTCCCAGCCCCTTCAGCTCATGCAGCAACACATTGAGTGATTCGGGAATACCTGCCGAGGGCATCGCCTCCCCTTTCACGATTGCTTCGTAGGCCTTGGAGCGTCCTACCACGTCGTCCGATTTCACCGTCAGGATTTCCTGGAGAATATGGGCAGCACCGAAAGCTTCGAGTGCCCACACCTCCATCTCTCCGAAACGCTGTCCACCGAACTGGGCTTTACCGCCAAGCGGTTGCTGTGTGATGAGCGAGTAGGGGCCGATGGAGCGGGCGTGCATCTTGTCTTCCACCATGTGGCCGAGCTTCAGCATGTAGATGATGCCCACTGTGGCAGGCTGATCGAACCGCTCGCCGGTACCACCGTCGTAGAGATAGGTTTTACCGTATGCCGGTACTCCTGCCTTGCTGGTCCATTCGTTCAGGTCATCGAGCGATGCTCCGTCGAAGATGGGTGTGGCGAACTTGATGTCCAGCTCCTTGCCGGCCCATCCGAGTACGGTCTCGAAGATCTGTCCCAGGTTCATACGGGAGGGTACGCCCAACGGGTTGAGTACGATATCTACCGGTGTTCCGTCGGCAAGGAAAGGCATATCTTCCTGGCGTACAATACGCGAGACGATACCCTTGTTGCCGTGGCGGCCGGCCATCTTGTCACCCACCTGGATCTTCCGTTTCTTGGCCACATAGACCTTTGCGATCTGCATGATACCGGAGGGCAGCTCATCACCAATGGTGAAATCGAACCGTTTGCGCTTCAGTTCAGCATCGAGCTCCTTGTAACGGCGCAGGTAGTTGATCACCGTGGCACGGATCAATTCGTTTTTGTGGCTGTCGGATGTCCATTTGTTGAGCTGTACCGACTGGAAATCAATCTCATTCAGTACCTTGTGGGTGAACTTGGCACCCTTGGGCACGATATCCATGTTGGTGTAATCCTTTACTCCGGCAGATGTCTTTCCTTCGCTAAGGAGCAGCAGCTTTTCAATCAATACTTTTTTGAGCTCTTCCATTTTCTGCTCATACTCCTCATCGAGTTTGGGCAATAGTGCCTTGCTGGAGAGCTTGGTTTTTCCTTTTTTGGATGCCTTGGAAAAGAGGTTGGTGCTGATGACCACTCCTTTCAGTGAGGGGGATGCCTTCAGCGATGCGTCCTTCACATCGCCTGCCTTGTCGCCGAAGATGGCGCGCAACAGTTTTTCCTCGGGTGAGGGGTCTGATTCCCCCTTGGGGGTGATCTTGCCAATCATGATATCACCCGGTTTGATGCGTGCACCCACGCGTACGATACCCCTCTCGTCGAGATCCTTGGTGGCCTCTTCGCTCACGTTGGGGATGTCGGAGGTGAGTTCTTCCAGTCCGCGCTTCGTCTCACGCACTTCCAGGGCGAACTCCTCCACATGCACCGAAGTGAAGACATCGTCGCTCACCATCCGCTCGTTGAGGACGATGGCATCCTCGAAGTTGTACCCCTTCCAGGGCATGAAGGCTACCTTCAGATTCTTACCGATGGCCAGTTCTCCCTTCTCTGTGGCGTACCCTTCGGTGAGGATGTCGCCTGCCTTCACCTTTTGTCCAACTTCACAGATGGGACGCAGGTCGATGGTGGTGTTCTGGTTGGTTTTCCGGAACTTGGGTATGAAATAGCTTTTCACTGCATCGTCGAAGCTGGTGAATTCCTCCTCTTCGCTGCGTTCATATTTGATCTTGATGGTGGTGGCATCTACGTAGATGATCTCCCCATTGCCCTCCGCCATGATCTGTGTGCGTGAGTCGTGAATCAGCTGGCTTTCTATACCGGTACCCACGATGGGGGCTTCGGTACGCATCAGTGGCACTGCCTGGCGCATCATGTTTGATCCCATCAGGGCACGGTTGGCATCATCATGTTCCAGGAAAGGAATGAGGGATGCCGCGATAGAGGCGATCTGCATGGGCGATACATCCATCAGCTCCACCTCTTCGGGTGCGATCACCGGATAGTCGGCATCCTGCCGTGCTTTCACCCGTGGATTGATGAAATTGCCCTTCTCGTCGAGCGGGGCATTGCCTTGTGCAATCAATCTGTCTTCCTCCTCTTCGGCCGCCAGATAGATCACCTCGTCGTTCTTGGTATTCACTTTGCCGCTCTCCACCTTGCGGTAGGGGGTCTCGATGAACCCGAGATCGTTGATCTTGGCGTACACGCAGAGGGAGGAGATGAGTCCGATGTTGGGTCCTTCCGGCGTTTCAATGGGGCAGAGACGACCGTAGTGGGTGAAGTGCACGTCACGCACCTCAAAACCGGCACGTTCACGGGAGAGACCACCGGGACCGAGGGCCGAGAGCCGGCGCTTGTGGGTAATCTCCGCCAGCGGGTTGGTTTGGTCCATGAACTGCGAGAGCGCGTTGGTGCCGAAGAAGGTGTTGATCACCGAGGAGATGGTCTTCGCATTGATCAGATCGATTGGCGTGAAGACCTCGTTGTCACGCACGTTCATCCGCTCGCGGATGATGCGCGCCATGCGGTTGAGTCCCACGCCGAACTGGGTGTAGAGCTGTTCACCCACCGTGCGCACACGGCGGTTGCTGAGGTGGTCGATGTCGTCGACCACCGCCTTGGAGTTGATCAGTTCGATCAGGTATTTGATGATCTCGATGATGTCTTCCTTGGTGAGTACACGGGTATCGACATTGATATCGAGGTTCAGTTTCTTGTTGATGCGGTAACGACCCACATCTCCCAGGTCGTACCGTTTCTCGGAAAAGAAGAGGTTGTTGATTACCTCGCGGGCACTTGAGTCGTCGGCCGGCTCGGCACTGCGCAGTTGCCTGTAGATATGCCTGATGGCATCGATCTCCGAGTTGCTGGGGTCTTTCTGCAGGGTGTTGTAGATGATGGAATAATCGGAGGTGTTCGCGGTTTCCTTGTGCAACAGGATGGAGGAGACACCCGATTCCAGGATGTCGTCCATATGCTCGGGTTCCAGTACCGTCTCGCGTTCAATCACTACTTCGTTGCGTTCGATGGAGGTCACTTCACCGGTGTCTTCATCCACGAAGTCTTCCATCCACGATTTCAGCACGCGGGCTGCCAGCTTGCGTCCGCTTACCTTCTTCAGGTTGGTCTTGTTCACCTTCACCTCTTCTGCCAGGTCGAAGATCTCGAGAATGTCCTTGTCGCTCTCAAAACCGATGGCGCGCAGCAGTGTGGTGACGGGTAATTTCTTTTTGCGGTCGATGTAGGCATACATCACGCTGTTGATGTCGGTGGCAAACTCAATCCATGACCCCTTGAACGGAATAATACGGGCAGAGTAGAGAATGGTGCCATTGGCATGCATGCTCTGTCCGAAGAATACGCCCGGTGAACGGTGCAGCTGCGATACGATGACCCGTTCCGCGCCGTTGATCACGAAGGTACCCTTGTCGGTCATGTAGGGAATAGTGCCCAGGTATACATCCTGGATCACGGGGGTGAAGTCTTCATGGTCGGGATCGGTGCAGTACAAATAGAGCTTGGCCTTCAGTGGCACACTGTAGGTGAGACCTCTGTCGATACACTCATCAATGGTATAGCGCGGGGGATCCACATAGTAATCCAAAAACTCAAGGACAAAGTTGTTACGGGTATCCGCTATGGGGAAGTTCTCTGTAAAAACCTTATACAATCCTTCGTTTTTTCTGCTTTCGGGAGGTGCGTCCAGTTGGAGAAAATCCTGAAACGATTTCAGCTGTACTTCCAGGAAATCGGGGAAGTGGAGTGGATTTTTGATCGACGCAAAATTGATTCTTGGGTTGGCGTTATTTGAAGACATGGATATGCGTTTTTGAACCTAATATATATTGACACAAAAGGTTAAGAATCTTCCGGTAGAAGATTCCTAACCATATTAACCTAATTTAGGGTAATGTTATTTAAGCTCAATTTCTGCTCCAGCCTCTTCAAGTTGTTTTTTCAAAGCATCTGCTTCGTCTTTTGTTACACCTTTTTTCAATTCGCTGGGAGCTCCGTCCACCAAGTCCTTGGCTTCTTTCAGGCCGAGACCGGTAAGTTCCTTCACTGCCTTCACTACGGCCAGCTTGGCGGAACCTGCACTCTTCAGGATCACGTCGAAAGAGGTCTTTTCTTCCACTACTGCCTCAGCAGCTGCAGGACCTGCAGCTACGGCTACAGCGGCAGCAGCCGGTTCGATGCCGTACTCCGTTTTCAGGATTTCAGCCAGTTCGTTTACCTCTTTTACGGTTAAGTTTACTAATTCTTCAGCAAATTTTTTTAAGTCTGCCATTGTTGTATTGGTTTAAATTGATTACTAATTCTGTTTTGTTGATGTTGATTTTGGGGAAGGTGATCTCCACCGTACTGCCGGAGCAGGGGGCATGCGGAAAAAATGGCCGACTGACTGTCAGGCTTCCTCTTTCTCCGACAATGTCTTGAGTACTCCGTGGAGCAGCGTGCCGCCCGACTGGAGTGCGGAGATCACATTCTTTGCAGGTGACTGCAACAGTGCGATCACATCGCCGATCAGCTCTGTCTTGCTCTTGATGCTGATCAGATCCTTCAATGCCCCGGCACCCACAAAGAAGCTCTCCTGAACGTAGGCTCCCTTGAATGCGGGTACTTTGTCGGCCTTGTACCTGTCGATCAGTTTGGCAGGAGCATTCGCCGCGTTGGAGAACATGATGGCCGTGTTACCCTTCAGGATGGGGTAGAGCTCTTCATAATTTCCTTCGAGCGATTCGAAAGCTTTCTGCAGCAAGGTATTCTTCACCACCATCAGCTTGATCTCCTCCTTGGAACATTCTCTTCTCAGCTTGCTGGTTTTTGCCGCGTTAAGCGTAGCGAGATCAGCAAGGTAGAAGTTTTCATATTCCCGGAGATTGGCTGCGATCTGTGCGATTATTTGTTGTTTATCTTCCTTTTTCATAGATTTCTGTTTCGTTCATTAGATTTCTTCTGCCGATTTCGGGTCCACTTTGATACCTGGACTCATCGTACTGGAAAGATAAATACTCTTCACATAGGTACCTTTTGCCGCAGTCGGTTTCAGTTTGATCAACGTCTGAATAAATTCTTTCGCGTTGTCTCGAATCTGTTCCGGCGTAAAAGATACTTTTCCAACCGAGGTGTGAATGATACCGGCTTTGTCTACCTTAAAGTCGATCTTCCCCTGTTTTACCTCCTGCACGGCCTTGGCCACGTCGGGGGTAACAGTGCCGCTCTTGGGGTTAGGCATCAGTCCGCGGGGACCCAAAATACGGCCCAGCGCTCCGATCTTACCCATGATCTGCGGTTGTGTGATGATCACATCCACATCGGTCCAACCTCCTTTAATCTTGTCGATATATTCATCGAGTCCCACGTGGTCTGCGCCCGCTGCTTTCGCATCGGCCTCAGCCTCCGGAGAACACAATACAAGAACTCTTACTTGTTTACCTGTTCCGTGCGGCAAAGAGACAACGCCCCTCACCATCTGGTTAGCTTTGCGCGGATCTACGCCGAGGCGTACATCGATATCTACGGAGGCATCAAATTTGGTGTTGGTGATTTCCTTCACCAGCACCGATGCTTCTTTCAGTGTATAGGTCTTACCCACTTCAATCTTGCTCAAAGCCAACTTTTGGTTTTTTGTCAGTTTACTCATGTCTCAATTGAAGTTTTAATTATGATTCATTTCCGGGAAATCCCCTTTCACTGTGATACCCATGCTTCGAGCCGTTCCCGCTACCATGTGCATTGCGGATTCAACCGTGAAGCAGTTCAAGTCGGTCATTTTTTCTTCGGCAATGGTTTTTACCTGTTCCCAG
>JADLKK010000130.1 GCA_016839025.1 Proteiniphilum sp.
CTTCAGGGCCGACAAGGTGGGGAAAGATACACTGTTGGCGCAGATCATCCGCACGGTGGATGAGGCACAGGGTAGCAAGGCACCCGTGCAGGGACTGGTGGACCGTATCGCATCGGTGTTCGTACCGGTGGTGATGGGGATCGCACTGCTAAGCTTCGTTGTCTGGCTTCTCTTTGGAGGTGAGAACGGCTTTGTATATGGTCTGTTGACCATGGTGACGGTGTTGGTGATCGCCTGCCCCTGTGCCTTGGGACTGGCGACACCCACAGCCATTATGGTGGGCATCGGCAGGGGTGCCGACGAGGGGATCCTGATCAAGGATGCAGAGAGCCTGGAGACTGCCAAGAGGGTAGATGTGGTGGTGCTCGACAAGACAGGCACCATCACCGAGGGGAGGCCGCAGGTGACTGCCATCACCTGGTCGCTCGATGCCACACCCCTGCACCGTGATATCCTTTATAGCATCGAGCAGTGTTCCGAACACCCCTTGGCTGATGCCATCACCGCCGAGTTGAGAGGGAACAGCACCCTGCTCGACGGGGTCACCGTGACGCAGGTGAGCGGTAAGGGCATTGAGGGAACGTATGAGGGTGGGATGTATTATGTCGGCAATCTGCAATACCTGGCATCGAAAGGGGTGGTGATCCCTGCCGATATGAAGCAACAGGTCTACCTGGAGATGGATGCGGCCCATACCGTTTCGGTCTTTACCGACAGTGAGAAAGCACTTGGTGTGGTGGGCATCACCGACAAGATGAAACCCGGCTCGAGGGAGGCGATTGCAGAACTGCACAGTATGGGGATCGATGTGGCCATCTATACCGGCGACAATGAGAAGGTGGCGGCGGCACTGGCGGCCGAGCTGGGTATAACCGACTACCGGGGTGGTGTGTTGCCTGAAGAGAAGGTGGAGCTGGTGAAGAAACGGCAACAGCAGGGTCGCACGGTGGCGATGGTGGGTGACGGCATCAATGACAGCGGTGCGCTGGCGCAGGCCGACGTGAGCATCGCCATGGGCAGCGGCAGCGATATCGCGATGGATGTGGCGAAGATGACCATCATTTCCTCCGACCTGAAGAAGGTTCCCCGGGCCATTCATCTCTCCCGGGCCACGGTACGGACGATCCGGCAGAACCTCTTCTGGGCATTTATCTACAACGTGATCGGCATCCCCATCGCTGCGGGATTGCTTTATCCCTTCACCGGCTTCCTGCTCAACCCGATGATCGCCGGTGCCGCCATGGCGCTCAGCTCGGTCAGTGTGGTGACCAATAGCCTCCGGCTGAAGAGGAGGTCGTTTTAACCGGATCTACCAGCAGGTCATAAACGGAGAGCAACAGCCCCACAACCTCGGAGTAGTTGTCACGACCCGAACTCACACGGTTTGTCTTCAGGTAGGTGTCATACATCTTGTCCTGGGCATCGGAGAGCTTTTCGTTGCGCGCTGCCATCCAGTGGTCGCTGTTTCGTTGCAGGTCGGCAATGATCTCGGGGCGGATGGATTTCAACAGCGGTTCATACCTGTCAGGCAACAGACGTCTTACATCGCGCAACAGGTAGCCCATCACCGAGATGTAGCCACTGTAGCGCACCATCGGGTGGCTGCTGCCGGCACACACGATAAAGGCATAGAGGCTGGCTTCCGATTCAGGGGCGATGCCGTACTGGTGTGCCATCTCATGTGCCAGCGTGAAGGGATAGGTGAATGGCAGGCTGTAGTTGTTCACATGGATCTCGTTGAGAAAGGGACCGAAGTAACCCGAAACACCCATTTTTGAATAGATCGGCTCGAAGATCATCGCCTTTACCCTTCTTTTTCCGTTGGGGTCGCGTAGCCGTAACATCTGGTGATGTTGATGGTATGAGCGCTCAATCTCATCACGCACGTCCTCTTTATTCATCTCATCGCAGGTCACGTAAAAGCGGTTGACATTTTCTATAAAATGGAGGGTCACATTGTGCAGACTCTCTTTGTCGAATGGCACCTCCTTCACCTCATTCCGTGTATAAAAATCATCCCTGAAGTAGGCGATGCCCCAGCTCAGATAGAACCAGGCCACAACGATCAGAGTGGACCGCAGCAGTGAATAAAAGAAAGCAAATAGGGTGGTTTTACGTAGTATAACCCTCAGTATCATGCCGGTGAGCCATATCAATGACGCAACGATAAAAAGGTCATATAGTGAAAAAGGAAATATGCCTGAGATAAATGAGAAGAGTGTCGCAATCACGGGATAAGCGGTTCGCATATATGCCTCGGAAAGCAATGAACTGCGGCTGAAGATGAGGATCACTCCCGGTAGTATACCGGCAGCAACAAGCAGACGTATCCATTTTTGCTTGTTGGATGTTTTCAATACAGTATGTTCCCTGTCTGTTTCAATCATAACCAAAAATAGTTATTATAAATCAGAGATGAAAAAAAATGGTTTATGAGCGTCACTCGATTTTTATATCAATTTCAACAGGATGGACAACAATATTACCGGAGCGAATGAAAGCCTGCACTCACTTACTGAAAAGCGCTGAATCTGAAAATATTCCTGTAAGGACTGAGTGGATTAAAATATCATCCCTACAGGACCGTTGGGAAGAATGGGTATCCGCAGCACATGCTCCACATACTGAAAATAATAGAACAGCTTGTGATTCAGGTCAAATCCATAATCCACACCCGGTTCATACCCCATAATGGACTGAAAGAATGATTTTCTGCGGGACTGTGTTGCCAGGTAATTCCATTCCGATACATATTGCCTGTTCCAGTTCTCGTAGTACTGTTGGGAGCGGTATCTGGCTGGGGAGTTCTGAAGCATGTACCAGGTCTCAAATCCCGGGTCGAAGACAATTAATTCATATTCGACAGAATCTTCCTCTGCCATTTCACTTCCGTTCGGTTCAATTTTAACCATCCCCTTTGGACCCGAGCAGGCAGCCAGCAGTGCTGCCACTGCGAATAGGTAGATTAACTTTTTCATATGATTCAAGATGTTGCAAATTGCTGATGAATAAACGTATACAGCCTGCAAGGTGCTGGTGAATCTCTTTTGAACGACAATGTCGGTCATGTGCATTTCTGTTCCAAAGTTAAAGGTTTTCCCGGTTCAGCGTGAACAAAACCGGTGTCATTTTTGTCTTACCAAACAGATGAATGGCGATTGGCTGGTATTCAGTCCGTACACATCCATCCCCTAAAATGACAAATGATGAAAACCCTGCGTTTTAAAACAAATATCAATTGTACCAATTGTCTTGCCAAGGTGACTCCTTTCCTCGACAGGAAAGAGGGGATTCAGTCTTGGAAGGTGGATATAGATAACCCCGATAAGATACTGACCGTGGAGACGGATCAGCTCGAGAGGGAGGATATTCTGAAAACCATCAAGCGTACCGGGTTTGATGCGGAACCGGTGGGGTGAGAAAATATTGTGTTAAAATTTGGGAAAGAGTTGCAAATTCATTTCAAATATTATTTCTTTGCAGACAATTGAAAGAATTATGACGAACAAATTGATGAACGGATATTGGTGGCGCTGCTTACAACTCACAAGTCGTAAGGAGTAGCATCGTGCATTTATAGTTCATCACTAAAAAATATAAAAGCCTGTCGCAATCCTGCGACGGGCTTTTTAAGTTTCAGAGCCAAGGTAAACGATAATAAACTATTATACACAACAAGCTATGCAGCAATTCAGAGTCAACGAGAGAGGTTATTACGGTCAGTTCGGAGGGGCATTCATCCCCGAGATCCTACACAGGTGCGTGACAGATCTCAGGGAGGCTTACCTTCGGATCATGGAGAGCGAGCGCTTCCGGCAGGATTTCGATCAGTTGTTGCGTGATTACGTGGGACGTCCCTCACCGCTCTACTACTCACGTCAGCTATCGGAGCGGTATGGGGCGAAGATCTATCTGAAACGTGAGGATCTCAATCATACCGGGGCGCACAAGATCAACAATACCATCGGGCAGATACTGATCGCCCGCGAGATGGGCAAGAGACGGATTATTGCCGAGACCGGTGCCGGTCAGCACGGGGTGGCTACTGCTACCGTCTGTGCCCTGATGCAGATGCCCTGTGTCGTTTACATGGGCAAGACCGATGTGGAGCGGCAGCAGGTGAACGTGAAGAAGATGGAGATGATGGGTGCCACGGTGGTGCCGGTCACCTCGGGAAACATGACACTCAAAGATGCCACCAACGAGGCGATCCGCGACTGGTGCAGCCATCCGGATGACACACACTACATCATCGGATCCACCATCGGTCCCCATCCCTATCCCGACCTGGTGGGTCGTCTGCAGTCGGTGATCAGCAAGGAGATCAAGCAGCAGTTGCAGGAGAAGGAGGGGCGTGGCTATCCCGACCGGCTGGTGGCTTGTGTGGGCGGAGGCAGCAACGCTGCCGGCACCATTTACGAGTATCTGGAGGATGACCGGGTCGCGATCCTGCTGGCTGAGGCTGGCGGCAGAGGGGTGGAGAGCGGTGAGTCCGCCGCCACCATCCATTTGGGTAGTGCGGGGGTGTTGCATGGCTGCCGCACGTTGCTGATGCAGACGGAGGACGGACAGATCACCGAGCCCTATTCGGTTTCTGCAGGACTTGATTATCCCGGCATCGGGCCCATCCATGCGCACCTGGCTGAGACAGGGCGTGCACATGTGGTGGCGATCACCGATGAGGAGGCGCTCCGTGCCGCCTTTGAGCTGACCCGTCGTGAGGGGATCATCCCCGCGCTCGAGTCGGCACACGCCCTGGCAGCACTGGAGAAGGTGACCTTCGCACCCGGCGAGCTGGTGGTGCTTACCCTCTCAGGGCGTGGCGACAAGGATCTGGAGACCTATTTCAAATATGAGAAAGATTTTTAGATTTGGGATGTGGATCGGGAAATGAGTGCAGAAAGCTAAAAATTGATCCGCTGAAAACAACATCAACACAATA
>JADLKK010000131.1 GCA_016839025.1 Proteiniphilum sp.
TGTAATTTGGTGCGCCGCATCACATCATCCGCTGACAAACGGGGACCGGATTTCGTCTCATACTTCTTCTCGCCCTCCCGCTTCCTGCGGATACGCTCCCCGGTCACAATGGGAACGACGGTGGCGTGCAGGTGGGGAGTCTTCTCGTCCATGTGCAGTACGCACGATACAAGGTTCTCTTCGCCGAAGGTCTCCCTTAGCCATTTGAGATTGGCATCGATCCAACTGTTCAGCCTACCGTCATTGGCAATCTTCGTCATCTGCTCATGTGTCCCTGTCAGGATGATACGGATGGCTTTTGTCTGGTTCTTGCCGACCTTGCGGCGCAGCCCGGCCGTGTCGATGCGGTGCTGTACCGCCTCGGTACGGTTGGGCACTCCTTCAGGGAACCTGACCAGCTCACGGTTGAGATGTGTCCGGTCCGCATTGGCATTGGCCGGCACATAAATTTTTCCCTTGGCATCTTTTCTTTCTATATGGCATGACATTCCGCTGTCATTGCCGCTGCCACGCTGTAGGTGGCAGACTGCGTATTGTGTATTGCTCGTATCTGTTCGTTTTATGGTTGTCATTTCTGTTGTAAAATCCCGTTTTATTGCCGGAGGCATATATTTGGAGCCTGAGGTATTCCCTAGGGCTATGGGCTTTTTGACTGCCGGACGCGGAGCGGAGGCGGTGAAAATGCCCTAATAAGCTACGGGATTTTACGACCCCTTTCCCTTGGGACAGCAAGCTGTCCGGTGCCTTCCTGTCATTCCGTTTTTTTCGCATCAATCAGTTCGAGCCCGAAAGCGTCGATGAGGGACCGCAATACGGGATTGCGTTCTATCATCTGTTGAAGGATCATCTGCGGCGTGTCCTCCATCAGGAGGAAGTCTGCGATGTCCAGTCCGGCTTCACGCTGCGCACCGGTCGCAATCCTCTCCAGCATATCGGAACATGTGGCACGCCTGCAAAAGGATTCCAGCATCGGCAGCCGTTGTCTCCATTCTTCCGTCGCCTTGAGGTCGGGGAAGAGGACAACCTCCCGGCCGCCCAATACCTGCATGGTCTCGCTGTTGAAGCACCCGTGCATCCCTCCGGTGGCAAGCCAGATGAAGTCCGGGATGAAAAGGGCGGCGACCAGTGCCGTCTTCTCGCTCTCGACAACGGCTACGGGCTTGGCGGACATGGCGGCGGAAGTGTCCGACAGCAGGTGCTCTCCGAACAGGCACTGCTTCATCCTGAAGTCCGGCACCTTCCTTACCGAATGTACCCAGCTGACCTGGTTGAAAGGCTCCTTGATACGATGTCCGGTTGCGGCATCGTAGCCCATGATCTTGCCCGCACGCACATTGCCGTCGCGGTCTGTCTGCCAGAATACGGCCGCCCCGTTCCACATCCTTGACGTGCCGACCCTGTAGAGGCGGAACAGCCTGTCCGTATCCTCCTTGCCGGCCACCTTGGTGAAGTAGCGATATAAGGGGTTGATGTCGTACCTGCGCATGGACTGCTCCACCCAATCGGAGGGAAGAAAGGATATCCGTGGCTCCTGTTCAGGCATCGGTTTCGCTGCCGGTCTTGCAGCCACCGGTGTGCGGCAGTTTCTCTCCTGCTCACTCAACCTCTCCTTGACGGCCGGATTATCCCGGAAGTATTCTTTCGGAGTATAGTGGTAGCCGCAACTGTTGATATGGTCACAGATACCCACGTTGTCAGAGAAGGAAATCTCTCCCGCCTCGTCGATATAACGGGTAAAGCAGGACTTCCTGCCGCACTCCGGACAGGCGGTCTTGCTGCCCGGCCTGTATTTCTGAAGATGGAATCTGTATCCGTTCATGATGCTCTCTTTTGTGGATTCCTGCAAATGAAAACGGCCATTTGCAGTCTGCAGTCTTTGCAGTCTTGCAGGAATTTTACCTTTCCGGTACTCCGAGACTGCAAAACTGCAAAGACTGCAGGCTGCAACAAGGGGTCATCAGTTGCAGTTTCGGGTTGGCGGTTCATTATCGTTTTCATTAGATTTTCCAGATTTATCATATATGACTTTTTCGTAATGCCCGGCCTTGGACTTCCGCAGTAACCCGCTCCTGCACAGTTCCCTGAGGTAGTTCATCACCGTGCGCTCGCTGACATTCTGCTGTTCCTTGCCTGTGGCGATGGCCGTCTTCGTGTCGAACGTGTCCGGCAGCAATGACAGCAGTACCTTGGGCGGTTCCTCGCACATGTCCTCTGCCACGAATGAACGGATGCGGTGGTACGAGTCCTCGAAATAACCGTTCAGCCGGACAGCGGCTTTTACCGATACCATATCCACAGACTGCAGATGGCTCTCGCCGGAAGCATACCGCAGCACCTGCATGAGCAGGGCCAGCCGTGCCACCTGCGCCGGATGCTTCATCTCACGGCTGTCCACCTCGGCATCGTCCTCTATCCGGTTGATGCGTTCCACTTTCCTATTCCACCATGAGAAGAAATACTCTTTTGCCTCCCTGTCCATGGACAGCACATGGGGCGCCTCTCCCGTATCATAGTCAAGGGCAAGAACCTTGAAAAGTATCTGCTCCCAGCGTGCCGCTGCCAGAGATGCCCTGTCCTCCCCGCCATCATCCCAATCAGTCCATTTTGACACTTCACGGGATTTGGGCAGCACGAACAGGATACGGTCGAGCAGTCCGTTCTCCTCGAAGCCTTTCGTGAGCAGTTCGTGTACACGCTTGGTCTGCGTGGTTCCGACGATATTGATGCATGGCTGTTCTATATGTACGGGTACAGTGTTGCCGACCCTTGTCACATCCAGAGCACCGCCGCTCCATGCCGTGAGCAGCTGCTCTATGAGCTGTCCGTTGGTATAGCGGTTGGCAGAGTTGAACATCCCCATGATCTCGTCCACGAGGATGACCACGCTACGGGGATTGTTGTTGTGCGTCAGCAGGAGCGATTCGGGGGTGAAGTCGGACACGACGGTACGCCGCAGTACGGGCTTCTTCCCGTTTTCCCCGGCAGCTTTCCATGCCTCCAACTCCGACTCATACGCCTTGAATAGGGCATAGTCGTGCTTCCGTATGGGACGGTATGCCGCCTCCAGCGGCGGTGTCTTGCCCAGTCCCGGCCTGCCCACGAGGATGATGTAGAGGGCGGCATTGCTCTGCCATTCGCCTTTGATGCGGATACGGTAGGTGCCGCCCAATGCCGCAGATACAGCCGAAATCATGGCAGTCGCTATGAACTCTGTCTTGTAGTTCTCGTACCGGGCCATGTCAAGGATGACGGATTGAACCGTCTGCGGGAACACTTCCAGAGGGAAGCCGGTGTCTTCGGTATGTTCCGCCTCCATGCGGATCATGTTGCACAGTTCAAGTCGGGTGTGTGTCATGTCAGCCATTTCTCTTCTTGCAATAGGATGTCACACTCTCGGATTTCCCTCCCGTCTGCACACGCCGGACATCCGACCTGGCATACATGTTCTTGTTGCCCACCTTGACGGGTACGAGGTAGCCGCGCTTCGCCCACAGGTTGAGTGTGCCATCGCACACGTTCAACAACTCACGGACTTGTCTTGTATTGAGCCAAGTCTCTTCCGCCTCACGCTGCATTGCAGCCACCCGTTCCTCCTGCTGCGCCATGATGGTGCGCTGCACGACGGACTCGGCAAACATCTTCAGGTCGGCGGGCGTGACTTCCAGTTTCACGTTTGCGCCCTGTTCGACCAGACTTTCTATGGTAATCATAAATATCAAGTTTTGAAGTTTGTGATGACCATCTTCAAAAGTTCCCTGATGCCCCGCTTCCGATGGCTTATAAAAGAGAAGCACCGCCGACCTTAGGGAAAAGGTTGACGGTGCAAAAGTATATGGGAATTGAAACGGATTGATATATAAGGCCTTGTCTTAAATTGTCATGACAATTCAAGTCTGCATGACCATGTAAAACGGCTCATTTTGCCTTATCCGGCGGCCGTTTCCGCTTCATCATCAGAGATGATTTTCTTGATTTCTGCCGCCAGTGTCCGGTACAGTTCCCGGTTCTCGTCGCTTTCGATGAGCGGGGCGGACTGGTCCCTGCCGTCTTTGATTACGTGCTTTGCCGTCTTCAGGAAGCCGACCGCCTGCCGTATGGCGCTCTCGCTTTTCAGCGAGGGCAGGTCGGGGAACTGCAGTGCCATCCCCACACTGTACTCCTTGGCGGCGTGCATTCCGGCCACCAGCTGTAGGTCTTTCAGCACATAGAACGGGAGTGCCTGGTGGACCGCGCTCGTGTTTATGGAAACGAAACGGCGGATGCATTGCAGGACTTCCTCCCTGTTTCCACACTTGAGATAATCCGCAAGCGGCCGCTCCTGTATCTTCTTCTTTCCGGCCGCCCGCTGCGCCTGCGGCACCGTACCGCTGACGGACTCCGTTGCTGTCGGACAGCATTCGGTATCACCGCCTCCCATCCCGTCCTTTAAGGACTGCAAAGCCCATTCACCGATGCTGCCTTTCTCAATTGCGTCTTTCATGGCAAAGTGGCTGTCCCAGTCCTCCTGCGTTCGGAAACCGTTCTTTATGGACACTTCAATAATCTGTTTGACGACAATGGAGCAGCCCATCCTTTCGGCGTTCCCTGCCTTGGGATGTCCCGCCTGCCTGCTGACCATGTCAACCATCGCCTCGAAACTTTTGCCGTAGTACAGCCAGCTCAGCACGAGAGGGGCAGACAGGGTTACGCAGCGTTTTCTCAGACTCTGTCTGAAAATGTATCTCATCCTGCCCCAGAATGTGGACGGAGGCGGGGCAGTGTCTTTTTCCCTCTGTTTCCTGTACAGTTCCACGATTTGCCCAGGCACCGCGTTCTCCTTGAAATGGAGGCCTATGTTCCTGAAGCCGTCCGTGCTGTCGTCACACCATGACTGTTGCCATTCCCGCCTGATTCCGGGCAGTTG
>JADLKK010000132.1 GCA_016839025.1 Proteiniphilum sp.
CACCGGCTGAGCCAGATCGGTGCCCTCCGTCCGAAGAATTACGACGAGGAGTATGGCAACCTTTACTATGTGGGTGCCTCCACCACGCCCGGAGCGGGACTCCCCATGGCGGTGATCAGCGCCGAGATGGTCTGCAAACGGATTTTTGGAGAGAAGTGAGACAACTGACGGATCCGGTGTGTGAGAAGGGCCTCGGAATATGCGTCCTGATGATCGTTGTTGGGGAGAAGAGAATGTTTCCATCATAAAAAGCAGCAATCAGAACAACCGATACAAGAAAATTGCACAAATAGATCTTTTAAAAGAAGATATAGCATCCTTCCCCTTTGATATGTACCAAATTGCCGTTATATTTGTCCCTATGAACCGGAAGATCATCCATGTCGATATGGATGCGTTCTACGCCTCCATCGAGCAGCGCGACAATCCCGATTATCGCGGCAAGCCGGTCGCTGTGGGCTATGGAGGCAAAAGGGGTGTGGTGGCCGCCGCCAGCTACGAGGCGCGGAAGTACGGCATCCACTCCGCCATGCCCTCCGTCACGGCGCTGCGCAAGTGTCCCCATCTCATCTTCGTCATGCCCCGCTTTGAGCACTACCGCACCATCTCCGGCCAGATCATGCAGATCTTCCTCGAGTACACCGACAAGGTGGAGCCGCTCTCACTCGACGAGGCGTTTCTCGACGTCACCGTCAACCACAAGGGCAACCGCTCGGCGACACTCATCGCCCGCGAGATCAAACAGAAGATCTACAGCCGCACCCGCCTCACCGCTTCCGCAGGCGTATCCTACAACAAGTTCCTCGCCAAGATTGCCTCCGACTACCGGAAGCCGGACGGACTGTTTGTGATCGAGCCGGAGCAGGCAGAGGCGTTTGTGGAGCAGCTACCGGTCGGCAAGTTCTTCGGGGTGGGGAGGGTGACCGCCGCACGGATGGCCGAGCTGGGCATACAGACGGGGAAGGATCTGAAGCTGTGGGAGGAGATCGACCTGGTGCGTGAGTTCGGCAAGGCGGGCATCGCCTACTACCGCTTCGCGCGCGGCATCGACGACCGGGAGGTGGAGTCGGAGCGGGTGCGCAAGTCACTTGGTGCCGAGGAGACCTATGCCGACGACCTGGAGGAGATGGTCGATATCCTGGCGGCGCTCGACCAGCTGGCGCTGGAGGTACATCGACGTGCCGACAAGAAGAAGTTCATGGCACGCACGCTGACACTCAAGATCAAGTACGCCGATTTCACGGTGATCACCCGCAGTCGCACCGTAGGCCATTACATCCGCACCTACAGTGAACTGTTTGACCTGGGAAAGGAGTTGCTGCTGCAGGCCGACGACCTGCTCGACCGCAAGATACGACTGATGGGGCTCACACTGAAGAATGCCGAAACCGGTCAGGAGCTGATGCCGCCCGAAGGGATCCAGCTCTCCCTCAACTTCGGCGACGAAGAATAGGAATGGTTCAAAGTGAGTAAGAACAGGAAAAGTTCAATCAGAGAATAAAATTCTCCGGCTTTTTGGCCTGCACATCCTTGTAGAAGGACTTGATGGTGACAATATCCTTGCGGTAATCGTTGGTGGGATAGAAGAGATCCAGCACGCGTGCCTCCTTCCTGCCGTAATCCAGTCCGATAAGCAGGATCGGCACCTTCGCCTTCATGGCGATAAAGTAGAATCCCTTCTTCCACTCCTTCACCGGCTTGCGCGTACCCTCGGGGGTGATCCCCAGGTGCATCCATTCGCGCGTCCGGAACTCATGGGCCAGGATGTCGGTCAGCGATCCGCTCTTTCCCCGCTTCACCGGTATCCCGCCGATGCTGCTGAAGAAAAGGTTGAAGGGGAAGAAGAACCACTCCGATTTGATCAGGAAGTTGGCCTGCCGCCCCAGTGAGTTGTAGGCCAGCTTGCCCACCACGAAGTCCCAGTTGCTGGTGTGGGGTGCCACTGCCAGCACGCATTTGGGCACTTCCGGGAAAGTGTTGATCACCTTCCATCCCATGATTTTGTTGAGTATGAATTTGCTTAGATTGGCCATATATTCTTTTTTGTTTTGAAGTTCAGAGTTCAATGTTCAATGTTTGGAGACCGATGTAGAGAGTTTGGTGTTCAAGGTTTGATGCCTGGTATATAAGAATTCTTGTTCAAACAGTCAGTCGTATTTCAACATTGTAATTAAAACATTTTGATACAGTTGTTGTTCGCCTTTTTGGAGAACATATTTTTATTTATATTTGATTCCTTTTAAGTTGGACTCTCTCAGGTAATTGATCAACGCCATAATTCCGGATCGAAGTTTATCTATTTTTGTGAACAGTTGTTCTTTTTCTTCATCAGTAATATAATTGAAATCAGATGCTCTGTAAAGTTGCGATTTTGTCTCATTGCAAGATCCCAATGCGATAGAGAGAAAATTGACAAATTCTTTGTTCCCTCCACGTCCGTATCCTTCTGCGATGTTATCCATTATGGATCCGGATGAACGATTCATTTGATCTTTCAATGCGTAATCTCTGGAAAATTGCTTGTTGCTATCACTCAAACGTCTTATATCTTTACATAGTTCCCTTGCTTTGAGCCAAATTTCCAGATCCTCAAAACGATTTATTGTTGACATAATTTTCGGGATAATTTGATACCCAAAATTACAACCTGCATACTATATATCCATCTGAAAATATATATTTAACGTTTCCGGGTGCTTACATCCTACCTTCAAACCCTGAACCCTGAACCTTAAACCCTGAACCCTAAACCCTAAACCCTGAACCCTGAACCCTGAACCCTGAACCCTGAACCTTAAACCCTGAACCCTGAACCCTGAACCTTAAACCCTGAACCTTAAACTATTTATAAAACGTTTCCAACTCCGTCGTCGCACGTTCCCAGTTGTTCATCGCCTGGTCAAGGCGAGCCTTCACCTCCAGGTATTTCTGCAGCAGATCCATATCGGAAGCTCCTTCGGGTGTGGACAGCTGTACCTCCATCGCCTTCAGCTTCTCCTCGAGCGATGCCACCTTCTTCTCCGCTTCCTCCACCTGCTTCTCCAGGCGCCGCTGCTGCCGGTTCTGCTCCTTCTGCTCCTGGTAGGAGAGCTTGTTCTCCGATGGATCCTCACGTTTCTCTTCCCGCCTGGCAGTGGGAGATACGGAGAGCTCCAGCTGTTGCAGCGTCTCCATTTTCTTCTTCGAGAGGAAGTCGTAGATGCCACCGATATGTTCCCGCACCTTGCCTCCACCGAACTCATACACCTTGTCTACCAGTCCGTCAAGGAAATCACGGTCGTGCGACACGATGATGGCGGTGCCGTCGAACTCGCGGATCGCCTTCTTTAGTACATCCTTCGATGCCAGGTCCAGATGATTGGTCGGCTCGTCGAGGATCAGCAGGTTCACTGGCTCCAGCAGGAGTCGTATCATTGCCAGGCGGCTTCGCTCGCCACCCGAGAGCACCTTCACCTTCTTCTCCGAAGCCTCGCCGCCGAACATGAAGGCACCCAGGATATCGCGTATCTTCGTGCGGATGTCACCCACGGCCACGTAATCGATGGTCTCGAACACCGTCATCTCCTCCTCCAGCAGCTGTGCCTGGTTCTGTGCGAAGTAACCGATCTTCACGTTGTGCCCCAGCTCCAGCCTGCCCCCATGGACGATCTCCTGCATGATACACTTCACCAGCGTCGACTTCCCCTCACCGTTCTTACCCACGAAGGCGATTTTCTCGCCCCTTTCGATGGTGAGCGTGACGTTGCTGAAGACCAGATGGTTTCCGTAGCGCTTCTCCACCTCTTCCATGATCACCGGGTAGCTACCCGAGCGGGGTGCCGGTGGGAACCTCAGGTTCAGGCGCGAGTTGTCTACCTCGTCCACCTCGATGCGGTCCAGCTTCTCCAGCTGCTTGATGCGCGACTGTACCTGGTTCGACTTGGTCGCCTTGTAACGGAACCGCTCGATGAAATCCTCCGTATCCTTGATCTGCTTCTGTTGGTTCTCATAGGCCCGCAGTTGCTGCTCACGGCGCTCCTTGCGCAGCTCCACATACTTGCTGTAGCTCACCCTGTAGTCGTGGATGTCGCCCAGCATGATCTCCACGGTGCGGGTGGTCACCGCGTCGAGGAAGGCACGGTCGTGCGACACCAGCATCACCGCGTTGGCGTGGGTCGCGAGGAAGTTCTCCAGCCACTGTATCGACTCGATGTCGAGGTGGTTGGTCGGTTCGTCGAGCAGCAGCACATCGGGTGCCTGCAAGAGGATCTTGGCCAGTTCAATGCGCATGCGCCAGCCCCCGCTGAACTCGCGGGTGGGTCGTTCCAGGTCGGCACGTGCGAAGCCCAGACCCATGAGCGTCTTCTCCACCTCCGCCTCGAAGTTGTGAATGCCTGACATCTGGAGGAGCTCCTGCAGGTCGGTCGCCCGTTCGATCACCTGCCGGTAGGCGTCCGACTCATAGTCTGTCCGCTCTGCCATCTCCCGGTGTAGCCGCTCCAGTTCCTTCTCCATCCTCTGCAGGTGTTCGAAGGCGAGCGATGCCTCCTCGCGCACGGTGCGCCCGTCGCTCAGCTTCATCTGCTGGGGCAGGTAGCCAATGGAGACCTCTTTCGGGAAGGAGATGTTGCCGGAGGTTGGTTGTTGCAGTCCCGCCATGATCTTGAGGAGGGTCGACTTGCCGGCACCGTTTTTGCCGGTGAGGGCTACCCGCTCGTTTCTGTTCAGCACGAAAGATATGTTGTCGAGCAGTGTAAATCCGCCGAATGCCACGGTGAGGTTATCGATTGAGACCATTTCTCTGAAATTTTGTGCAAAGGAAACGCTTTTTGGGGGAGTTTGAAAACGTTTTAATGTTTTTACGTTATTACGTTATTAGGTTCATAGTTCA
>JADLKK010000133.1 GCA_016839025.1 Proteiniphilum sp.
CTCTGGCTGGCTCCCACACAGGCGGTGATTCTGCCGGTGAGCGAAAAGTTTAACAATTACGCCTACAATGTAGTGAAGGAGCTGAAACGGTTTGACATCCGGGCTGAGGTGGACGACCGCAACGAGAAGGTGGGCCGCAAGATCCGCGACAACGAACTGAAACGAATACCCTACCTGCTGATTGTAGGTGAGAAAGAGGCAGAAAATGAAGCGGTTTCCGTCAGAAAACAGGGCGGAGTGGATCAGGGTTCCGTAAATTTGCGTACATTTGCCGAAGAGATGGCCCGTGAGGTGGAGAAAATGATGAATCCCACACGGGAGCAGATCTGATCGTTTGACATACTTTTTTTACAAAAACAATAGAAATCAGTTACAGAGAAAATTTTAACATCACTGAATGAGAAAAGACTCCAAAGACCAGCACCGGATCAATGAACGGATTCGGGTACCGGAAGTCCGGTTAGTAGGCGACAACGTGGAAGAGGGAATCTATCCCACCCGGGAGGCATTGAAGATTGCCGAACAGAAGGAACTGGACCTTGTTGAGATTGCCCCCACAGCCAAACCCCCTGTGTGCAGAATCATCGATTACAAGAAATTTGTTTATCAGCAGAAGAAAAAACTGAAAGAACAGAAAGCCAAAGCGGTGAAGGTAACTGTCAAGGAGATCCGTTTCGGACCACAGACAGATGATCACGATTACAACTTCAAGCTGAAGCATGCGATGAACTTTCTGGGCGAAGGTTCGAAGGTGAAAGCCTATGTTTTCTTCAGGGGGCGCTCCATTCTCTTCAAAGAGCAGGGTGAGGTGCTTTTGCTCCGCTTTGCCAATGATCTGGAGGAGTACGCCAAGGTGGAGCATATGCCCATCATGGAGGGGAAGCGCATGTCGATCATGCTCTCTCCCAAGAAGGGTACTCCCTCTCCCAGAAAGGAGAAGAAAGAGGAGTAATGGCAGTTGCAGGAAAATACGGCTGGCACTGTTTGTAGGAAAAAGGCCGGACAATGGTGATTCCGGCCTTTTTACGAAAAAATGGCCGATGTTTGGTTAATTGAAATATAATCATTACTTTTGCACACTTTTTCGCTTGACCGCGGAAGCAAAAGAATTTAAACAATCATTAATTCGAGGAGAGCAAAATGCCAAAAATGAAGACTAATTCCGGTGCCAAAAAGAGGTTCGCCCTTACCGGAACAGGGAAAATCAAGCGGAAGCATGCGTACAAGAGTCACATTTTGACGAAGAAGACCAAAAAGCAGAAGAGAAATCTGACGCAGACAGGTCTTGTTCACAAATCTGACCTGAACAGTGTCAAAACACTCTTGGCGTTGAAATAACCACGCAGTAGTTTCCGGTAACAAGATTTCGTAACAGGATGTATGCTCCAAAGAGCTCTGCCCGGCAGAGACGCTATCATTCACAACAAGTAACATTATGCCAAGATCAGTCAATCATGTTGCATCGCGCAACCGCAGAAAAAAAGTTCTGAAACTTACCAGAGGCTATATCGGTGCCCGCAAGAATGTCTGGACCGTAGCCAAGAACACGTGGGAAAAGGGTCTCACCTATGCCTATCGTGACCGCAAAAACAAAAAACGCAACTTCCGGGCACTCTGGATCCAGCGTATCAATGCCGCCGCCCGTGAAAATGGAATGTCCTATTCCCGTCTGATGGGTGCGCTGCACAAACATGAAATTGAAATCAACCGCAAGGTGCTTGCCGACCTGGCAATGAACCATTCAAGGCGATCGTGGACAAGGTGAAGTAAATTTTCACCGGTTGACAATCCATAGAAAGGGAAAGACTCGTCAGGGTTTTTCCTTTTTTTCTTTTATCTTTGCGGTGCACCCGTATTGAATCTACATTCTGAAAAAAGTGATTGTTATGAAGATTACAATGAGTTATCTCCCCCTGCTGCTGTTCACGCTATTGCTGACCGGATGTCACTCCGTAGGGAAAAAGAAAACAGAAAAAAAGAGCGAAGAAACGGCTACCTATACCAATCCTCTTCCGGTGGCTTTCGGTGATCCATACATTCTTTCGGCTTCCAATGGAAAATACTATATGTATGGGACCGGTGGTGTGAAGAATGGCTTTGCAGCCTACAGTTCCGACAACCTGGTGGATTGGCAGTTTGAGGGAAAGGTCTATGACGGAGCGCAGCCTGGTTCCTGGACGCTGAAGAATTACTGGGCACCAGAGGTTTACGAGATCAACGGGCAGTATTACATGTTTTTCAGTGCCGACTGGAGGGTGAATCCCAACAATGAACTGGAGAACTTCCGCATCGGCGTGGCGGTTTCTGAATCTCCCACGGGACCTTTTCTGGAGGTTTCGGATGAACCGCTGTTCGATCCCGGTTATCCCATCATCGATGCCAATATGTTGCAACATGGCGGAAAAACCTATCTCTACTATTCCCGTTGTTGCTACAAGCATCCGGTGGAGAGTGAGGTGGCCGATTGGGCAAGGACAAAGGGTCTCTTCGACGAGATCGAGGAGAGCTGGGTTTACGGGGTGGAGATCTCGGATGACTTCACCACGGTTGTGGGTGAGCCGCTACTGCTTCTGCAGCCCCCTTCCGTCATGGACGACCCGCAGACGGAGTGGGAGAGTCGTTCGGTGACCAGTGGAGAGGTGAACCGTCGCTGGACGGAAGGTTCGTTTGCCTTTGAGCATGAAGGCCGGATCTACATGATGTATTCTGCCAATTTTTTTGGTGGTCAAAACTATGCCGTGGGTTATGCGGTAGGGGATGATCCGTTGGGGCCGTTTATCAAGGCGGAGAACAACCCGGTGTTGGAGAAGAATACTGCTCAGGGAGGCGACGTTACCGGTACCGGCCACAACATGATGTTTCGCTCGAAGGATGGAGAGAAAATGTATACTGTCTATCACGGTCGTACCAAGGAGAGCGGTGATGAGCGGGTGGTCTTTATCGATGAGATGCGTATCGACGGAAGCGGCGTACTGACGGTGGACGGACCTTCCACGTCAGAAAAGGAACTGTAAGCAGATCAGATGAGAACCTATCCATTGGAAGAGAAAGAACGCATTGAAGAGGTGATTCGTTCCTGTAGCCTCTGTTATGTGGGGATGGCCGACAGCGAGGGGAATCCCTATGTATTGCCGATGAACTTCGGATACGAAGAGGGGGTGATCTGGCTTCATTCGGCGCAGGAGGGACACTCCATCTCCATTCTGCATGAGAACCCCAGGGTATGCATCACCTTTTGCTCCGACCCCAGACTGGTGTGGCAGGATGAACAGGTAGCCTGTAGTTACCGGATGCTGGCAGCCAGTATCATCTGTCGTGGCAGGGTGCAGTTTGAGGAGAGTGACGGGGTGAAGGTAACGGCGCTCAACAGCATCATGAAGCAATATTCTGACAGGGAGTTCAGCTATTCCTCACCCGCGGTGAGGAATGTTAAGATATGGAAAGTGATCGTAGATGATCTCTCAGCCCGGGCGTTCGGTGTTCCCAGCAGGAATTCAGCCAGGTACAAGGATCGGAAGCATTTCTGAGATAGAGGGGCTGATTGGTAGATGGAATCTGCTAAACAATTTCCCTGCGCTCGCTGTTGATATGGTGACATTTTACAAATCACCACATATTGATCAATCAGATGAAGAAAATAATAATCCTCTGCGTGGCTGCGACCTTCATGATGCATCTTCCAGCTGCTGAACCGAAGAAGGGGCAGGCGGCAAAACCGATCGAGCTGACCAGGGCTTCTTTTCTGGAGAAGGTGTTCAATTATGAAGAGAGCCCCGATGAGTGGAGATACAACGGTGACAAGCCGGCCATTGTCGATTTTTACGCCACCTGGTGTGGCCCCTGCCGCATCACTTCTCCCATCCTGAAGGATCTTGCAGCTGAGTATGGAGAGGAGATCTATGTCTACAAGATAGATGTGGACAGGGAACCTGAATTGGCCGCCATGTTCGGCGTGCAGAGCATCCCTATGTTTCTCTTTATTCCCATGAAGGAGAAACCGCAGGTAGCGATGGGTGCCTTGCCTAAGAAATCGTTCAAGGAAGCGATCGATACCTTTCTGCTGAAGAAGGAGGATCTGAAAGACCTTTAACACCTCACCCCGCATGATTACCAGCCTGCAGAACCCGGCCATCAGGAATATCGTGAAGCTGTCGAAAAGCAAAGAGAGAAGGGAACAGCATCTTTTTGTCATTGAGGGAGCCCGCGAGCTGTCGCTGGCGCTGCAGAGCGGTTACCGGGTAGCATCGGTCTACATCTGCCGTGAACTGTTTGATAAGACCAAATATCCCGGTGTGCTCGATGCATTGCCCGACACAGCGTTGTTCGACATTTCCCCTGCTGTCTTCGGGAAGATCGCCTACCGCGAGAATTCCGACGGTATCGTCGCGCTGGCTATACCCAAATCACATCGTCCGGTTGATCTCAGGCTCTCGGACAATCCTTTTGTCATCCTTCTCGAGGCGGTGGAAAAGCCGGGCAACCTGGGTGCTGTGCTGCGTACGGCCGATGCTGCCGCCGTGGATGCCGTGATCATCTGCGATCCGCAAACTGACCTCTATAACCCCAACGTGATCCGCTCCGGGGTGGGTGGCCTCTTTACCGTGCAGACGGCTGTCTGTACCTCCGAAGAAGCACTGGCCTGGCTGCAGCAGCATCAGATCAGTATCTATGCCGCAGAGCTGCAGGCTGCCGATTTTTATCAGGATATCGATTACCGGCAACCCTCTGCCATCGTGATGGGCACCGAAGCGGACGGCCTTACCCGTTTCTGGCTGGAGCATGCCTCACGACGGATCAAGATACCCATGCGGGGCAGGATTGACTCACTGAATGTCTCTGTCTCCACCGCCATCCTCACCTT
>JADLKK010000134.1 GCA_016839025.1 Proteiniphilum sp.
TTCTGTCGGGCAAAAAATATTGAAAGCATGAATGAAACAAGATACATTGCCCTGTTGAGGGGAATCAACGTGGGAGGCAACAACATCATCCGGATGAGCGACTTGAAGGCATCGTTCGAGGAGTTGGGATTCAGTGACGTGGCGACCTACATCCAGAGCGGGAACGTGCTGTTCAACACTTTGGAAAAGGACAAACAACTGCTGATCGAAAAAATTGAACAACATCTCTCCGAACGGTTTGCATACCAGTCGAAGATCGTCCTTCTCTCACAAGAGCAGCTGCAGCATGTTGTGGACTCGGCCCCCATGGGCTTCGGCGATCATCCCGAAGAGTACCGCTACAACGTATTGTTCCTGAAAGAGTCCCTGACTGCCGATGAAGCGCTACAGTCCATCCGCACCAGAGAGGGAGTGGATCGGGCATGGGCCGGTGACGGGGTGCTCTATTTCTCAGTGCTGATCAGTCGCGCCACGCAAAGCTACCTCTCAAAAATCGTGGGACAACCCATCTACCAGTCGCTCACCATTCGCAACTGGAACACCAGCACGAAACTGCTCTCGAAATAAGCGACTTCCAATCACTCAAAACTGCGCGTAAAACTTCTCCAGTCGCTCAATCTCCGGCTGGAAGAGCGCAACGATCTTTTTGGGCATCTTCTCAAAGAAGGAAAGCGTGATCTGGGGAACGTTTTTCTTCATGCTCTTTTTCCAGGAACCGATGATTTTGCCGTTCAGCATGATGGTGGGTGAGAAGATGCCGTTCTTGGTCATCACCTTACTGTAATGCTCGGCGTCAATCATCTCGGTTCGATCCTTGTAGCTCACCACAAACTCGTCGAAGGGAGCCAGCAGCAGTGCCGATTCCTGCCCAGGCAGTGGTGTACGGATATCATTGCGCATCCAACACTCCCGTCCGGCTATCGACTCCCGGATGAAGTTGGGTTGTATCATCTCCATTGCCTTTCGACAATCGGTGATGGGCAGGTTGGACCACCAGGCGAAATCCTGTAGGGTGGCGGGTCCGTGACTGGTGAAAAAACGCCGTGCCAATCGTTCTAAAGCCTCCTCACGTGATATTTCCGCCATGCGGGGTGCCCACTCCTCCAGAAGGGTGAAAGTTTGCCGGCTCCCCTCCAGTTCTCCGTTCACGATAATACCCTCCAGCTCTGTAAAGGAGAGCAGCAGCTTCAGGTGATTGTCGTCGAGGAGCACTCCCCTCTCTGCCAGCTCCTCACCGATTTCCTGCTTGGAGAGATGCCTGCCGCCCGACAGGAGCTCCTCCACCAGGGGGATAGTGCTGTAGAGTAGCGATTCATCGGCACCCAGCATCTTCGCGTAGGAGCGATAGACCGGTTTCAGTCGCGGATAAGAGAGTGCATACATCCAGCGCAGATCCTCCGCGGCCACGAAATGCCAGGTGGGGCGCAGGATATGGGTGCGGATCACCTCACCCCTGTTGAGCGTACCGGTGATCTCATTCGCACTGCTGTCGGGCAGTCGTGAGCCAATGGCCCACTTGGCCATCTCCAGTGCCTGCGACTGCATCGCCCCCATCCGGGCAACTACCTCGCGGGGTTCTTTCAGCTCGTGAAGAGACAATAACTGGTTGTAAAGTCGCAGGTTCAGCAGTTCGTCCGAAGTCATGTAAAATCTGTTTAAAAACCCAAATGTACAAATTTTCACACACAACCATGCCGGTTGGTCCAAAGCATTTGCATTGAGGTTCAATGTCAATCTCTGCATGAATTGGCTATCTTTGTCACATAAAAATGATTGACATGGAGAAACTAGAATTGACTGAAAAAGCAGCCTCACATTTGCGGGTCTTGTGTGCCGAGATTGGCGAACGGCGTGTAGGAAGTAAGGAAAAACCGTAAGGCCACCACCTATGCGGAAAAAGTGTTGAATGAGCTGGGATGGAAAACAGAGAGCACTGAACTCCCGGTTATCGACTGGCACTCCGACGGTGCATCACTGACCTGCGAGCGTCAGGCGTTTGAGGTACTCTCTTCTCACTACTCCCTGGGCTGTCCGGTAAGCGGGGAGTTGGTCGCCATCGACCGTGCAGAGCAGCTGGAGACAGCAAACATAGAGGACAAGATTTTGCTGCTCCATGGGGCGATTGCTGCCCAGCAAATCGCACCGAAGAACTTCCCGTTCTGGAATCCTGAAGAGCATCAGCTCCTGATCGCCCTGCTGGAGAAGGGCAATCCCAAGGCACTGGTTTGTGCCACTGAACGCAACGCGGCCACCGCCGGCGAGGTCTATCCCTTCCCGCTGTTTGAGGATGGCGACTTCGATATCCCCTCGGTTTACATGAAAGACACTGAAGGTGAGAAGCTGTTAGCCTGTGCAGGGAAAACGGTCGAACTGGTATCGAGGGCAAGACGCATCCCCGAAATCGCATATAATGTGATTGGGCAAAACAGCAGTGTGGACAAAGACCGGATCGTGATCACAGCCCACATCGATACCAAGATCGGCACAACGGGTGCCATGGACAATGCGAAGAAAAACCGCTTAATCCACGCAAATATTAAGAAGAAATATGTTATGCGAAGAAAAAGAGGCATATTTGCCGCATAATATGCAAAGAATATGTTTATCCATCAACGCAAAAACTTGACAGCATTCATATGGAACAATGACACACTGCTTCCATTGCTCGCCAATGTTCGCCACTTACAAGGACGATTGTTGGGACAGATGGAAAGTTTGGGCTTCAAATTTCAGGAAGAAGCTCTGCTTTCCACATTGACGTTGGATGTACTCAAATCAAATGAGATAGAGGGTGAAGTAAGGGTTTCATTTATATTTGCCAAAAAGCTGCTCCAAAAATGCTTCTTTATTCAGCATTCAGCGTAAGAAATTTGGCACACCTACTTGATGCCATATTTTGCCAAAATCTGCATGACCGGTTCTTCAATGGAGCGGCTCCACAATGAATAACCATAATCATTGGGATGGATCCCGTCAACCGATGTTTCATGGTTGTCAGATGCATTTGGTGTGATCAAATAGACATCTTTGTACCTCTCTTTCTCCTTGCCGTTTTTTAGCTCGTGGAAGATCTCCTCAACAACCTCTGCTTTTGCTGTCTCCCTCTCATCCACCACCCTATCCAGGTTCCTCTTCTCGCGGTAGATTGTCCGTTGGAAAATGAGCGGTTTATTGGGATGTGCTTTGATTAGCCGCTCAATGAACGGCAACAAACGTTCACGGATCAATGCTGCATCGGGATTGGAGAAAGTGTCGAAGATGAAAGCATCGGCCTCAAGAGCCTCGAGGACAGTCGTGTAATAGGGCTGCATCATACAACGTCCACTTGCTGCTATCGAAACAATCTGCAAACCGGTGTGACGCATGAACTGCATGGGCCAGCTCATACCGGCACGAGTGGTGCTTACTCCCTGGGTGAACGATGACCCGTACACTGCAATGCGATGACGGAAGTCGGACTCAATCGGCTCTATATAAGCATCGTTGTCAATCCCTATCTTGCATGAGTGGATCTCTGAGTACATGGGCAAGTAAAGCATGAAATCGTGTGCTGTTCCATCCATGTTTTCAATGAGGGTGAATGTGTCTTCCTTTCCTTCCTGATAATTCCTGTTTGCACCGCTGGCTGCATATTGCCATTCACCCCGTTCGTTTTTAAAGTAAAGGTCGTATCCCCTGAATGCGATTGGCATTGTGGAGACCGTGTTGTAGACATATCCCCAATTGGTGGACATGGTTATTTTCGTGGTGTTGCTTTTAAAGAGCACCGACATCCCCACCGGACATCGTACCTGCCGGTTTTCAGTCGTATTGAATCCCTTGAATACCAAAGTGTCTATACGATGATAAGGGTTGGGGGTGTCAGGGAAGGGTTTGCCAATCAGATTCAGTTCACTGGCATCGGTGTACTTGATCTCCTGACTCTTAAGTGAAAGAATTGCAGCAAATAGTAGTACGGAAAGGATAATCTTTTTCATATGATTCATAATTTAACAATCAAAGGTATCACATGTAACTCGCTTTTAATCACCCACTTTGGCAACAATGACGATCATGTTCGTTTCATAGAGAATAGATGATGGTACAAAGTTACGAATTCCTATTGGGATATTCCCAAAGTTGGGATGCATTTCTTGATGCGTGTGACAGATTAGGGTTCCTGGTGATTCACGAAGCCTCTTATGGCTGGAAAGCGTAGAATGGATCAAACCGAATACTACTGCACTTATTAGGACAATAAAGAACCTATTTTGATTTAGTCGGTCAATTAAAGATGATAATGTATACATCCACTTTTGAAAAAGCTACATATCTTTGTAAAAACAATGCGAGTATGAGTCCGTTGTTAAAAACATTCGCCCCGTAATTAATTTTATTCCTGATGGGGATTTTGAACTACACAGATTGTCTATTGATCCTCTTCCAAAAAGAATCAAAATTTTCCTGAAAGAAAATGTGTTATGAGTTGAGAAATGATATGCATGACCCAGATCCATATGAATGTGCAAGAGAATTTGCAACCCAAACTTGCAGAAGCCTGTTTATAACCGGCAAAGCCGGAACAGGCAAGACGACCTTTCTGCGTCAGTTTCGTGCCGAGACAACGAAGCAATTGGCGGTGGTGGCACCCACAGGCGTGGCAGCCGTGAACGCGGGCGGAACCACCATACACTCCTTCTTTCAGTTGCCATTCACTCCTTTTACGCCAACCCCGGCCGGACGGGAATCGCTGATCGCGCGCATAAAGATGAACAATGCCCGCCGCAACGTCATCCGTGAGCTGGAGGTACTGGTGATCGATGAGATCAGCATGGTGCGGGCCGATGTGC
>JADLKK010000135.1 GCA_016839025.1 Proteiniphilum sp.
AAAATTAATCATTTGATAACGTTTTTATTTCAGTTCCACAATTTTTGAAAAGTCCTGATCCCCATAGTCGAGGTTCTCGCCGGCCATCCCCCAGATAAAGGTGTAGTTGCTTGTAGCAGCAGCAGAGTGAATGGACCATTCGGGTGAAAGAACGGCCTGGTCGCCCTTCATCCATATATGGCGGGTTTCATCTACCTCTCCCATAAAGTGGCATACAGCCTGATCTTCCGGTACTTCGAAATAGAAATAGGCTTCCATCCGGCGTGAATGGACATGTGCCGGCATGGTATTCCATACACTGCCTGGTGCCAGTTCGGTCATGCCCATCTGCAGTTGACAGGTAGGCAGCACCTGGTTGACGATCATCTTATTGATGTTCCTGTGGTTCGAAGTTTCCAGTGCTCCCATCTCGGCAACGACCGCATCGGCTTTGGTCACTTTCTTGTCCGGGTAATTGCGATGCGCTGTGGCCGAGTTGAAGTAGAACTTCGCGGGTTGTGCAGTGTCGTCACTTTCAAAATAAACTTCCCTGTCTCCTGAACCCAGATAGAGCGCCTCTTTATAATCCAGTGCAAAGACGACATCGCCCACTTTAATTTTACCTTTGCCGCCCACATTGTAAATTCCCAATTCGCGGTTACGCAGGAAAACGGGTTGTTTCAGCGGGTCAATCGCTTCCAGTTGTAATGACTCGTTTACCGGCATGGCTCCTCCCACAATCATGCGGTCGTACATGGAGTATACCATGTTCACTTCATCGGC
Organism: Proteiniphilum sp.; assembly: GCA_016839025.1. Lineage (GTDB taxonomy): Bacteria > Bacteroidota > Bacteroidia > Bacteroidales > Dysgonomonadaceae > Proteiniphilum. The sequence goes on from JADLKK010000135.1 coordinate 763, forward strand.
AGCAAAGAGCTTGTCGATCAAAAAGTCGCGGCGCAGCCGCTGCGTGTCGTAGGATTTGGCATCCTCCGGATGAGCGGCATAGCGCAATTGATAATTTGTTTTCATATATGTATTTGTTGTGTAATTGATTCCAAAGAAACGCAGCAGGGCAAATTTACGACTATTTTCTACTACTTCAAAATTATCCTGCCTGTTTTACCTTCTCAGAGTCAAGGAGCAATGAATTATTCCTCTTACTTTTCCTGACAGTAAACTGATATTTGCCGGAATTACTTTTTTTCTTTGCTGTCAGAGTGATGCGATAGATTTCATCTCCCCAAACGTTCGATAAACGGGGATCATTGAGCGGGATGGTCTCGATTGCCACCTCAAAAATGTTATTGTCATAGGTTAAGAGTGCCTGCTCACCCCTGACGTTGATTCGGATCCTGCCCTTTCCTGTTATATCGACCTCGCCCCAGGTGAGAAAATTTATCTGGTTGGGGGTTGTCGCTTCATTGAGTGAAAAGTTGTCGGTTATCAGTAACTGGTCATCGGCAAGTGTATAGGAGCGCAACCATTTCTTCACTCCTGCTGCTGCAGGGTATGCATTGGCAATATCGGTTGAGAAGAGCCTCTTTTTCGGGTTGAAGGAGGTGTCCCTGGCCCTGTATTCAGCGCCATAGGATTGTGGCATGCCATTGATTCCGGGCAGGTTATGGTAATCACTCTGCATGGTCCAGAGCGAATAGCGTTCACTACTGAATGTCTGTCGTGTGTAGGTGCCCACACCGGCATCGATGAAGATAGGGGTAGCATTCAGATAAAGTGAAAATGTTCCCAGATCGTTATGGTTGTGACTTTCGTTGTTGTAGCCTCCTTTAGCGGCAAGAAAGAACCCGGCATCATTGTTCATGTAGCAGAACTCGGTCTGCGGATACCAGGAGTAGGGTGGCTTCTGTTGTGTGCCGCTGATCTGATTCAGTTCGTCGGCATAGTAGAGGTTTTGCAGGGAGCGATAGAGGTCACGACTGACAGACAATTTGTTGTTGTTGAGGTAGCCGGCCTGCTGGATCATCAACTCACTGTTGACTGCTTTTCCGTAGCGGTAGATCAGTGCTGCATCCCCGCCACCCCTGGCCGATGCATCGGCAAAATTGACCACCCATCCGTCACCCACGTATGAGCGGACAATGTATTCACCCATGTTCCTGATCATGGGATGGTTGAAAAGCGATACCTTTCCTCCCGTACCGTCAGAGAGGATCTGCAGGTAATCATACATCTTTCCGGCAGCATGTCCCCAGTAGGATGGACCCTCTTCACACCCTCCATCTTCGTGCGTATAGTTGATAAATTCGTCTATTGACCGCATGGTACGATGAACCGCCTCAGCCAGTTTGTCGGGGTCGTTTTCCAGTAACAGGAAGCATTGCAACACGTTGAAGTTGCACCAGGGATTCCAGTTGTTGACCATCTCGCCCGGTTTCAGGTTGAATGCCATCCACCAGAAGCGATCCTCCTCCATGTAAGTATCCAGAATACGTTCCTGCAATTCTTTTCGTAGACGTCTGGAAATGACCGGGTTAATCTTCTCGAATTCACGATGAAAAAAATAATAGCTCCAGGCAAGAAGTGATCCCATGTCGCCCGACATCAGATCAATCACCCGGTCGTTGTGATCTGGCAGTGATCGTTTGGAGTGTTGTAACACCAGGTGTGCGGAGAGTACCCAGGAGGTCATCTCGCATGCGGCGAAGATGCCGTTCATCAGCTGGTCTGTGAAACGACCCTTTCCCTCCGCCAGCTCCGCCAGCAGCAGGTGAGTGATAGCAGTCACATTGCTTCCCAGGGGAGTTTCCATGATCCTCCGGTTGCCGCTCCTTTCATATTCCAGATAATCGGTCAGTTTCACCACTTTCCATTCATGCGTGAGTGCTCTTTCTCCGTTTTGTATGAGGAGCTCCCTGTTTGTTTCACCCAGCATTTTCTCCCATCCTGCACGGTCGTTGTAGTCAGGATATGGCACCCACTGCTGGTGAAGAATCAGGGCGGATTTAACCTGTTCGATTGTGGCAGACTGCTGCAACAGGTCTTTTTTCGAATATGCATGGCCAGGTGTAATGAACACGATGATCAAGACCAGCATTAGTACAATTGTTCTCATAATATGGCTTCGGGATGGTTTTTGGTTTTCTTGTTCTCTTCCTTGCCGTACGGAATCATATCGGAAAGGATCTGCTCCTGATACCAGGGATCGTCGATATTCTTTAGTTTTTGTCCCAGTTCAGTCAACAGCATCTTCATTTCTGCAGGATAACTATCGGGTGGGAGGTTGTTCAATTGATACGGGTCGGTTCTGTTGTCAAAAAAGTAGGTCTTTTTCAATTCTTTTGTCTCCTTGTTGATGGTCAGTGCGAGGGTAAATCTTTCGGTTTTCACTCCTCTGGTCTCGGGGAAGTAGGTGATTACTTTTCCGTTTTCATCTTTCTCTCCATCCATGTTCCGGATGTACAGCGCACTTTGTGGCAAAGAAATTTCCGATTTGCCGGTCAGCAGATAGTCGGCGAAATTGCGACCCTGTACCTCTTGTGGGATGGCTTCAGATAATCCGCATAATCCGAGGAGTGTAGGCATGATGTCGGGTGTTGAGAGAAGCAACTCATCTACTTTTGGTTTCAGTTTGTCGGGATATCGGATCAGAAACGGAATGTCGGTCGATTCTGCGTAGGGAGAGTTCTTGGGATCGTTGAGGCTGTGGCTACACATTGTTTCGCCGTGATCGGAGGCAAATACCACGAGGGTGTTCTCGGCAAGCCCCAGGCTGTCGAGCGTCTGCAGGATCCGTCCAAATTCGCGGTCCACGCCGGTGACCTGTGCAAAGTAGTAGGATGCCGATGCTGCCTTCGCCATGGTGGTATCGGCATTGTCACGAATAAGCAGTTCCCCCGGTGTTTTGTTTTTGTAGAGGTTGTAGTCCTCCTCCATGCAGTCATCCAGGGAACTGTATGGGTGATGGGGGGGATTCATGCTCACCATCATGAAGAATGGTTTGTTGCTATCCCGCTCTCCGTTGTTGTTTTTGAGATAACTGATGGCGATATCTGCCTCATGCTTCGGCGACCACTCCCGGATCTCATGTCTTTTGCCTTCGTTGTCCCAGTAGTGGGGTTTCTTGTGCACATCGAACGTGCCGTATGAATACCAGAAATCGAAGCCATGTCTTTTCTCCGGTGGAGTGTAGGTGTCCCAAACCGGATCTCTATTTTCCACATATTGCCCGGGGTGATCCGGATCATTAGGGGTAGGATAGTCGAGATGATATTTCCCGATATAGGCACAGTTGTATCCATTTTGGCTGTACAGGTCACTGATGGTGGTGACATCCTCTCCCAGTGAACTGATGGGGCGTGAAGAGTTGATGTTCAGGGGCACCCCGCTTTTGTTTGGGTACATTCCTGTAAGCAGTGAACCACGGTGGGGACTGCTAAGCGGGCAGTTACTGAATGCCGAAGAGAAGACAACCGATTCATTGGCAAACTTGTTCAGGTTAGGGGTGATTACCGGATCACCCTTGTAGCGAATATGTTGGGCATAGCGTTCACTGCTCCAGAACTCCATGGCGCTGTTGCGCATCTGGTCCGGGAAGACGTAAATCACGTTGGGTGCAGTCTGTGCCTCACTGTTGGGTTCTGTTTTTCCAAAGCAGGATGAGAGCGGAATCAGGCCTATCATCCCAAGATATTGAATTGTCTGGTTGAAATTTTTCATTTTCATTTTTTGTATAAACGGTTCATTTTTTCTCAGTCGGCAGGGATGATTTCCCTCCCTGTTGTTTCGATATCGTTGTCAACGATCCACTGGTTGAGGAGCTTGCGGTGCCGGTTGAGCAGCTCGTTCTGTTTCTTTTCTATTGCAAGATTGATTCGTTCACTCCTGTCGGTTTGCATGTCGAACAATTGCTCCCTGAATTTCCCTTTATCGTACAACACATATTTGTATTGTGGGGTTCGAACCATCCATCCCCTTGTGGGTGATTTATCAAATTGT
>JADLKK010000012.1 GCA_016839025.1 Proteiniphilum sp.
GGTTTCTGTGCGTCAGAACTTCAGATTTGCTGATGGCTTCTTTCAGATTTGCAGTTACCCGCAACACCCTTGCCAATCGCTAATGTTTCCTATCAACTCGGCACATACAGGAACTTGCATCCTGCCAGTTTAATATCATGCCCGACATACAAAAAAACCGGATAATGCGGCAACATTATCCGGCAAGAATGAATTTTGCGTTGTAACGGAGAAGAGAACCAACACAGATTGGTTCAACACCAGGCAACGGAAAATTTCATGAAGCGAATCCTAATTGTATTGGCAACAAATTAAAATTCAAAGACAAAGGTATGCAAGAAAAGTATAACTCTACCCAACTAATCCCGAAAAAAACCAATAAGTTTATAAAAATCATGAAAATTCACTTTTTCATAACTTTACTTTGTGTTTTTTCAGTGAACGCGGAGAACAGCTATTCTCAGGCAAAAAGTGTAACGGTTGAATTGAATCAAATCACCCTCAAAGAGGCTCTTCAACAGATAGAGAAAAACAGTGATTACCTGGTGCTCATCATGGATGATACCGAAAGCTCACTCTCATCAAAGGTAAGCCTCTCAATCAGAAACAAGTCGATATCAGAGGTTCTGGACATGCTGCTGAAGAAAACGGACCTGACCTATGCGATTGTAAACAGACAAATCACCATTTCCCGAAAAGAGCAGACTGAAAAGATCCAGCCGGTGACGAACGCATCTCCTGAAAATGTGGTACAGCAAACAAAAAGAAACATATCCGGCAGGGTGGTCGATGCAAGCGGTGTAGCAGTAATCGGTGCCAACATTATTGAGATGGGGGTCCCCACGAACGGTACCATTACCGACAGCAGTGGCAGCTTCACCTTACAGGTGGAGGAGGATGCAACCATACAGGTTTCATTTATCGGTTACCTGAGACAAACCATCCCTACCCGGGGCAGAAACAGCTTTATTATTACCCTGGAAGAAGATACCCAGTCCCTGGGAGAGTTGGTGGTGATTGGATACGGCACGCAGATAAAAGCCAACCTGACCGGAGCTGTATCCACTGTCGATGTCAGCAAAACACTGGAAGCACGTCCCTATTCTGATATTTCCAAAGCTTTGCAGGGTGCGGTACCAGGATTATCCGTCATCAGCAGCAGTGGTAAACTGGGGGCACAACCCTCGGTGACCATACGTGGTTTGGGAACATTAAGCAATGATGCGACGAGTAAACCCTTGATTGTTGTGGACGGGGTACCGATGGATGATCTTTCTCTGCTTAATACACAAGATATTGAGAATATCTCTGTTTTGAAAGATGCTGCATCAACCTCAATCTACGGAACCAGGGCCGCTTTCGGGGTCATTCTGATTACGACTAAATCGGCTCAGAAAGTAGATCGTGTCTCGGTCAACTATACCAACAATTTTGCCTGGGATACCCCCACTATCCTGCCCGATTACCCGGATGTGCCCAGTCAGCTGGAAGCATTGATCACAGCCAACGAACGTGCAGGACTCGCAAACGAATTGTTTGGCATGTACCTGGATCAAATGTTACCCTATGCGGAAAAATGGAAAGAGCAACACAACGGCAAAAAAGCAGGTTACCGTGACATGATTTTAGGCAGTAGGGACGCACTTGAGGACACAAGCAAACCCCTGGGAGACTTCATCTTGGACAACAATGGAGTAGGAATGTACTTCGCCGACTGGGACGTGGTGAACATCATGTTTCGCAAGTGGAAACCCTCTCAAAGCCACAATCTCTCGGTACAAGGAAGCAGTGGAAAAACATCCTATTATATGTCTGTGGGGCATAACCACGATGAGGGGGTGATGCAGTTTTATCCTGAGAAAATGGACAAATGGACAGCCATGCTCAATGTAACCAACGAGGTGAGAGAGTGGCTACAGGTAGGTGGCCGCTTCAACTACAGCAACAAGGATTTTCAGGGTCCTGCAACCAGAAGGACAACCTATCAGTATATGTGGCGATGGGGTAGCTTCTTTGGACCTTACGGGACCTATCAGGGAACAGAATTCCGGAATGACATTGCTTACCGGAAACAGGCAGGAGACTGGAGAGACAACAACAGTTTTGTGCGGATGGGTGCTTTCGCAAAGGCAATGCTTTCTGAAGGGCTATCGCTCAACGCAGACTATACGCATAATGTGGAGAACTATACCTACAAAGCGGCCTATATCCCCCTAGCGGGCTGGAACTCCTGGGGAGGTGCAATTACCGAACCGGTGAATTACATCAGCAGTTCCTGGATTGAACAGGAATCGAGTCAAAGCAGATCGTTTGCCCTCAATCTTTATGGTAATTATGAAATGGATTTGATGGATCATCACCATCTCAATATCATGTTGGGTGCGAACGCTGAAAACGGAACCTATTTCAGTCACTATTCGGAGAGAGATGACCTGCTTGATTACAACCTGCCGGAGTTTGACCTCGCTACCGGAGCACAATACGTGGATGGCTCCCATTCACACTGGGCTACTGCCGGTTATTTTGGACGGATCAATTATGACTACGATGGAAAGTGGCTGTTGGAACTGAACGGGCGCTATGATGGCTCATCACGTTTTCCGGCTAACGACCGGTGGGCATTTTTCCCCTCCGCATCGGCAGGATACAGGATCAGTGAAGAGTCCTTCTTCGACCCGCTGCGCAATCTCATCAGTAGTGCAAAGATACGTACCTCGTATGGCGAGATAGGCAATCAGGCTGTAGGCAGCAACATGTATCTCTCAACGTTGGCCAAACGGGCCAACGGAAACACCTACTGGCTAGCCGACGACGGAACAAAAGTGGTAGCCTATGACTTACCCAAACTGGTTTCTTCAACCCTCAAATGGGAACGCATCCAGACATTGGATGTAGGTGTCGACCTGGGTCTTATCAACAACGATCTCAACCTCACAATCGACTGGTACCAGCGAACCACAAAAGATATGCTGGCACCCGGACAGACCATGCCCCAGGTACTGGGAGCCTCAGCCCCTTATGTCAATGCAGGTACCTTGCGGACAAGAGGCTGGGAGTTACATGCAGACTGGCGGCATCGATTCAATGAATGGACACTATACGCAAATGTCAATATTGGTGACTTTGTGACCGATGTGGTGAAATGGGAGAATGAAGCCAGATTGCTCAACCAAAATTACAGTGGGAAAAGATATGGTGATATCTGGGGATTTGAAACAGATCGTTTTTTTACCGAAGATGATTTTAATGTGGACGGAAGTTACAAGACAGGTATTGCTTCCCAAGAAGACCTTGAACAGGGTACCTTCGTATTTGGACCCGGAGACATCAAATTCAAAGACCTGGATGGTGATGGAATCATTGGGGGTGGTAAAGGTACAGCCGATGATCATGGTGATTTGACAGTGATTGGAAATTTCACCCCTCGTTACCAGTATGGCTTTCGCATTGGAGGTGAGTGGAATAAATTTGATCTTGACCTCTTCTTCCAGGGTGTAGGGAAACGCGCCGTATGGACACAGAGTGCGTTTGTGATGCCATTGATGCGCGGCGCAGATGCCATTTATGCCAATCAGACCAGCTACTGGACCGAGGAGGATCCCAATCCCAATGCTGATTTCCCGAGACTTTTTCCCGGAAATGCGGGGAGAGGAACAATATCGGTACTGGAATTGGGAAATCACAACTTCTACCCCCAGTCCAAATACATTGTGAATATGGCCTATCTGCGATTCAAAAACCTGACAATGGGCTATACATTACCAGTAGCACTTGCTTCAAAAATCCATATGCAAAAGGCAAGGGTTTACTTCAGTGCCAACAATCTGATGGAGCTGATCAACCGAAGCAATGCGCCAGTCGATCCTGAAGTGAACGACAAAGAAGAAGGAGTCAGCCTGGGAAATGCCACTTGGGGAAGAATTGATCCAATGTCCAGGACTATATCCGTTGGTCTACAGCTGACATTCTAAATTTTCAAATCGCATAAATGTTAGTAACATGAAGAAAATTCAATTAATCCATATGGTCCTCTCTATCCTGCTTTCCACAGCATGCAACGATTTTTTGGACAAAGGACCGCTCGATACATTTACCAATGACAATTTCTGGACCAGTGAAAACAACGTGAAAGGCTACGCCAATACATTTTACCAGGATTTTACCGGTTACGGCAATGCGGGAGGATCGGGGTTGTTCTATTTCAGAACCCTCTCCGATGACCAGGCAGGGAATAGTTTCGCCGACTGGACCTACCAAAACGTTCCGGCCAGCAGTAGCAGTTGGAGCAATGGCTGGATAGAAATCCGCAGAGCACATATCCTCCTGGACAATATGGAAAAGGTGAACATGAGTGATGAGGCAAAAAGTCACTGGAAAGGGGTTGGACGACTGATGCGGGCATGGCACTACTATCAGTTGGTGCGCACCTACGGAGATGTGCCATGGATAGACAAAGCGTTGGATATCACAGATGAGGGATATCTCTATGGTGTGCGTGAGAACAGAGACGTGGTGATGGACAATGTTTTGGATGACCTCAACTATGCATGTGAGCATATGTATGACAACACCTCCAAAACCACACTCAACCGGAATGTGGCGCATGCCATGAAAGCCGAAATCTCTCTTTTTGAAGGTACCTTCCGCAAATACCGCAGGAGTGAGGAGGGTCAGTCAGCACCAGATGCAAGTGGAGCCAACAGGTTTCTGAACGAAACAAAGAGTGCTGCTGCCTGGCTGATGAACAAGAATTTTGTGTTGAACAGCTCCTATCAGGGGAACTATAACTCCACCAATCTGGCAAACAATCCTGAGATGATCTTCTATAAAGCATACAAACAGGATCTGTTGCACCACTCACTGATCGCATACATCAGCTCATCTACCCAGTTGAGCGGAATGACCAGGGATGCTTTTGAATCCTATCTCTTTAGGGACGGTAAACCCCTGGCACTTACCACTCATGACAAAACCGATGCAGCCAGAATGTATGTCGGCACAAAAATAGTGGCCGGAAAAGAGGTACCCGATACGGTTCTCTCCATTACACACCTTTTGGGCATACGTGACAAGCGATTGTCTGAAACGATTGACACGGCACTCTGCTATGTGGACAGAGGATTCACCCGTTTTGGAAGCGGAATATCAATGACCTCTTCCACCGGATATGGGGTATGCAAGTATGACAACAAAAACCTGGCAAACATGTATCGAAACCAGACGAGCCAGAATTTCACGCACGCTCCCATCTTCTGGTTGTCAGTTGTATATCTGCAATATGCAGAAGCCTGCGCGGAATTGGGGTCCATTACCCAAGCGGATCTGGATCAATCAATCAACAAGCTGAAATCAAGGGCGGGTCTGCCTCCATTGACTGTCGCTGTCGGTTTTTCAGACCCGGCCAACAATATGAACGTTTCTGATCTAATCTGGGAAATACGGCGTGAACGTCGCACGGAACTGATGTTTGATAACTGGAACCGTTACTGGGATCTGATACGCTGGCACCAGCTGGACAAACTTGACTCATCCGATTACCCCGATATCCTACTGGGAGCCAATATCGTAAACGATCCCTACAACCAGTCGGTTGACAAAGTGGGGAGTTATGTTGATGGGAGTAAAAACAAATCACGCATCTACCATTCCAAACATTACTGGTATCCGATCCCATCCGATCAAATTTCATTGAATCCGGAGTTGGGGCAGAATCCCGGTTGGGAGTGATGTCGTGTAACCAGCATGTCGTGAAAAGGGTTATCTAAATTGTGCCCCACATTCCATTCATGGATTGATTTGGACATTCAAACAGGAATCTCCATGAAACAGGAACCGGAATATTTGGATAACCCTTTTCATAAGATGGGGCTGTGACAAGTTGAATCTGAATGGAGACTCTAACAGGTTTGTTTTGCATTGAAAAAGCAAACTAATCGTTCAAAGATTGAAACGATTGGCACTTTTTTCTTACATTTGTATAAAGGTCACACAATGTAATACATGCCAATAATATTTCAACGTATCATGATATGAAGCAGCTCATGAAAGTCTTTTTTTTTATATGCATCCTGAGCCTTTCACACTCCTCTTTTTCTCAAAGCACCCAAACAGATTCATTGCATGACAAAGTAAGCCATTCATTGTCCCATCTATTTCGCGCGACCATGCTCCGCCCAGGAAAAGTCAGGGTGGACAGTATTGATTTGAATCATCGTAAAAAGTCCGTAGAATTGTATACCAACCTCACCCTCTCCTATCTCCCCATGCGGGAACAAACCGTTTATCGCATCTATGACACCATTCGCGCCTATCTTCCGGAGAAACAAAAGAGGTATCGCATCAGCGTCCTTTCCGACGGGGTTGAGATCAGTCACCTGATACCCAACTATTACCGGAGCAAACAAAAGGATAAAAACCGGCTGATTGCCCACAAGGTGAAGACAGGACTGGTCACCCCCCTTTCAGACCCATCCGGTCCATTTACCAAAGGTTTACAAAACAACCATATCGCTCTGTGGCAGAGTCATGGCTGGTACTATGAACAAAAACTGGGCAGGTGGGAGTGGCAACGGGCGCGCATCTTTCAAACGGTAGAAGATCTCTACACCCAAAGCTATGTGGTTCCCTTTCTGGTACCGATGCTCGAAAATGCCGGTGCCAATGTGCTGCTGCCCCGGGAACGGGACTACAACACCACCGAGCTGATCATCGACCGGGAGGGTAGCAGCAGTGGCTCCCACTATGATGAGACCAACGGCAAGGAAGATTGGCAGGAGAGCGACTCGGCCGGATTCGCCAATTCCCAGAAATATTACCTGAATGGGGAGAACCCTTTCAGGATGGGCAAGGCTCGAATGATCAAAACCATTTCAAAGGGAGCAACCTCTGTCGCCACCTGGCAACCCGCCATACCCCGGAAAGGCGAATACGGGGTCTATGTCTCTTATCAGACGCTAAGGAACAGCAGCGACGATGCACGCTACACTGTCTATCATGCCGGTGGCAAAACAGAATTCAAGGTAAACCAGCAGATGGGGGGCGGTACCTGGATCTACCTCGGCAGCTTCACGTTCAACAAAGGGAACAGCCACAGGATTACCCTTACCAACCGGAGCCGGCATGCCGGACGAGTGGTTACCGCCGATGCCGTAAAAATCGGTGGCGGAATGGGTAACATCGCCCGCATGCCCCACCCCTCGGGCTTCGAGAGTGAAAACAGCAAGAGCTCCGACAGCCTGACAGAGAAAAAGATCCTGCACCCTACCATCAACTACAAACCAGAGACCAGCGGTTATCCCCGTTACACCGAAGGGGCACGCTACTGGATGCAATGGGCGGGGGTTCCCGACTCGGTTTACAACCGGAGCGGGGGAAAAAATGACTATACCGATGATTACGCGAGCCGCGGATACTGGGTCAATTGGCTAGCGGGAGGATCAGCGGTGCTGCCCGATGAACAGGGCCTCAACATCCCGCTCGACCTGGCTTTCGCTTTTCATACCGATGCGGGGACCTTCTGGGGTGATACCATTGTCGGTACACTGGGTATCTACATGACGCACCACAACGACGAACGGTTCGAGAACGGGCGTTCGCGGTGGGCATCCCGCGATTTGTCGGAACTGGTGATGAATGAGATCGTGAACGATATCCGCCGCGAATATGAGCCTCACTGGACGCGACGCCACCTCTGGAACCGCTCCTATGCCGAAGCACGACTCCCGAACGTGCCTACCATGCTACTGGAACTACTCTCCCACCAGAACTTCGCGGATATGCGCTACGGACTCGACCCCTCTTTCCGCTTCACCGTGAGCCGCTCCATCTACAAGGGTATGCTCCGGTTCCTGGCAACACAGTACAACCGTCCTTACGTGGTACAGCCCTTGCCGGTGAAGGCGTTCTCCACACGCTTCATCGGTGAAACGGAAGTCACACTCACCTGGCAACCAGAAACCGATCCGGCTGAACCTACTGCCCTCCCCACCGGCTATATCGTTTTCACCCGTATCAACGAGGGTGGTTTTGACAATGGAGTGAGGGTAGACAACAACAGCTATCAGACAACGATCCAAAAAGACAGCATCTATAGTTTCCGGGTAGTGGCATTGAACGAGGGCGGCAAAAGCTTCCCATCGGAGACCCTCTCGCTATGCAGGAAATCAGAGGAGAAGGGCGAAGTGCTGATTGTGAACGGCTTTACCAGGATTTCCGCGCCCCATAGCTTTACTGCCTCAGGCGACAACGTCGCCGGTTTCGCCGGCAGCGTGGACAACGGCGTACCCTACCTCGCCGACCATCACTTCATCGGTCAACAGAACGAGTTCCGGCGCATCATCCCCTGGATGGACGATGATGCCTCTGGTTTCGGCGACAGCAATGCCGACTATGAGACAACCCGGATTGCCGGCAACACCTTCGACTATCCCTACACCCACGGAGTGGCCTTCGCCGCGGCGGGATATTCATTCGTTTCGTGTGCAGCGTCAACCGTGGAAGGGGGAACGGTACGTATGACCGATTTCGGAACAGTCGACTGGATTCTGGGCAAACAACGGGAGTGGCGCATTGCCCGCGGAGCAACCCCCTCCCGGTTCAAAACCTTTTCGAAGAGACAACAGGAAGCTGTCACCACCTTCTGCAACAACGGCGGCAACATCATCGTCAGCGGCGCCTTCGTAGGCACCGATCTGTGGGACAACCCCTACTCTACCGAAAAAGACCGCAAGTGGGCGCAAACCACCCTCAAATATAAATGGCGCAACAACAACGGTGCGGTGACCGGTCGTCTGAAGGCGGTGCCTTCTCCCTTCCCTTCCGTCGCGGGCCAGTACAACTATTGCCACGAGCTCAACAGCGAGTGCTATGTGGTGGAGCATCCCGATGCCATTGAGCCGGCCGATGAAAACACATTCACCATTTTCCGCTACAGTGAGAACAACCTGAGTGCCGGCATCCTATACAAGGGAGATCGTTACAACAGTTGTATCCTCGGCTTCCCGATTGAAGCCATCAAAGGAGAGGAGAACCGCAAAAGACTGATCAAAGGAATAATGGAAACAATAAACGAAAAGCATTAAACTGATAGCCGAAAAAACAAAATATGAAAAAAATAGACGCATTTGTCCTCTTCACAGAGCCTGAACAGGCAATAAAAACGGTGAAAGAGCTCAGACAATCGGAGCCGATAAACAAGATATGGCTGCTCACACCTGAAGGGATCACCGAAAAGATTGAAGGGTGCAAGATTATTCCCATCGACAGCCTGCAGAGTAGTGCCACCGTGAAAAAGATCGCGCAGCATGCCACCGCGGACTACACACTGATCTACCAGAAGTCAACCCTGCTGCAGCCAGGTTATTTCGCACTGGAACGGATGATCCGCATCGCAGAGGAGAGCAGTGCCGGGATGGTCTACTCCGATTACTGGGCCATCACCAACGGGGCGAAGAAGAACCACCCGGTGATCGACTACCAGGAGGGAAGCCTGCGTGATGACTTCAATTTCGGCTCGCTGCTGCTTTACCAGACAGAGGCGTTGAAGGTGGCAGCCGATAGAATGAGTGAAAATAGCTACCTTTTTGCCGGGCTCTATGACCTCCGGTTGAAGGTATCACAACAGCATCCGCTGGTACACATCAACGAGTATCTCTACACCGAGATCGAGGAGGACAGCCGGGCATCGGGAGAGAAGATCTTCGATTATGTGGATCCCAAAAACCGGGAGCGACAGATCGAGATGGAACAGGTCTGCACCGACTATCTGAAGGATGTGGGTGCCTGGCTCAAACCCACCTTCGAACCCATCGCATTCGACAAGGAGGATTTCCCCTGCGAGGCTTCGGTGATCATCCCGGTGCGCAACCGCATCAAAACCATCCGGGATGCCATCACTTCGGTATTGAAGCAGGAAACCAAGTTCCCCTTCACCCTGATCGTGGTGGACAACCACTCCAGCGACGGCACTACCGAAGCGATCCGCACGTTTCAGAAGGATAAGCGGCTGATCCATCTTATCCCTGATCGGGACGACCTGGGTATCGGCGGCTGCTGGAACATGGCGGTGCATCACCCTCAATGCGGAAAATTTGCCGTGCAGCTCGACAGCGACGACATCTACAGCGGCAACAACACGCTGCAGAAGATCGTCGATGCCTTCTATGCACAAAACTGCGCCATGGTAGTAGGCAGCTATCAGATGACCAACTTCGAGATGGAGATGATTCCCCCCGGTATCATCGACCACCGGGAATGGACCCCCGAAAATGGGAGGAACAACGCTCTCCGTATCAACGGGCTGGGTGCCCCCCGCGCCTTCTACACCCCTGTGCTACGGGAAATCAAGCTACCCAATACCAGTTACGGTGAAGATTACGCACTTGGGCTTAACATCTCGCGTCACTATCAGATAGGAAGGATCTATGATATCCTTTACCTCTGCCGTCGCTGGGAGGATAACAGTGATGCATCACTCGACATCGTGAAAAGGAATGCTCACAACCTATACAAAGACCGGATCAGGACATGGGAACTACAGGCAAGAAAGAAATTCAACGGCACGAACCACTGATAGAGGTGGGTATTTTGCTGGAGCAACCAGCCGTCAACTTCAGGCTGTTCTCCACCTACAGGATAAACGGGAAGCCGATTCCTCCCGGCGACTACACCGTGCTATTCCGAGAGGGCAAACTCAATTTTCAGGGCAGACAACCGGATGCACTCATCATTGAACCGGAGGATCTGCACCGGGACACGTTCGAGCTGAAGGAGGTGATCATTGGCCTCCACTTCCACTGGGAACGCAGAGAGAACCAACGTTTTCAGGGAGGACTGAAGTTCATCGCGGAAGAAAAAGGTGTCACCGCCATCAACATCGTCTCACTGGAAGACTACCTCAGGAGCGTGATTTCTTCAGAGATGAGCGCTACCAGCTCCGAAGAGCTGCTGAAAGCACATGCCATCATCTCCCGCAGCTGGTTGCTGGCACAGATAGAGAAGAACAAAGAGATCAAAGGTGAATACCACACCGCAATTGTAACACCCACAGAGATCATCCGCTGGTACGACCGGGAAGATCACGCTCTGTTCGACGTATGCGCCGACGATCACTGCCAGCGTTACCAGGGCATCACTCGCCAAACGACTTCACTGGTGAACAAGGTGATTGATGAAACATGCGGCAGGGTGATCACCCATGGCCATGCCATCTGTGATGCCCGTTTCTCCAAATGTTGCGGCGGCATCATGGAGACCTTCGAGAACGTCTGGGAGCCCATCGCCCATCCCTACCTGCAGGGCAAGGCAGATAACCACGGGGATGCTCCCCTGCCCGATCTCACCATGGAAGAGAACGCTGACGAGTGGATCCGTTCATCACCCCCCGCCTTCTGCAACACGCAGGATGCTGTTGTTCTCAGGCAGGTACTGAACGACTACGACCGCGAGACAGCCGATTTCTTCCGGTGGAAGGTGATCTACATACAGGAGGAGTTGTCAAGCCTCATCCGGGAACGGTCGGGCATCGATTACGGAGAGATCATCGCCCTGGAACCCCTCGAACGGGGCAGCTCGGGACGGATCATCCGGCTCAGGATCATCGGCACCGGGCGCGTGATGACCATCGGCAAGGAGCTGGAGATACGACGTATCCTCTCCCCCTCTCACCTCTACAGCTCCGCCTTCGTGGTAGATGCGGGGGAGGAGAACGAGGAAGGGATACCGCAGCAGTTCACACTGACGGGTGCCGGCTGGGGTCACGGTGTGGGTCTCTGCCAGATAGGAGCGGCCATGATGGCGGAGAAGGGATACCGCTATGACGAGATACTGCATCATTACTTTCCCGGGACGCAGATCGACAAGAACTATTAAAAACAGACTACCAATGAATCAATCAACACGCTCTCCCTGGAGCTGGATTCCTACCCTATACTTCGCCGAAGGACTCCCCTACGTGGCAGTGATGACCGTTTCGGTGATCATGTACAAACGCTTCGGGCTCTCCAATACCGACATCGCCCTCTATACCAGCTGGCTATATCTCCCCTGGGTGATCAAACCCTTCTGGAGTCCCTTCGTGGATATCCTGAAAACCAAACGGTGGTGGATCATCTCCATGCAGCTGCTGATCGGTGCCGGCCTGGCAGGTATCGCCTTCACCCTGCCCACACCCTTTTACCTGCAGGCATCGCTCGCCTTCTTCTGGCTGATGGCCTTCAGCTCCGCCACCCACGATATCGCTGCCGACGGATTCTACATGCTGGCACTCGATGACTCGCAGCAATCCTTCTTCGTGGGCATCCGCAGTACTTTTTACCGTCTGGCCATGATCACGGGACAGGGGCTGCTGATTATGCTGGCGGGGTTCTTTGAGAAATCAACGGGAAATATCCCCTTGTCCTGGAGCATCACCTTCTTCGTGATGGCGGGACTCTTCATTGCCTTTATGGTCTATCATCGCTTTCTACTCCCCCGACCTGCAGAGGATACAGGCAAGGAGGCACACACGCCGAGGATGGTGCTGATCGAATTCGGGAAAACCTTCAAATCCTTCTTCACCAGGAAAGGTATCGGCCTGGCCATCGCCTTTATCCTGATCTATCGCCTGGCTGAGGCGATGCTGGTGAAGATGGCCTCACCCTTTCTGCTCGATGCCCGCGAGATCGGGGGACTGGGCTTGGGCACGCAAGAGGTGGGCCTGGTCTACGGCACCGTAGGTGTGATTGCCCTCACCCTGGGGGGCATCATCGGTGGCATCGTAGCCTCCCGCAACGGGCTGAAACAGTGGATATGGCCCATGGCGTTGGCCATCACCCTGCCCAATGCTGCTTACCTTCTCCTGTCGTTCTATCAACCGGATAACTTCCTCTGGGTGAATGTTGCGGTGGCCATCGAACAGTTCGGCTATGGATTCGGATTCACCGCCTATATGCTCTACCTGATCTATTTCTCCCAGGGGGAACACAAAACAGCACACTACTCCATTTGTACCGGCTTCATGGCGCTGGGCATGATGTTGCCGGGGATGGCTGCAGGTTGGATACAGGAACAGCTGGGTTACAACCATTTCTTTATCCTGATCATGATACTCACCATTCCCACTCTTTTGCTGATCCCCTTCATCAAAGTGGATCGCGATTTCGGGAAAAAGAAAGAGTCATTACCGGCTGAAGAAGGGATACCGGATGTGTAATGAAGAAAAAAAAGATCGATATGAACCGGAACAGATATCTTACAAGAGGCTTTTGGGGGATGCTCTTATGTTGTTGCTTGTTGACGGGCTCTCCGGCATGGGCACAGAAGATAAGGGTAAAAACCGGGATTGAAGTACTGAAGGAGTCCAATTTTAAACTTCTGCAGGGCAAGCGGGTGGGTTTGATCACCAACCCCACCGGTGTGGACAACAACCTCAGGTCAACCATCGACATCCTGCACGAGGCTTCCGGCGTGCAGCTTGTGGCACTGTACGGACCGGAGCATGGCGTACGTGGCGATGTGCACGCCGGCGATATGGTAAATGACTACCGTGACCCCCACACCCGTGTCCCCGTCTATTCACTCTACGGTACCACCCGAAAACCGACCAGGGAGATGCTGGAGGGTGTGGATCTGCTGGTATATGATATCCAGGATATCGGCTGCCGCTCCTACACCTATATCTCCACCCTGTTCCTGGCCATGCAGGCAGCAGCAGAAAATGACATTGAGCTCGTGGTACTGGACCGTCCCAACCCGCTGGGCGGAATCAAGGTGGAGGGCAACCTGGTGGAAGAGGGGTTCTTCTCTTTCGTCAGTCAGCTCAGAATTCCATACCTCTATGGTCTCACCTGTGGTGAGCTGGCGGAGATGATCAACGGGGAGGAGATGATTCCCACCCCCTGCAACCTCACCGTGGTGAAGATGAAAAAATGGCGCCGGAAGATGCATTTCGGAGATACCGGCCTGCCCTGGGTGCCCACCTCCCCGCATATTCCCTTTGCACACTCGGCCTTCTTCTACCCCATATCCGGAATCCTGGGAGAACTGGGATACCTCTCCATCGGTGTGGGTTACACCCTCCCCTTTGAGATGTTCGCCGCAGAATGGATCAATGCTGAACAATTTGCCATGGCTTTGAATGCAAAACGGTTGCCGGGCATCACCTTCAGGCCTATCCACCTGAAACCCTACTATGCAGTGGGGCAGGGCAAAAACCTGCAGGGGGTACAGGTACATCTCACCGACTTCAATAAAGCACGCCTGTCGGAGGTTCAGTTTCATGTGATGGAGGTGGCGGCACAACTCTATCCGGAACACAAGGTGTTTGATCACGCGCCGGAGAACAGGTACGACATGTTCGACAAGGTGTGCGGCAGCGATCAGATCCGCCGGGTGTTCAGCCAGAACCACCGCTTCGCGGATATTGAGGCTTACTGGAGCAAAGACGAAACATCATTCAGGAGACAATCGAAGAAATATCATTTATACCATTAAGTAAAAAAGAGATGAATCCTACAACAACCGGTACACAATCATCCAGACTCCTTTCTCTCGACATTCTACGAGGCATCACCATTGCCGGCATGATCATGGTCAACAACCCGGGCTCCTGGAGCTACGCCTACGCGCCGTTACGACATGCACACTGGCACGGACTCACCCCCACCGACCTGGTATTCCCCTTCTTCATGTTTATCATGGGGGTCTCCACCTACCTGTCGCTGCGCAGATTCAATTTCGAACCCTCAGCAGCTGCCATCTGGAAAATTTTCCGACGCACCCTCCTTATTTTTCTGATCGGAGTGGCGCTGGGTTGGTTCGGACAACTCACGAGGGGATTGGCTGCAGGGGAGTCATTGGGTACAGCGACAACACACTTCGACACCCTGCGCATCCTGGGAGTGTTGCAGCGACTGGCACTGGCCTACGGTTTTGCCGCCCTGGCGGCTGTCACGATGAAGAACAAACAGATACCCTGGTTAATCAGCATCCTTCTGTTGGGTTACTATCTGGTACTTCGCCTCGGCAATGGTTTTGAGATGTCGGAAGCAAACATCATCGCAGTGGTTGACAGGGCACTCTGGGGCAGCGCCCATATGTACAAAGACACCACATCGGAGGGGGTACGCATTGCCCTTGATCCGGAGGGACTGGTCAGCACACTCCCTTCCATCGCCCACGTGCTTATTGGCTTTCTTTTCGGCAAGCTGATTACAGACCACAAAGAGAACCATACCCGCGTGGGGAAGCTGTTGCTCTGGGGTACCGTCCTGGCATTCTCCGGGCTACTGCTGCAGTATGGCTGTCCCATCAACAAGAAAATATGGAGCCCCACCTTCGTCCTCACCACCACAGGCTTCGCGGCACAACTACTGGGATTACTGATCTGGATCATCGACATCCAGAAAAAAGAGAGATGGAGCCGTTTCTTCCACGCCTTCGGGGTGAACCCGCTGATCGTCTATGTTTTTGCGGGTGTGGTGGCCAGCCTGCTCTCCAATATTCGGTTTGGGTGGCAGGGAGAGACCATCTCACCCAAGGCATTTGCCTACCAGGTGCTGCTCCGCCCCTGGGCAGGAGACTATTTCGGGTCACTGCTCTACGCGCTGCTTTTCATCTCTTTCTGCTGGTTGTTTGGGTACGTTCTTTACAAAAAAAACATATACATCAAACTATAAAGACCGGTTGGTGGTTAATAGATGAACAAACAGCGTTCGATGAATTATAGAGCAACAAGGAACATACTGATCGCCGATAGCGGTGCCACCAAAACCGACTGGTGTCTTACACGCAACGGAGAGATCCTGCAACGCGTTTCCGGGAAAGGGATCAGTCCTGTATACCAGGCAGAAGAGGAGATTGAAGAGGTAATCCGGCTGCAGGTTTGTCCGCAGCTGAAAAATTGGGAGATCCATTCCATCTACTTCTACGGCAGCGGATGTATTCCGGGGAAATCGGTTCTCGTTGAAAGGGCTCTTCACAAATCGTTCTCCATCGGAACCATCCAGGTCTACAGCGATTTGATGGCAGCCGCACACAGCCTCTGCGGTCATGATGCAGGCATTGCCTGCATCATGGGTACCGGCAGTAACTCTTGTGAATGGAGCGGGAGTAAAATCGTCGCTCAGGTATCACCCCTCGGATTCATCCTGGGTGATGAGGGTAGCGGTGCTGCACTGGGCAGACAGCTGCTGGGTGATGCCATGAAGAACCAGCTCTCGCCGGGATTGAGGCAAAAGCTGCTGAAGGAGTACAACCTTACCCCCACTCTGATCATCGAGAAGGTCTATCGCCAACCGTTTCCGAGTCGTTTTCTTGCCAGCTTCGCCCCCTTCCTGCTCAGCAACATAGAGGACGAAAGCATCCGGAGAATTGTGAACCGAAGCTTCACCGATTTCTTTGAAAGAAATGTAATGCAATATGATTACCGGAAGCAGAAAGTGCATTTCGTTGGTTCCATTGCTTGGTATTTCGCGGATCTCCTGAGAGAGGTAGCCGCAACAAAAGAAATTATGATCGGTAAGATTGCACAATCACCCATGCCGGGATTGATTGAATTTCACAAATAAATTCCACATCCCAAATCATACATTCCAAATCCTAAACCGAAATGACATTTATCAGAATAACCGAACAGGAATCACTCTACAACGACCTGGAGAAAAAAACGGTAGAAGAGATCCTGACCGATATCAACTCCGAAGATCAGAAGGTAGCACTGGCTGTGGAGAAGACCATCCCTGAGATTGAACGTCTGGTTACCGGTATTGTGGAACGGATGCGTCGCGGCGGACGGCTCTTCTACCTCGGTGCCGGCACCAGTGGACGACTGGGTGTACTGGATGCATCGGAGATCCCCCCCACGTTTGGCATGCCGGGCAGCTACGTGATCGGCCTGATTGCGGGCGGTGACGATGCCCTGCGCAACCCGGTGGAGCACGCCGAGGATAACGACGACAAGGGATGGGAGGATCTGATGGAACACAAGATTGGCAAGGATGACGTGCTGGTGGGCATTGCTGCTTCCGGCACCACCCCCTATGTGATCGGTGCGCTCCGACGTGCCCGGGAGAAGGGAATTCTCACCGCTGCCATCAGCTGTAACCCGGGTTCACCGATGGCTGCCGAGGCGGAGATTAAGATTGAGCCGATAGTGGGGCCGGAGTATGTGACCGGCAGCACCCGCATGAAATCGGGGACAGCACAGAAGATGGTGCTCAACATGATCACCACCGCCACCATGATCAAATTGGGAAGGGTTAAGGGCAACCGGATGGTCAATATGCAGCTCACCAACCAGAAACTGGTGGACAGAGGCACCCGCATGATCGTCGACGAGCTCTCGCTGAACTACGAGCAGGCAAAGAATCTGCTCTTGCTCCATGGTTCTGTCAGAAAAGCAATCGAACGATACAAAAACGGAGAGTAAACAAAAGCATATGGCAATTATCATACATACCGATCAACCCCACCTGCTGCTCGACAAAATTTACGAGGCAATTGACAACAAACAGGCGGAAAAATGGAGCCGTACCCATGATGGACGTCTTACCTATGGGGCTCTCTTGTGGAGAAACGAAGCCTTTTTCAAGCCTGAGATATGGGTAAATGAAAACGAACTGCGTTTCGGACTGCTGAAGCGCAAAGACCGGAAGCATATCACCACGAAGCTCTACACAACATTTCATGCAAAACTGATCGAGATGCTGCTATACCGTTTTGACAGGGATTTCAGAAGCATCACCGCCACCGCCGCAAAGACCGATCCAGATCAGTTCTGAGACAATTGCAAAACATTTTGAGACAGGTTATGCTCCCCTGATTCATTTTTTTATCATACCACAAATTGCTACCTTTGCAGGTTTAAACTGCAAATGGTATGTTGACTAACATTTGTCCCAAAAAGACTGACGAGCTTTATGCCACACCCATATTGCAACAGACTGCCTTCTGGTCTGAGGTGAAATCTTCCCTGGGGGCCGGCACCGTTGCAATCAATTTTGCCACCAACGGCTTTGGGCTGAATGGAACAACCCGTGTGGATCAACTGATTCACTCCGATGTGCTGATCATCCTCCGGCAGATCAACCGCAATCATTGTGTCGCCTATGTCCCTTACGGCCCTGAGCTGGAGCCTGCCGATGAGTTTCAGGGCATCTTCCTGGAAGAGTTGTCGGAGTCACTCCGCTCCTTTCTGCCCAACAACTGCATCCTGATTCGCTATGACCTCTGCTGGGAGTCGTACTGGGCCAAAGACCCGGATCATTTCGATGAGAACGGCCTATGGAAAGGAGAACCGGAACAGTCATCACAGGAGTTCCGCTTCAACTACAACACGGAACAGTGGAATTTCCGGAAGGCCGCATCCAACATACTCCCCTCACACACCATTTACCTCGACCTCACTATCAACAGGGAAATCCTGCTAAAAAAGATGAAACCGAAGACCCGCTATAACATAGGGCTGGCACATCGCAAGGGTGTAACGGTACGGACCATGGGACTGGAGGAGATGGATATCTGGTACAGGCTCTATCGAGAAACAGCCGAGCGAAACCATATATTGCTCAACGATAAGAAATATTTCGAGGCGGTACTCACCGCACGTGCCGATAATACCTGCTCACCGGCAGACGTGCGTCTGCTGGTAGCTGAGAAAGGAGACGCACCACTGGCTGCGATGTTCCTGGTGATCACGAGAAACCGGGGATCCTACCTCTATGGTGCCTCCTCTTCCTTTCAACGCAACCTGATGGCACCCTATGCGCTGCAGTGGGAAGCCATATGCCAGTCGCAGGAGGCCGGTTGCACGGAGTATGACATGTTCGGGATCTCCCCCATCCCGGATCCACACCACCCCATGTATGGTCTCTACAAGTTCAAATCCGGATTCGGAGGCGATATCCACCACAGCCTGGGCTGCTGGGACTACCCGCTCAACGATGAGGTTTACACCCTCTTCCGGGCTTCGGAACTGCATAGCCAGGGATATCACCTGACCTGACAGGACAAGTTAAACAAAAAAAATTGTATGCACCTCATAGAATCACTAAACTGGCGCTACGCCACCAAACGAATGACCGGTGAAAAGATCCCGGACAAAGAGCTTGAGACCATTCTGGAAGCGATTCGTCTGGCACCTTCTGCCTACGGATTGCAACCCTACCGGGTAATTGTCACCGAAAACAGGAAGCTGATACAGCAGGTTTTCGAACGATCCTGTCCCCAGGCTGTACTGCTACAATGTTCACACCTGCTGATCTTCAAGGCAAGAAAACGGCTGGACGAAGCCTATGTGGAAGAATTCCTGAAAGAGTTCAGAAGTGCGAGGAATGCCAATAATGAACAGATCAACAGTTACCGGGAAAAGATGCTCCAGGTAATCCACAATCCGGAGATCAACACCTTCAGTTGGACAACCCACCAGACCTATCTTGCCCTGGGATATGCCACCTTTGCCGCGGCACAGCTGGGCATTGATGCCACCCCGATTGAAGGGTTCAATTCAGAGGCACTTAACCGGTTGCTCGCACTCAACGAAGAGGAAGAGGAAACGGTACTGATGCTTACCCTCGGCTACCGTAATACAAACGAAGACAGACTGGCTCACCAGCCAAAGGTTAGAAAACCGCTCCACCTGTTGGTAGAGCGGTTGTAACAAAGAATTCCGTACCGGGAAATAAGGGTTCAGGGAATCCGGTATACGATGCTGTTGATGTTCATGCCGGCACCCACGGAAGCGAGGACGATGATATCGCCGCTTTTCAGGTCATGACCATCCATCTCCTCGCGTGAGATAAGATCGAGCAACGTGGGCACCGTGGCTACCGATGAGTTGCCCAGCCAGGAGATGGTCATCGGCATGATGCTCTCCGGAACCTCTTTCAGGTTGTACAACCTGAACAACCGCTGGAGGATCGCATCATCCATTTTGCCATTTGCCTGATGGATCAACACCTTGCTGATATCGGTCACCTGTAGCTGTAGTTTGTCCAGTCCCTCCTTGATGGTCTTTGGCACATTTTCCAGCGCATACTGGTACAAACGGCGGCCGTTCATCTTCAGGTAATAGTCTTTTTGCTTTGCCAACTCTGGATTGTAAGAGTAACCCATCTGTAGCATCTGCACATAGTCGAGCGCATCGCTTCGGGAGGTATGACCCAAGATACCCAGTGGGGTATCGCTTTCGCGTCCCTCCATGATAACCGCGCCGGCACCATCGGCATAGATCATGCTGTCGCGGTCGTGCGGATCAGAAACACGGGAGAGGATATCGGCCCCCACAACCAGAATCTTTTTCGCATCTCCCGATCGGATGTAGTAATCGGCCTGAATCACCGCCTGCACCCATCCGGGACAACCGAAGAGAATGTCATATGCTACCGCTGAGGGGTTTGCGACACCCAGTTTCTGCTTCAGACGGGATGCCAGGGTAGGCAGCACATCCATCCGCATATTATCGGTCATGGTTTCTCCGAAGTTGTGGGAAAAGATGATGTAATCAAGATCCTCCTTATCGACACCTGCAGCTGCTATTGCCCGTTGTGCGGCAATCAGTGCCAGATCGGATGTCACCTGGTGATCTTCGGCATAGCGTCGCTCTGAGATAGTGGTAATCTCTTCAAATTTCTCGACAATCGACTCATTGGGGGTTACAATTCTCTCCCCCGAAGAATCGTAGAACTCATTGGCAAGAAAAGCTTCATTCTTCACCTGCTTAGCCGGCACATAACTTCCGGTACCAGTAAATACGCTGTATATTCTACTCATATAGTAAAACGATTGGAGTATGGATTGGGTCAATATCACTCATACATACGGATTGACAACCATGCTCTTAATAATACAATCTTTTTTTCCAAAACAAAGAAATAGCTGGCACAAAGGTAAAAATTAATTTTAGAATTTCATCCATTTTCAGTTCTATTCGGTGTCACCTTTTATATCGCAGCCACACCGGAAGCTACCGGCGAATTGGTTATATCCTCATACAGTTCAAGGTCAAAAAACGAAGCCGCTGCAGTCACATGGTCAAATACGTCGGAAGTAATATCCTCATATCGTAGCCAGTTGGTGGTAGCGGTGAAAAAGTAAAGCTCCAAGGGGAGTCCCTTTGAAGTGGGTTGTAACTGACGCACAATAAGAAGCATTTCCCTGTGTACATCGGGATGATGACTTAGATAGTTCTTGACATACTGCCGGTAGAGACCCATGTTGGTAAGATTTCTGCCGTTCATTGCCAGTGATTTATCGGCACCTGTCGATTGGTTGTATTCCGAAATTTCGCGGCTCCGCGTCACAATATAGTCAGACAGGAGCTGTATCTTTTTCAACTCTTCCAGCTCTACATCGCTCAGAAAACGAATGGTGGACTGCTTCACGCAAACACTTCGTTTCACCCTTCTCCCTCCGGTTTCCACCATCCCCCTCCAGTTCTGAAAAGAGTCCGACACCAGGGAGTAGGGCGGTATGGTGGTGATGGTCTTGTCAAAATTGCGGATCTTAACCGTGGTGAGGGTGATCTGGATCACATCACCGTCGGCACCATATTTGGGCATGGTGATCCAGTCGCCAATCCGCACCATGTCGTTGGCCGACACCTGCATGCTGGCTACCAATCCGAGGATGGTATCCTTGAAAACCAGCATCAGGATAGCCGACGCTGCACCCAGTCCCCCAAGGATCACGCCCGGTTTTTGACCGGTGAGAATAGAGAAAAGAATGATGAACCCGATGCTGTAGAGGATGATCTTTACCACCTGCACATAGCTATCCAGCGGCTTATCGGCCATGCTGGGACGACTACGAAGCGTATCAGTAAAAGCGTTTACCAGCGAAGCAATCAGCCATATTACATAAAAGATCAGGAAAATATCCACCAGCTTATCAATCATTAGCATGGTTCGCGGAAAGAGATCGAAGATGATGGGGATAGATCCTTTCACCAGGCTGAAGGGGATGATCATCGCCAGGAAATGGGGAAAACGACGCAGGGAGAGATGTCGCAGCAATTCGATACCGGTGATTCCTGCGGCTCGGTTCAGGATGGCATGCAGGATGCGACGGGTGAGATATTGTACCATGAAGACCAGCAGCACAAGCACCACAAGCAATAACAACAGATTGATATATTTCACCCAGTTTTCGGGAATACCAGCATTGGTCAGCAGTTGTATGCTCCATTCACTGATGGCATTGGTAGAGCGGGAGATTTGTTCAATCTTTTCTTCGTTCATGATTTGCTTCGTTTGGTTATGAATAAACACAAATATACAAAAAATGGACGTTGCCACCAAACCGCACTTTTTTCAACTATTATCGGCATCATTTCCGAGAATCATCGTATATTTGTGGACAGCCGTGGATGACCCACCCGGGAGATGACAGCAGGAATATCAGGTGCTGACTGCTCTCATGACAACGTGTGGTCAATTGCTGACACAAGGAAACATCAACAATCTTAAAAGAAATCTATATGGGTAAAGTTCTGATCATAGGCGCCGGTGGCGTAGGAACGGTGGTGGCCAACAAGGTGGCGCAAAACAGCGACCTCTTCACCGGCATCATGCTGGCCAGCCGCACCAAAAGCAAGTGTGACGCCATCGCGGCGGATGTGAAACGACGTACCGGCGTCTCCATCAAGACCGCCAGGGTGGATGCCGACAAGGTGCCGGAGTTGGTGTCGCTGATGAATGATTTCAAACCGGAGCTGGTGATCAACGTGGCACTCCCCTACCAGGACCTGACCATCATGGATGCCTGCCTCGAAGCAGGGGTACATTACCTCGACACGGCCAACTACGAACCGAAGGATGAAGCCAAGTTTGAATACAAGTGGCAGTGGGCCTACCGGGAGAAGTTCAAGAAAGCGGGGCTTACCGCCATCCTGGGTTGCGGCTTCGACCCCGGGGTAACCAGTATCTTCACCGCCTATGCTGCCAGGCATCACTTCGATGAGATCCATTATCTCGACATCGTGGATTGCAACGCGGGTGATCATGGCAAGGCGTTCGCCACCAACTTCAACCCCGAGATCAATATCCGGGAGGTAACCCAGAAAGGTAAATATTGGGAGAATGGAGAATGGGTTGAAACCGAACCGCATGAGATCCACCAGCCACTCACCTACCCCGAGATTGGACCAAAGGAGTCGTATGTGATCTTCCACGAGGAGCTGGAGTCACTGGTAAAAAACTTCCCCACCCTCAAACGGGCACGCTTCTGGATGACCTTCGGACAGGAGTACCTCACCCACCTCAGGGTGATTCAGAACATCGGCATGGCACGCATCGACGAAGTAGAGTACAACGGCCAGAAGATCGTACCCATCCAGTTCCTGAAAGCCGTGCTGCCCGATCCGGGTGAACTGGGAGAGAACTACACCGGCCAGACCTCTATCGGCTGTCGCATCCGTGGCATCAAGGATGGCAAAGAGCGCACCTACTACATCTACAACAATTGCAGCCATGAAGCGGCCTACAAGGAGACTGGTGCCCAGGGAGTCAGTTATACCACCGGCGTCCCGGCCACCATCGGGGGCATGATGTTCATGCAGGGGCTCTGGAAGAAACCGGGGGTCTACAATGTGGAGGAATTTGATCCCGATCCGTTCATGGAGCAACTCAACAAGCAGGGATTGCCCTGGCATGAGCTTTTCGACGTGGATCTGGAGGTATGACGATAAATTTTCAAAACCTTGCAATCAGATTGCAGGGTTTTTTTCTACTTTTGCTATGCACAACGCATTCATTGAAAAATATTGGTTATGATGAGCCCCAAAAGCCTGGTAAATATTGGCGATTACAACAGGGAAGATATCCTGCGCATCCTGCAAGCCGCCTCCCGATTCAAGGAGAATCCCAACCGTGACCTCCTCCAGGGAAGGGTCTGTGCCACCCTCTTCTTCGAACCCTCCACCCGTACGCGCCTCAGCTTCGAGACCGCTGTAAACCGCCTGCGTGGCCGCATCATCGGCTTCTCCGACGCCGCCACCAGCAGCTCTACCAAGGGTGAGTCGCTCAAGGACACCATCATGATGGTGAGCAACTATGCCGACCTGATCATCATGCGCCACCATCTCGAAGGATCGGCGCGCTATGCTTCCGAGATCTCACCCGTGCCTATGATCAATGCCGGTGACGGCTCCAACCAGCATCCCACGCAGACCCTGCTCGACCTGTTCACCATCTTCGAGACGCAGGAGACACTGGAGAATCTGTCCATCACCGTGGTGGGTGACCTCAAATATGGGCGTGCGGTACACTCCCTTATCCAGGGACTGTCGCACTTCAACCCCTCCTTTCACTTTGTGGCACCGGAGGAGCTGGCCATCCCCGAAAAATACAAGGCATTCTGCGACAAGAATGGCATTGCTTTCCGCGAATATACCGAGTTTTCTCCCGAAGCGATCAACGGTTCCGATATCCTTTACATGACCCGTGTGCAGAAAGAGCGGTTCACCGACCTGATGGAATATGAAAAGGTGAAAAATGTCTATGTGCTGCATAACGAGATGCTCAGTGACTCGAAGAAGAACCTGCGGGTGCTTCACCCGCTGCCCCGGGTGAAGGAGATCAGCCAGGATGTGGATGACAATCCCAAGGCCTACTATTTCCAGCAGGCAAAGAACGGCATGTTTGTCCGTCAGGCGGTGATTTGTGACTTGCTGGGCATTGATATACAACAAACCATTTAAATGAGAGATGAATATGAGAAAAGAACTGCAGGTCGCCGCCCTGGAGAACGGCACAGCCATCGATCATATCCCCACGGCGGCAGTCTTCAAGGTTGTTTCACTCCTGCAACTGCAGAAGCTGAACAATCGGATCACCATCGGCAACAACTTCAAAAGCAGCAAGATGGGATCGAAAGGCATCATCAAGGTTTCTGACAAATTCTTCCGCGAGGATGAGATCAACCGCATTGCCCTGGTGGCACCCAACGTGAACCTCAATATCATCCGCAATTTTGAGGTGGTGGAGAAAAAGAAAGTGGTACTGCCCGATGAGATCATCGAGATCGTTCGCTGCAACAACCCCAAGTGCATCACCAACAACGAACCGATGAAAACCCGCTTTCAGGTGGTCGACAAGGAGATGGTGGAGCTGCAGTGTCATTATTGCGAACTCAAGATCCGGAAAGAGGAGATTGAATTGATATAAATAAATTGGCAAGTTGGCAGGTTGGTATGTTTGAAGTTCAGGGTTTGAAGTTCAGGAACCAGGAAATATGAACAAGAGGCTGATTACTGAAAGCTGAAAGCTAAAAGCTAGGAAAAATGAAACAAGACTGGAAACCGGGAACGATGATCTACCCGCTGCCGGCGGTACTGATCAGCTGCGGAAGCAGCCCCGACGAACACAACATCTTTACCGTAAGCTGGGTGGGCACCATCTGCTCCGATCCACCCATGTGTTATATTTCAGTGAGGCCTTCACGTCATTCCCATGAGATCATCAAACGTACCGGCGAGTATGTGATCAACCTCACCACCGAGGCGCTGGCACGGGCTACTGACTGGTGTGGGGTGCGATCGGGCAGGGATTTCAACAAGTTTGAAGAGATGAAACTGACAGTAGGAAAAGCTACTCTCGTGGAGGCTCCGTTGATCGAGGAGAGCCCCGTTTGCATCGAGTGTCGTGTCAGGGAGATCATCCCGCTCGGCTCGCACGAGATGTTCATCTCGGAGGTAGTCAACGTGAAAGCCGACGATCAGTACCTCGATCCTGTTACTGGTCGGTTCGATTTGCAGCGAGCCGGTTTGCTGGCCTATACCCATGGGCATTATTACGGATTGGGAAAGAAAATCGGCAAATTCGGCTGGAGCGTGCAGAAAAAAAAGAAGAAAAAGAAGTGACCACATACAAATATATAGATCATGCCTGTCAATTTACCAGATAATCTCCCGGCGATTGAGATACTGAAAAAAGAGAATATTTTCGTGATGGATGACTTAAGGGCATCCACACAGGATATCCGTCCCCTTAAAATACTGGTGCTAAACCTTATGCCGCTCAAGATCACCACCGAGACCGATCTGATACGGCTACTTTCCAACTCCCCCCTTCAGGTGGAGATCGAGTTCCTGGGACTCTCCTCCCACACTCCCAAGAACACCCCGATTGAGCACCTGATGTCGTTCTATACCAGCTTTACAAAGGTGAAAAACCGTTATTTCGACGGCATGATCATCACCGGCGCACCGGTAGAGATGCTTCCTTTCCGGGAGGTGAAGTACTGGGATGAGATCATCCGCATCTTCGACTGGGCACGGACCCATGTCACCTCCTCTTTTTATATCTGTTGGGGGGCACAGGCGGCGCTGCACCATTTTTACGGCATCCACAAATATCCACTGGAGAAAAAATTGTTCGGCGTTTTCAGACACACGATCGCCGATCCCTCTTTTCCTCTGTTCCGGGGATTCGATGATGAGTTTTACGCTCCTCACAGCCGTCACACAACCATCCTCTCCGAAGAGATCAGGCGGCAGCCGGAACTAACGATCCTTTCCGAATCGGAAGAAGCGGGTGTCTATATCGCCTGTTCCCGTGGTGGAAGGGAGTTCTATGTGACCGGTCATTCTGAATATTCGCCTCTCACGCTGCATAACGAGTACGTGCGGGATATGGAAAAAGGGATGGACTCCGTGTCAATCCCCCTAAATTACTACAGAGATAACGACCCAAAGCAGCTGCCGCTGGTTCAGTGGCGATCGCACGCCAACCTGCTCTACATTAACTGGCTGAACTACTTTGTTTATCAGTCTACCCCATTCAACATTGACGAGATTGGGCAGTTGGGAGAGTTGTGACAAACCCTGTCATTGAACCGGTTTTATCTTCTTACATGTGATATGGAAAATCTACCCGTTTCAGGTTTGACAACACAAAATGATCTCTTGAAACCATACCGGTGCCAGAAAAGAGACAGTCCGGATGAGTAAGACGCAATCACTTCATACCTGCAAACTTCAGACACACCGGCTTGCTTACCACAATATCCTGGCCGGTGTCGGTGAGCAGGCCATTGTTCCCATCCACTGAGAAAACCTGTATCCTGTTCTCATCCCTACTGGCAACCAGGAGATAGTTCCCATTGGGAGTGATCACAAAGTTACGTGGATGCCTGGCGGTAGGTTGGTACCCCACTTTGGTGAGTGTGCCCTCGTCGGGATCAATCGCAAAAATGGCAATGCCATCGGCCTGCAAGCGGTTGGAAGCATAGAGAAAACGGCCATCGGGCGCGACATGAATATCGGCACTGCCGCGAGCACCCACGCTGTCGGCCGCAATAACCTGTTTCTGCTCCAGTTCACCGCCATGATGTGCATAAACCACCACCTCCCCCGACAGCTCACCCAGCAGGTAGAGAAATCTACCCCCATCAGGGTGAAAGGCAAAATGACGGGGACCTGTACCCGGGGGCGTTTCAATTTCGGTCATACGACTCTCCTGTATCACCGGCTGCCCCTGAAAGGGAGTCTCCTGCACCTCGAAACGATAAAGCCTGTCGCTTCCCAGATCGGCAGCAAAAAGAAAACGACCGTCGGGAGAATAGGCCACACTGTGCAGGTGAGGCTGTCGCTGACGCAAGCTGTCGGGACCTGATCCACTGAAACGTATAAGGGAGAGAAGGGAGGAGAGACTGCCGTCATCGTTCACCTGGAAGGTGGAAATGCTTCCCCCACCGTAGTTGGCAGTATGCACGTTGCGCCCCCTTGCATCGATTGTGATGTAACAAGGGCCGTTACTTTTCGTCTCCTGCGAGTTGATCTTCCGGAATGTGCCGCTTCTCTTGTCAAAGGAAAATGCATGCACGGCACTCTTCTCTTCATCGTTCTCCCCCACGGCATAGAGAAATTGCTCATCGGGACTGAAGGTGAGATAGGAGGGATTGTCTACCTCGATCATCCCCACAGAGTCACTTTTACCTGTGAGGATATCAAAATTGTAGAGGTATATGCCTCTGCTGCCTTCACCGGAGGTATAAGTGCCAACTGCCAGATAGCATTTATTGCCCTCCATTGTCATCAGCGAGCCGGAAGCAGAAATTTCCCTGTTTGTTCCCTGTCCCCCCGAACGATTGCCGGTACAAGAAGCAAACAATGTAGCAGCCAATGATAGCATGGTCATCAATCGGTACATTTCAATGGTTCTTAACAAATAAATATTGCTACTAAAGTAGTACTTTTTCGACTGATGAAAGCATTTCTTCTCAAAAATCAGCACATTTCACCGTAAAAGTTGCGAATATGAGAGAGTCTGCGTACTTTTGCAGCTTGAAAAAACATGTTTCAAAATAGAGTATTAAATTGACAACTATGTTATCCAAGATATTATCGGTTACCGGCCGTCCCGGTCTCTATAAACTCATCTCAACCGGAAAGAATCTGAATATTGTTGAATCACTCACCGATGGTAAACGTCTGCCAGTGTACGTGCATGAAAAGGTGGTGGCATTGAGCGATGTTTCTGTCTATACCAATGATGGTGATACTCCCCTTCGTGAAGTATTGAAAAAAATGAAGGAGAAGGAGAAGGGTGGCAAGGCATCCGTGGGAACCAAGGCATCGGGCAGCGAACTGTTCGCCTACATGAATGAGGTGCTGCCGGATTACAGTCGCGAAAGTGTTTACGTTTCAGATGTAAAGAAAATCATCTCATGGTATAACATCCTGATGGAGAAGCAAATTGATCTGGAAGTTGAATCTTAAAAACTTACTTACACGCGCAGGGGCAGGTATCATCTACATCCTGGTGATCCTCCTGGGGGTACTGGGTGGGCGCTACTCATTTCTGGCTGTATTTGGCATCATCCTCGCGATGGGACTTTTTGAATTCTACCGAATGGTGGAAAAGGACACCTCACATGCCATCAGCAAAATTTTCAATATAGCACATGGCCTGCTCCTGTTTGTATCGGTCTATCTCTTCCTGGAAGAGACCTCTCTCATTCTGTTGCCGGTCTCTGTCCTGGGTTACCTGCTTATGCTCCTTGCATCTGCCATCTTCATTCGTCGCCAGGACATCCTGCATGGCATCATCTACTCCGTGTTTGGACAGGTATACATTACCATGCCACTAAGCCTGCTCATGGTACTTTCCTATAGCAATCAGCACCATCCACAAACGGGTGGATACGACTGGGTACCACTCATTGCCCTCTTTGTGTTTATCTGGGTGAATGATACCGCTGCCTACTTCATCGGCTCGCTTACCGGTAAGCACAAACTGATTCCTCACATCTCTCCCAAAAAGTCGGTAGAGGGATTTATTGCCGGTATCATCTTCACCCTGCTGGCGGCACTCATTTTTGCCAGGTTGTACCCGGAGTACACCTCTTTTCAGTGGATGGGATTTGCACTGGTGGTAGCCCTGTCCGGAACAATTGGTGATCTCTTTGAATCACTGATCAAACGCACCTGCTCGGTGAAAGATGCGGGAACACTCATCCCGGGTCACGGTGGCATCCTTGACCGCATCGACAGCCTGCTGGTGGCAGTGCCGGCTGCCTACCTCTACCTGATTATTTTTTTGGTCTGATAACAATTTTCTCTTCCTTCCCACGAACAAACAAAGGAGATCAGACGTTTCTACAATAAAGAAATGGTTCTCTCATTCACTTGCTTGTAGAACCAACAAGGAGACCACACAAAGAAGAGACATCGTTTATGTACAAGAAACTGATCGGAACCCACGCGGGCATCATCTGGAACCTGTTGAACAACAACCAGCGATGGAACATCACCGGTCTGCGAGAGGCATCCGGTTTGACTGAAAAGGAGATTTACACTGCCATAGGCTGGCTGGCCAGAGAGAATAAGATTGAGATCGACAAATCACCGAACGGTGGTGAGGATTACTACCTGGTGATTGAATACTATTTCTGACAATCAGCCTCTGTTACATCACTCCTTTCTCGCGCAGTCGCAGTTGCCACTTCCAGGCTGAAGCCATCGTTTCTTCTACTGAGATCTCTGCTTTCCAGCCCAGTACATTATTTGCTTTGTCCGGCTGTGCCCAGATTTGTTCAATATCCCCTTCACGGCGACCCACTATCTGGTAGTTAAGCGATTGCCCCGATACCTTTTCGAAGAGAGCGATCAACTCCAGAACAGACAGTCCCGTACCGGTACCCAGATTGAAAATCTCCACCTGTTCATCCGATTGATCCTCGAGCATTCGTTCGATGGCCTTCACATGTGCTTTGGCCAGATCCACCACGTTGATGAAATCACGAATACAGGATCCGTCAGGTGTATTGTAGTCATCACCAAACACGCTTAACTGCTTCCGGATTCCGATGCCGGCCTGTGTGATATAGGGCACCAGGTTCTGCGGCACACCCAATGGAAGTTCTCCGATCTCAGCAGAGGGATGGGCGCCGATCGGATTAAAATAACGCAGGATAATGCTCTTCACGGGAGCCCCGGAGTGGATAAAATCCTGTATGATCTCCTCGTTGATCTGTTTGGTATTCCCGTAGGGTGAGGCAGCCGGCTTGATGGGTGCATTCTCATCGATAGGATTGCTGTCAGGTTCCCCGTATACGGTACAGGAAGAGGAGAAAACAATACCTTTCACCTTGTTCCCGGGCATCAGTTCCAGCAGGTTCACCAGCGACAGTAGATTGTTGCGATAATAGAGCAGCGGCTTCTGTACCGACTCCCCCACTGCCTTGCTGGCAGCAAAATGGATGATGCCATCGAAGTTGTGCTTCCGGAAAAGAGCTTTCAGCGCATCCATATCTGTACAGTCCAACTTATCGAACAGGGGACGCTTCCCCGTGATACGGGTAATCCCCTCCAGTACGTCGGCATTCGAATTGGAAAGATTATCAATAATAACCACCTCATAACCTGCCTGTTGTAGCTCAACGACGGTATGTGATCCAATGTAGCCTGTTCCGCCCGTTACAAGAATTTTCTTTGCCATAAAAATTGTACGTTTGCCTATTTTGTGTGATTGTTGCGCAAGAATTATATGACAAATTTACAAAATAAAACAGGAAAAGCCACCCAATTGGCAGCAAAAGAGCGTACTTTTACAGAAAAAAATGCATATCACTGATCTGCCCAAAGAAGTTGCCCTGCTAAAGCCCGCATGGGAGAGATGGTACAGGACAAACAAACGGCGACTGATGAAAATGGACAGAGAGATCCTACAGCTACACCTCGCAGCGGTAGCTGAGACCGATTGTCTGGCTTGTGGCAATTGCTGTCGCTCTCTGGGACCGATGATCCTGCCCAATGATGTGGACCGGATAGCCAAAGCACTGTGCATCAAAGCATCGGTTGTCATTGAACAGCACCTCCGAACCGATGAGGATGGAGACCGGGTCTTCCGTTCCATGCCCTGCCCATTCCTGGGAGATGACAACTACTGTTCCATCTATGAGGACAGGCCAAAAGCATGTCGTGAATATCCGCACACCGACAGAAAAAAGTTTTACCAGATCTTCAATTTGTCGGTAAAAAACGCCGAGAGTTGCCCCATCGTATTCAAAGTGATGCATAAACTGACAGCCGGAGGATAACCCGTATGAAAGAGCTGAATCGCTGCTCTTTCCATTATTTTATGTACATTTGTAAAAAATGTGATAAACATCCCCCTTCAACATGGCATACAGTGTCAAAACATATTATCACAAACAGGAACTGCCCCCCATGGAAGTGGGTAATTTCTTTCACTATCCTTCCTCATTCGACTGGTACAGCCATACTCCCATCTATACTCCCTTTATGCTGATTGCCTTCGATAAGGATCAACCTGTTGCTGCACTCTTTGCCATCATCGTCAGAAAAAACCGGTTTTTCAGCCATTCACTCTTCAAGCGGTGCATCATTTCACAACAACCTGCATTCTTTGGGGGTGACCTGCCTCAGATAGAACTGTTCGACCTGCTGATTACCCGCCTGGTACAGGAAGTAAAGCAGAAGGTGTTTCTCATTCGTTACGAAAACCTGGGAAATGCCATCTTTGGATACAAGGGCTTTCGCGCAAATCATTTTTACTCAGTGAAATGGATCAATATCCGCAACTCACTGCAACGTAGAAGAAAGCTATGGGATCAACTTACTCCATCCCGTAAGAATCAGGTGAACAGGGCATTGAAAAAGGGTGTGCAGATAGAGGAGATGCTCTCGGAGAAGGAACTACCGGAAATCTACCAGCTGATCCGAAATACCAACCAGAAAAAAATCAGACGCCGCTTTCCACCCTATGCCTACCTGGAATGCTTTTTTCATCACTATGTAAAAAAGGGAAAAGGGAAAATTCTGCTCACCCGTTACCAGGGTAAGATTATTGGCGGAGCGATACTCGGATATGAGAAGAAGGAGACTGTCTTCTGCCTCTATTATTGGGGTAAATCAAAACGATACAAGCTCTTGTATCCTACCATCTTCACCCTTTATACCGCCATGCAACGATCAGAAGAAGAGGGTTTTCTTTTCTTCGATTTCATGGATGTCGGTTTCCTTCACAAGAACAGTGGACGATCACGCTTCCTGCTACAGTTCGGTGGAAAACAGAAAGCCACCAGACGGTGGTATCGCTTCAACTGGAGTTTGCTGAATTTCTTTGCCAACAGGATTTACGACTGATACGGTAACAGTATGCCCCATCTACAGGGCTCACGCATCAAAATTTGCAAACAAACGCAAACTTTCTCTTTGTTTGTTCCACTGTCGGAAACAAAATACTAAATAAATTTAAAAAGACAAGATTTTCGGTCTCAATCTTTGGTGAAATGAGAAGATGCATGTACATTTGCAACGTGTTTTTCATGGTATTAGATTTAAGGTTAACAATGGAGATTGGTTGTCGTGAGACAACCATTTCTTTTTTTGTCACCCTCCATCCTACCGGTATGGCTCCCACAATGCAGAAGAGATGATCCCCCTGGAACAGTCGATCAATGCAGCCAGTTCCTCATCAGAAAGTGATGCCGCAGGCATCGGCTCATGGATTACCAGCTCTAACCTGCCGGGTTTAATCAGGCGACTGTTTCGCTTTAACACATCATAGGGTCCATTGAGGGTTAGTGGCACAACGGGCAATCCCAGATCACGAGCAATGTGATAGGCTCCCCGTTTGAAACGCCCCATCTTCCCGGTGAGGGTACGCGCTCCTTCGGGAAAGATCACCATCGATATGCCATCCGTGATTTCTGCCTTTGCCCTTTCGATGGTTGCAGCACGGGCGGCCGCCGTAGAGTTATCGACAAACACATGACCTGCTTTTCCAGAAGCAAATCCCACCAGAGGGATCTTTCGCAGGCTCTCTTTCTGGATCCATTTGATATTCTGATTCAGGAACCCATAAACGAGGAAGATATCAAAAGCTCCCTGATGATTGGCGACAAAGACGTAGGACTGGTTGGGATCCAGATTTTCGTGTCCCCTGCATTGTACGCGGCAGAGTGCCAGGTAGCAGGTGAGCCTGGACCAGCAATGTGGGGGGTAATATCCCCAGAAACGATTGCCAAAAAGGGGAGTCATGATCATTACCGTGAGGGCGGTAAGAAGGGTGATCAACAAAAACAACGGCATGAAAATGATCCATTGATAGACAAACAGGGCAATATTCTTCACTGCTTTCACTTTCTTCGGATGAACAATTTACAAAAATAAGCAAATTCGGAGATCTCCTCACAGCCGGGAGGCAGTTTTTCCGGACATTTGCCATTTTTTCAACTCATCCTCCGTTTTTTACCCCAAATTATTTCCTGGTTTGTCAATTTTTGTGTTTATTTGCGCTACGAAATCAAAAATCATAATTGTTATACACATGAAAGAATTTGCAAAATACATCGGAGTGGTTGTAATGCTCATTGGTGTTCTCTTATTGGTGGTACCCTTTCTGATGGGTACGACAAACAATACCAACCTGGTCATTGGTATGTTGTTGGTGATAGAGGGTATGCTGGGTCATATTTTCGTAAACAACATGAAAAAAGGAAGCAAGCTGGGCAACATCATTTGGGCGATCATTTTGTTGTTCATCCCCTATATGCTCTTTTTCTTTTTCAAGAAGCAGGCATACAGTGAAGAGGAGATAGCCGCATACAACTAAAGAGAGCTGCCGAACGGCAGGATCTTTACAGAACAAGCCCT
Source organism: Proteiniphilum sp. (assembly GCA_016839025.1). GTDB lineage: Bacteria > Bacteroidota > Bacteroidia > Bacteroidales > Dysgonomonadaceae > Proteiniphilum. The sequence continues at coordinate 34,073 of JADLKK010000012.1, forward strand.
GGGAAATTGTCTCAGGGCTTGTTGTTTTTTGTCTTGCAGAAAATAACATCACCCCTTGATTCGCACCACATAGAGGTGAAAGTTTTCATACCTTTTCACCACCACTGCTTCCCCTTTCTCAATAAATCCCTGAAGGGAGATGGCATCGTAATAGGAGCCCCCGAGCATCACTCTTCCCGATGGCCGCATAATCGTGGCAGCTTCTCCTGTTTTACCGACCAGCTGCGATGGCTCCATCGGCACCGAGAAAAACCCTTCTTCATCAGCATGCAATGCGGCATGCTTCAACAGCCCCGATTTACCGATCCGGCTGGAGAGATAAATGATCAATGCCACCCCCATGCCCATGCCACCCAGGACAATCATCACCGCACGGAAAAGCTCAGCAGGGTTCATCCCTTCCAGGCTAAACCGGATATTTCCTACCATTGCCAACACCAGAGAGGAAAAGACAAACAGGATACCGGCGATGCCGGGGATGCCGAATCCGGGAAAGACAAAAAGCTCGAAAACGATGAAAATCAAACCCACCACAAAGAGAAGCACCTCCCAGCTCTGTGCATACCCGGTAAGATAGAGAGGAGCAAAATAGAGAATGGCCGCAGTGATAGCTGCTGCTGTGGGGAAGCCCACACCAGGTGATTGCAGTTCGAAGTAGATGCCACCTATGATCAACATAATCAACAATGCCTGCACCACTCCGCTGGTAAGGAATCCCCTCACCCTGTCGTAAAAAGTGGGATTATAGGTCTCCAGGCGATAATCATTCATTCCGAGATGGGCCACCACCAACTCATGTATATTTTCAGCAATGCCGTCGCAATACCCTACTTCCAGCGCCTGGGAAGCTGTCAGTGTCACTATCTGTGTGGAATCGGCATATCCGGGAACAACAATCCGTTCATCTACCATCGCCTCGGCTATCAACGGGTCACGACGCCACACCCGAACGGTATCTCTCCCTTGTAGAATCTCTTTCTTTCCATGACTCTCGGCTGTCGCCCGTATGATTCCTCTCATATAGGACTGGTATTTGTCAGGTGCCGCGGCACCACTGCCTCCATCAACCACTGTGGCGGCGCCAATGGTCGCGCTGTTGCGCATAAAGATGCTGTCACAGGCAATCGCAATCAGGGCTCCGGCCGATGCTGCATTGTTATCAATGAACACATATACCGGCAATGGAGAGTTAAGGATCGCACTGCGCATGGAGTCAGCCTCCACTACCCCACCCCCATAGGTGTTCATATGAAGCAATACCGCACGGGCATCCATCAACGATGCTGCGTGCAATCCGTTTTGCAGGTGGATCCAACTGTTGCTGCCGATGTTCTCCCGGATATTGATCCGGTATATCAGCGGGGACTCATTCTGGGCAGTAAGGGAGCCAATGACCAAAGAAAAAAGAAAGGGCAGCAGTAGCTGTAAATTTTTCATTTTTTAATAGTTATCGTGGAACAAAGATAATAGATTTCCCTTTTAACCGATCATTTTCACCAAAAATGTGTATATTTGCCGTTCAATACAACTGTATGAGCACAATTTTATTAAGCATAGGATCCAACATATTCGCAAAGACCAATATTGATAAAGCCAGGAGGATGCTGACGCGTCTGTTCCCCGACATTCTCTTCAGCCAGTCGGTTTTGTCGGAACCGGATGATGACCGTTACTCCTTTCTTTTTCGGAATGTGCTGGCAAAGGCTGAAACAGAACTGTTACCGGAGGAGGTAATTGAAAAGATCAAACAGACGGAGCGCGCAGTAGGACGTTCACCGCGGGACAAATACTTGGGAAGGGTGATCATTGACATCGACCTGATCCGTTACAATGATGAGATTCTCCGTCCTGAGGATTTTCAGCGGGAGTATGTGCAACAATTGCTCTCCACCTTCGACACTTCTGCCGATTAATTGAGGCGCGTTACCGATTTCACACCTTTCACTGCTTTCAGTTTTCTGATCAACTGTTCCAGCATCGAGGTGTTGGCAAGCATTACCGAGATATTTCCCTGAAAAAGGCCATCGTTGGAATCGATGGAGATGGAGCGCATCTGCACTCCCTCCTCTTTGGAAATGATAGACATGAGGTTGGCCACAATATTGAGCTGATCATTGCCGATCACCCGCAAGACGATGGTATAGCTGGAGTTACCGGTGGTGCCTGACCAGCGTGCCTTGAGTACACGGTAACCAAAGCGGGAGAATAGATCCTGTGCGTTGGGACAGCTCACCCGGTGAATCTTGATCCCTTGTGACGACACGAAACCGAAAATTTCATCCCCGAAAATGGGATTACAGCACCTGCCCAGCTTATAATCCACCCCCGTCAGGTTCTGGTCGATCACCAGTTCATCGAAATTACGAACCTCATGGAGATCCGTTTTCAGGGTGAACTGACCAGCACTCACCAACTGTGTACCGTCCCGACTCTCACTCTCCCTGTTTTCCAACTCGAGATAGCGATCAATCACCCAATTGATCTCCAGCTTCTCTGCTGCGATATCTGCGTAGAAATCTGTCACAGTTTTGTATTTCAGCTTTTTGATCAGCTGCATCAGATGGGCATCATCCACCTCGATCTTACGGTTCTTCATCCGTCGCGAGAGCGTCTCCTTGGCTATATCCACCTGTTTGCCCGTCTCCTCCTTAAGCAGCTGTCGTATCTTGGTACGTGCCCGTGAGGTAGCCACAAAGGAGAGCCAATCCTGTTTCGGTGTCTGATGTGCCGAAGTGTTGATCTCCACCTGATCACCGCTTTTCAGCTGATGCTTGATCGGCACGTTCCTGCCGTTCACCCTCCCGGAAATGCAGGTAGCTCCCAGCTTTGAATGGATGGCAAAGGCAAAGTCGAGCACAGTAGCTCCCTTGGGCAACTTGAAGAGATCACCCTTGGGCGTGAAGACAAAAATCTCCTCTTCGTAGAGATCCAGCCTGAAGTCGGTCAGTTGTTGGCTCAGGCTGGCCTCCTTGTCCTCAAGCGATTCCCGTAAGGAGGTGAGCCAACTGTCGAGTGTCGACTCCTCTTTCACACCCTTGTATTTCCAGTGAGCGGCCAATCCCCGCTCGGCAATCTCATCCATGCGACGACTTCTGATCTGCACTTCTACCCAGCGGGAATCGGGTCCCATCACGGTGATGTGTAGCGATTCATAACCATTGCTTTTGGGTATGGAGAGCCAATCCTTCAACCTCCTGGGATTGGGCTGGTACATATCGGTAATGACCGAATATACCTGCCAGCACTGTGCCTTCTCCTGGTCAGCCGGAGCATCCAGGATCACACGAATGGCAAATAGATCGTATATCTGCTCGAAATCGATCTTCTGTTTTTTCAGTTTGTTGAGGATGGAATGAATCGATTTGGTTCGTCCCTTGATTTCATAGGTCAACCCTGTTTTGGAGAGCCGCTCATCCAGCGGTTCAATGAATTCACGGATATACTTCTCCCTCGATCGCTTTGTCTCATTCAGCTTCTCTGCGACATAGTCGTATGATTCCCGATCGGTATACTTGAGGGAGAGATCTTCCAGCTCCGATTTGATGGCATAGAGCCCCAACCGGTGTGCCAGGGGTGCATACAGATAGGAGGATTCCACGGCCAGATCGAGGCGCCGGGAACGTTCTGCAGTCTTCGCGTCACGCATCAGCTGCAGCTGACGTGCGATCAGGACAAATACCACACGAATATCCTCAGCCATCGAGAGCAATAGCTTCATGTAGTTTTCCGACTCCACTGCCGTGCGCTTATCGCTGAAACGACTTACTTTTTTCAATCCCCGCAGTATCACCTCCACCTCATCACCAAAAAAACGACGAATGTCTTCCAGCGAATAATGCCCGGAGATAACCGAACGATAGAGCAACACGGCACAAACCGTAGGCTGCTTGAGTCCGATCTCATCAAGCGTGATCACGGCAGTACGCATCTCCAGGATCAGCTCATACAGCACCCCAGGATCAGTCGGTCGCAGCGAGTTCCGAACCATCTCCCTGAGACGAAGCACCATCTCCTGCTTCCACGACTGACGCAAAAACAGATAAAGCCTGCGATAAAGTCGTAGAAATTCGTGGCTGTCTATTGAAAGGTTGTTGCCCATGCGATGTTGGTTGTTCGGTATGCTATTGCAAAAATACAATTTTCCATGAAAAACGGCAGTATGGCATGGAAAAAGTATCACCCCCATCCCCTTTCCTGAAGTTGTGCCAACAGAGAGAAATCGCTATATTTGCAACTAATTTTGCAGACTCACCATATGACCGACCATCGCAACAAACAGGCAAATCTTTTCCGAAAAGGGCGCGACGACTCTTCTCCTGGTGCGCTGCCCACATTGCTGGTGGTGACAGCCACCTCTTTCCTGGGAACCTTCCTGATATCTGCGGTCAATATCGCCCTGCCGGCTATCAGCAGTGATTTTGCCTTCTCTGCCGTAGAACTGAGCTGGATCATCACCTCCTTCCTGCTGGCTACAGCTCTTTTCATGCTGCCCTCAGGAACGTGGGGCGACAGGTATGGGAGCAGCCGCCTCTTCACGGTGGGACTGTTCCTGTTTACCCTATCCTCTCTTTTCTGCTGGCTGGCACCCGGTGGATGGTGGCTCATCGCTGCCCGTTTTCTGCAGGGGGTGGGAGCCGCTTTCACCAGTACCACGGGTCAGGTGTTGCTGGTCTCCTCCTTTCCCGCGCACAAAAGGGGACAGGTGCTCGGTATCTCCGTCTCGGCTGTCTACGCCGGTCTGGCACTGGGCCCTTTGCTGGGGGGGATGCTTATCCTCTATGCCGGCTGGCGCACCCTCTTCCTGATCGCCGCACTGCTGGGCTTTGCCACGCTGCTCCTCACTCTCTTCGCACTGAAGGAACCTGCACAGAGGGCGGAACAACCTGTACAAAGAGATGGCAGGGGTATACTGCTCTTCATGTGTGGCCTCACGGCGCTGGTCTATGGCTCCACGCTGATTCCCTCACTGCCGGGATGGTTCCTGATGGGTGGTGCACTGATCCTCTTGCTATGCTTCTGGCAGCACGAAAGAAACACCCTATATCCACTGTTCGATGTGCGCCTCTTCACCCACAACCGCCTCTTCACCTACTCCAGTCTCTCCGCCCTGATCAATTACACCTCCACCTTTGCCATCGTCTTCTTCCTCAGTCTCTACCTGCAGAAAATTCAGGAGCTCTCACCCCGTGATGCGGGAGCGGTGATCATCGCCCAACCGTTGATGATGACCCTCTTCTCCCCTTTGGTGGGACGACTTTCAGACAGGATTGAGCCTCGCTACTTCGCCACAGCGGGCATGGCCATCTGCTCCTCGGGACTGGCCATGCTGGCATGGATCGGCAGCCATACGCCTATCTGGATGATCATCGCCATCCTGCTGTGGGTGGGCATCGGTTTTGCCCTATTCTCTTCACCCAACATGAGTACCATCATGGGGTCGGTGGAACGGAGCCAATACGGACTAGCATCCGGACTGGCAGCCTCGATGCGGGTCTTCGGACAGATTATCAGCATGAGTGTAGTGACACTCCTCTTTACTCTCTATTTCGGGAACCTCCCCGTGGAAGCAGTGGAGGGGAGTCTCTTCATTACCGCCATGCGAATTGGATTCCTCATCTTCGCCCTCATCGGCATCCCGGGTATTTATCTCTCATACAACCGGGGAAACATGAAAAACCGATAAAAACTCCCCCTGCCGGTATCAGATCTCAGATCCGAAATACCCCCAAACAGGGGTAACACAATTTCTTTTTCCTGCATATCTTTGTACCAGGATTTTGTGGTATATTTGTCTGTCAGAGAAATATATCACCCATTGTTCAAATGATCACACACCATGCATTTCAAGTACCTCACAACACCCTTTTTCCTGACATTGGGATTCATGCTGGTTTCAATGAATGGAACCTGTCAAAACAGGGATAGTCTTGAGCACCTGCTGAACGACAAGAATCTTCCGGCAGTTGCTTATCTGAACATTTGCGATGAGTTGAGCTGGAGCTACCTCAACGATGATTTCGGGAAGGCGAAACGGTTCGCTCTACAGGGAATTGAAAGGGCACGATCGGAGAATATACCCACCATGGAAGCCACTCTTTACCGCAACCTGGGGGTGGCTTATTACATGAACAGTCAGATGGATTCGGCACAACTATGGCTGGATCGTTCTCTCGAAAAAGCGATGGTATCACAGGACGAGAAGCTGGA
>JADLKK010000013.1 GCA_016839025.1 Proteiniphilum sp.
TCCAAATTTACAACTTAGGGACGAGACTTCGGTTAAGTCCCTATATTTTCTTCATTTTTTAGTCGGTCAGTACTGGTTTTGAATGAATTTTTTCAGGATGAAGATAGAGCGAATGAAAAGATGATTCTTCTCAAAAGGAGTATTTTAATTCCTAAAAAGTAAATAAATAGGGGGGTAATCCTGAATTTTTCCTATATTTACAAAATATTGACGGAATACCGGCCATGGGATATTTTATTTTTACCCTGCTACCGCTGTTTGTGGTACTCTTTTGGTTAATGCTGTTCCTGCTCGACGGGGGAAAGGAGAGCGCCAAGCGTTTTCTGACGTTGTTTCTTTGCGTCGTTCTGGTCAATTACATCGCTCACTGGTTCTATTTCAATCACAATTACGGGGTTTACAGGGTACTGGACAGCATCTGGGTTTTTACCTCTCTTTCGGTTTATCCTCTCTATTACTATTATCTCCGTTTGCTTACCACTGATACCAGTGTCAATAAGCGATGGGCGTGGATACTGTTTCCCGCCATCCTGCTCTCCCTATTTTCAGCCATACTCTATCAGATAATGAGCCCCGAAGAGAGCAATTTGTTCGTACAGGAAATTCTCTACCACAATCGAGAAATGCACACCACCTATCCGTTGCCGGTCAGACTGCAGATAGTCCGCATGCATCTTTTCAGGTATATTTTTGTAGTGCAGGTGGTGGTGGTGGTATTCTACGGAATGCGTATGATCAACCGGTTCAATGAAAAGGTGCGAACCTACTATTCAAACGTACAAAACAAGGAATTGAGGAGCCTGCGACTGCTGTTGTTATTTCTGGTAGTCACCTCAGCTGTCTCTCTCATCTCCAACCTGATCGGAAAAGATTTTTTCACTGCACACCCCTATCTCCTGGCGATCCCTTCCATCACCCACTCCCTGGCTCTTTTTGGCGTCAGCTATGCGGGCTATCATCAGCCCTTTACCATTCGCGATTTATCTGCCGAGGTTAAAACGGGCTGTAACGACGCAGACGGGGAGGAGCAATGGGAAACAAAAGGATTGAGTGGCAGGGAATATGACCAACTTCATGGCAGGCTGGAACAACTGATGCAGCAGGAAAAACTCTATCTCAACCCTGAGCTGCGACTAAACGAGCTTGCCGGCCTCCTGGGAACCAACAGGACCTACGTCACCCGCCTGATTCACAACCGACGAAACCTCAATTTCTGCGATTATGTGAATCACTACCGTATCCAGCATGCGAAGAGGCTGCTATTGGAGTCAACCGGAGAGCCGCTTCCCATCGACGAGGTAGCACTCCGGTCAGGCTTCTCCAGCAACAGTACCTTCTATCGGGTTTTCACCGATAAAGAGGGAATCACCCCTTCCCGATTTAGGAAATTAAACAATAAGTGATTCCGATTCATGCCTGGGGATATTGTACTTCCAACTTATTTTAAATCATTTAGACTACACATAGAGCCCTGTATTAACTATCCAAAAGCAAAGCAAATGGAAAATATAAAATTGGTTGTTTTGCTACTTTTAAACCGATTACAATTAAAATAAACAATTCATATTCTGTGATCAATGATTTCGGCAGAGACATCTTCAATGTGGCAGTTGGAATCATCTGGCAAACGGCTTTGGCCGCAGCTCCGATCTATCTTGTGTTGAAAAAGTTTAATGGTCTGACCGTTGCCCTGATTATTGTTGGTGTAAGTTCGATTATTCTCAGGAAAAACTGGTACAACAGATGGGAAGAGTAGATCGATATCGTCAAAATGATGGGGTCTACCTGGAAATCAAAAAATGGTTCTGCCTCATTTGAACAGCTGAAGGCGTTCTTCGATGAGGATGTGCATCTCATCGTACCAAATGTCGAATAGGGTGGCACATTGTCAAAGTCAGGAAGGAAGGGAATAAAAAAACAGGGGCCTTTTTTTAAAAATATTTGTCTGCTATTTGATATTAATTGAATTTAATCTACATTTGCGGTGATTCAATGAACCAGTCATATATTTGAGTTTCGCTCAGACCAGTCTATCATTCAAATTTGAACTCATTCTGAATAATGAATGTGCAGAATGGTTTGTTCTTGTTGTTTTGACAGCCTGATTATCGCTATCTATTCTAGTAATTTATAAATATGTATAAAAATGACCGCCAATGCTAATAAAGAACTTTTATGGGATTTCGCGTAGATGATCAAGATCAATTTGCAAGCTCACTGGGATAGCTAAAAAAGCTATACGGGTTATTCTCTTTGGATTAATTGCTGTTTCTCCAACTTCAAATTTACCGGCCAGATTATAGTATACTCCTGTTTTTCAAATAATGGTTATCAACGAGTTTTTGACGACTATTAGCAAATAATGTACCCTAATGGAATACGATGACTTATACTTATTGTTTCTAAAAATTGACATTCAACACATAAGTGAAAGATACATACAACCACTTATCATCATTTTTTTGTTAATCACCGTCGGGGTCCTAATTAGATCATTTGTAGAATTAAATAAACGTCACTTGATTCTACGGCAGATAGAGGAATTCAGACTTGACTACTTCACAAAACTAACACATGAAATCAAAGCACCGCTAACCATTATTCTAGGATTAAGCAAACAACTGAAAGATCAAAGAGAATTGTCACAGAAGAGCTACCTTACTTCTTTAAATGCAATTGAACGGCAAGGTCGAAATCTATATGAACTCGTTTCTCAAATTCTTGACACATCCATTTTAGAAGATGTTAACCAGATAATTGAATGGGAAACAGGTAATATTGTTGCATTTGTGGAAATGATTTCTGAATCATTTGCTATTTATGCAGAACAGAAGGAAATTGAATTGGTCTTTTTTTGTGATGAAAAAGAGATTGTTACCGATTTTGTTCCAAATTTCTTGAATAAAATTCTAAACAATCTGCTGACAAATGCAATTGATTTTTGTGAGGAAGGATCAAAGATATATTTACAACTGGAAAGGGATAAAAAAGACAAAAGCACACTACAAATTAAAGTGATTGACCAGGGAGAAGGTATAAGCAGTTCGGATATCCCTCATATTTTTGATATGTATTACAAAGGGAACCCTGATGGTGATCATCCAGGAAATGGGATTGGGCTATCACTTACCAAACAACTGGTTGAAATGCTTCATGGCAACATCAAAGTGGAAAGTGCGAAGGAGAAAGGGACAATATTCATCATAGAGATTCCCATCGAAAGGAACAATAGGAAAATATATCCTATTTGGATTACTGAGAGAAAGAGCACCCAAACCAAAAAGGAAGAATTGACATTGTTGAAAGATATCAATAAAAAACCTCTTATCCCCAACAAAGAAGATCCGCGTAGAGTTATTCTGTTAATAGAAGACAACATTAATGTAGCACAATACATCAAGGATTTGTTCAACGAAGATCGATACAATATTATTTATGCCAATAATGGCAAGAAGGCGTTAGAATTGGCAAATCAATTCATTCCTGATATCATTGTTACAGATATTATCATGCCCCAAAAAAATGGGATCGAATTTTGCAAAGAAATAAGATCATCCCCGACATTAAACCACATCCCGATTATTATTGTATCCGCTAAATACTCAGAAGCTGATCTTGTAGAAAGCATAAAGAATGGAGCTGACGCATATATACGCAAACCATTTATTGCGGAAGAATTAAAAGCCCGCGTTGAGTATCTGCTTGAATCCCGCTATTTGCTGAAAGAAAAATATGTCAGAACGGCTCCAATAGATGAAAAAAATCTAACCGATACAGGTAAAAATATCGATTTCATACGCCATGTAACCGACATAATCTATCGAGAAATGAAAAATCCGGATTTCTCTTCTAAAAAACTTGCCAATGATCTAACTATCAGTACATCCCAACTCAATAAAAAATTAAAAGAGACAACCGGTTATACCTCTTCAACCTACATCTTGCACATCAAAGTCACACATGCAAAAAAAATTCTCATCTCCACAAACAAATCTATTGGTGAGGTCGCAGCAGATTGCGGCATTTACGACTTGAATTATTTCTCTCGAATCTTTAAGAAACATACCAATCTAACCCCTACACAATACCAACGACTACCAAAAAAGTAGTATCAACCATCCCACATCACGACTGCTGTAGATCCAGAGAGCCTCAGGTGATTGTGACCAACCCTCTTAAAAGAGCAGAATTCTTTTCGCATCTCCGCCGGATACAGGTAGATTACACATGGTATTGCTAACAGTATCTTCAAGGATCTCTCCACAAACAGCTTGAATGTCCTCATCCTTTTTGTGGGCGGAAACAACAGGGTAGAGAGTAAAATAATGACAGGATTTACCGAATGCATACCAGAGTTTACCGAATGCATATCGGGATTTACCGACTGTATATCAGGATTTACCGACTGTATATATTGAACTTTTGATCTAATTCTGCAATAAATTTCTCATTTTTCAACACGTATTTTAGCATCTTTTACAATCTGTTTTTCAAACTGTTAACCAATTCAAATTGGGAATCCATGCTAATAAACACAAATGTTAAAGTGTTTTTATACTATAATTCATGAAATAAGTCCTAACTCTCTTTTCATGAAAAACGTAAGTTTGTCATTGGAAAAAATATGGCGATAAAAGGAGAGCTATTTCTTTTTGAACGGTTGGAAGCATTATTTAGATCAAATATTCTAGGAGACAATATCCTTTTAGGCATGAACAACTTGGTCGAATTACATTCAATCATACCGAATGATCAACCCGATGATATAGAATGAAGAAGAACTTATAGTTCAGATAAATATAACAATTTAGTCCGATAAGTAAAAATGGGGGATATGAAATATAGATTGATTCAAAAAATTAATCCGCTTAAGCCGGATTCCCAACGCAAGTGGTATGCCAGTCCCATTAAGGCCGGAACCATTAACAATTATAAATTAAGCAAAAGAATTGCATCCCGATCCTCCTTAACGCGGGGAGACGTAATGAATGTGATCGAAAATATGGTTGATGAAATACCAAAATACCTGATGGACGGATATAGCGTGAATCTAATCAATTTCGGCACATTACGGCTGTCGCTCTCAAGTGAAGGAGTAATTGACTCTGAGCATTTCACACCAAAACATATTAATAACGTGCGTGTTGTATTCACACCTTCCCCAGAGCTGAAAAGTACATTACAAAAAATTCATTACGAGAAATACCAACGTAACAGCAATAGTCCATTGGAGACAAAGTGACAAATTCACCAAAAAAATTGCGCTCTTCTTTTTCAACCTGCATTGACAATGTTTGACGTAAGAAAATTATCACTCACCTATAATAAACAACAAGAAGAGAAATCCTTGTTGCTTCATGGATTGTGTTTTGTAACCGGGGATCCATCGGTTCACATTGCTTATCCCTACAAAATTCACCCCGCAGTACAGATTTCTGCAACCAGTCCCGGTGATTCAAAATGTGTGTATATGTTATTGCCTGTACCGAGAGGAAGTCTGATAAAGGAATTGGAAATTGCTTACCACAGAAAAGGCTTTCAAAGCAGCATAACGCATATTCAGCTGATAGAACAACAAGAAACAATCTCTGCAGATGTGGTATACGACGATATGATAAAGGATCCGCTACCAACAATTTCAACCTTGAAGTCAGCATGCAGTGTGGTGGTTCAAAACAGTATGCTGTTGAAAATATGTTTGAAATTTACCAATACGGAGGACATCATAGAATTCGGATCGGTTGTCGTAAATTATATTCAAGGATACCAATTGACCAGTAAGCAAAAAAAAGTGACCGGGAGGCATGAATATCATAACAAATTGAGTAATCAAGAAGAGAAATCAGTCAATAGAATTGGTCACTTTTTGAGGTATCTATTTTTTAAACCAGTCATAAAGAATTCGCTAAAACCTGAGTTATAAACTATTGTGTATGTTTTACATTTATATTCATTATTTAAAAAAAGTTCGAGTATGAAACAAAAATTATTCTTAAAGTTATTTTTCTTTGCTGTAATTGGCGCATTTGTGACAGTTACATCATGTAAAGACTACGATGATGACATCAAGGATCTTCAGTCGCAGATAAACACGATGAAGACGACGGTGGATGCAGTAAATGCTGCTGTAGAATCGGGATCAGTGATTACCAGCGTAAGCTCCACAGCTAACGGAATCACGATTACCCTAAGCAACAATCAGTCCTATAGCATCAACAACGGTGCTGACGGTGCTGATGGTACTAACGGAACTAACGGAACTAACGGAACTGTCATTACTATTAAAAATGGCAACTGGCACATCGACGGTGTAGATACCGGTCTGGCTGCAGAAGGCAAAGACGGTGCTGACGGTGCTGATGGTGCTGACGGTGCTGATGGTGCTGACGGTGCTGACGGCAAGGACGGTGCCTACTACTACCCACATGAAGACGGTTACTGGCACAAGGTAGATGGAGAGAGCGACGAAGCCACGACCATGAGCTGGTTACCAGAGGGAACAATCACTGCAGTATGGGAAAACAATGCCGTAACCCTACACAACGTAGAGGGAGCTGACGGCCCCATCGTACTGGGCAAGACTGAGCTTGCCGGATTGCTCTTTGCTCCGGACATCATGGAAGATGGGGTAGGTGTGATTGATCTTGGATTCATCAATGGTCTTGTGGGTACTCATGTAGTTAAATCTACCTTCCAGAGCAACCTGAAATTGAATTACAGGTTCAACCCATCTTCAGCTGACATCACAGCTACCACATGGAAGTTTATCAGCAACTCCGTTAAATTCAGGGCAGCACCAAGCAGTGACAAGAAGGATATCTTCAACGTCTCCTCTTTTGCTGATAAAACAGGCTGGGGTGTATTCGGGCTACAGGTATCCAAATGGGAAGAACCGGCAACAGGTCAGAATAGGGTAGTTGCACTGCAGGCTGAAACTGCAACAGGAGAAAACACCAAATTGGTAACATCTGATTATGCCAAAGTGGTCCCCGTACCATACAACGCCACCATCTCAAATGCTAAGTTGCCTGCATTTAGTGATTACAGGACTGCCTCACCTGCCATCACCGATGCCAGCGACCACGAAGACCTGCTCTACACTGCCAAGGATGTGGAACTACTCGATTATGTATGGGCTACCGCAACGCCTGCAGCTGGAGGAGACAAGAAGTTGTTTGAAACCTATGGATTCACCGACTACAAGTTCGAATTCTCTGAAGTGGCCAACTACGATGGAATCGACGGCGTCACCGAACAAAATGCGTTCATCACAATCGACGGTTCAAAGCTGACCGTAGAACAGGGAACAGCAGCCATCGACAGGCGACCACTGGTGAAGGTAATCCTTAAGAGTACCCTCAACGATGCTGTACTGGCCACTGGCTATATCAAATTCAAGATAGTGAGAAGTGCCCCGGTTCCGGTCACTCCAAAGACCTACACTTTCGACGGAGGAACGATACCCTATGCCAATCTCTTCAAGGGAGAAGCTGTTATCTCGGACAACAAGACCGATATTGCCGTAAGCTGGACCAGGATGAATCAGATTTACACAGAATTGGGTTTATCTCACAATCAGTTCCGCTCTATCTATAACGTTGCACCGACAGCCCTACCGCTGGATGAAGGAATGGGCGGCATCCTAACATCAACCAATAACCCGGATGTGGATTCCTACGCATTGAAATATCAAATCACTCCGCTGGCTAAGTTCGGTTCCACTACCGTCACCTACACCTTCACCCCGACCAGTACCTCCTACCCGGTTCTGAACTTCGTCTTCACCTACAATATCGTGAAGCCGACCCTTGACAAGACCATCCTCGCAGGATACCGTTACAACGGATCCGCTACCGATGTACTGACACAGGGGATGAACACTGGCGGCGGTTACATGATGCAGCTCTATCTTGGTGAAGCTTTCGCCTTCGGATCCCCCACTTACCGCAGCCTGTTCGCAGCCGCTACCAATGGGAAAATCGACGGTGCAACCCATGGGTTCCAGTTCAAACCGACCAGCCCGTCACAGACAGGAGCAAGCATTTCCCTTGCTGTCGGCGGTACCATCGATGCAGCTCTCGGAACCAGCACCGCACCCACTACCGGCCAGCTGATGGGCCTTACCAACAAGCTGACAACACAAGAGAGAGTTTACAATGTCCAGTTTGTCACCACCTATCCCAACGCGGAAAGCGACATCTTTGATTTCAAGGTACATTTCGTGAACCCATTCGAGATCAAGTTGGCATCACCGGTTGACTTCCAATTGATCGACAAGCTAAATGGAACAGCTGACACCGAAGATGTACAGGACAACTACATCGTCACTTTCAAAGGGAAGAACATTGTCACCAAGGGTGTCGCAGAAACAACCGATGGAGCTAACTCTGTGAAAGCAAGCGACTATGTGGACATTTCGAATGCTTCCTACGGATTGTTCTATGAACTTACTCCCGGTACAGAGTACTTCACCATTTCGAAAGCCGGAGGCAATGCATTCAACAAGCAGAGCGTACTGACTTGGGACAACGCAGGTACACAGCTGATCAGTGAACAGACAGTTGCCACATTGAAGGTGAAATTTGTAGCCTCATTTGCTGAGATTGCAAAAGCAACTGTTGACAATGTAACAGTTAAACCAGAATAAGTTTTGATTTGTATTCTATTCAAAGAGGATATCCAGTTTGGATATCCTCTTTTTTACAAAAATCTCAAAAAAACAGTCATTCTCGGTTATCTACTTTCAATGTAAATGTATTTGTGCAAATTCAAATCCCAAGTAACAAAATATTCGTTAGTAACATTGTCATAACAATCTGTTCAATTGGATAATAATCTTCAGTTAAGGCTTTTACAAGAATTTGTCTTCCATTATAATTTTACGCGGTCATCTAATCTTATAACATGAATCGGACATATGAGAGGTACATATTTGCATTATCGGTTTTTTTGTCAAGACCGAAACCATTTTTTGGATATTGCAAGGAAATACAATAGTACGGGTTGGTCTGTTTATCAAGTCGCATATGGGAAAAGAGCTCAAACAGTTACTGAATTTTGTATTCTTTCAGAGCTTCATAGGACAGGGATATTAAAATAACTGCCTTCCATTCAATCACTTCTTCATTTTCTCAATGAATGTGATGCTACATCATATCACATCTGAACAGCGTGAATGATGCATGCAGTGACATGCACATGAAAGATTATCACATGAATGTAGAGCTACACAAAAGAGTGGGTTTTTTTATCGAAGGATGATCGACTAATAGGGATTTCCATTAAGCCTAATCCGTTTCTGAGAAACGACTTTTAAGAGTGGTGGTCCCACTTGGGCTTGAACCAAGGACTCCCTGATTATGAGTCAGGTGCTCTAACCGACTGAGCTATGGGACCTTTGATTTTGGCCGGTTGAGACCAAAAGCGGGTGCAATATTACCACTTTTTCGGCAAAAAACCAAAGGATCTTTTCTATTTTATCGGTTGGCTGGATGGCTGTAACCCAAAAATATAGTATCCGTGACAAAAGCCCGCACGTTCGAGATGATCATCGATAAAGCGGCCAGCTTGGGAAGCAGCAATGACGAAGCAGACCCGTTTGGGATTAAAAGAGGGCAACCGGATGGTTACCCTCTACTTTTTCTTATACCTCCTCTTCCGGATCAATCCAGTCACCATGATCCTTGATCAGCTGAATCAGGCGCTCTACCGCTTCCGTCTGAGGTATATTCTTTTCTATCAGATCCTTGCGCCGGTAGAGCGAGATCTTGCCATGCTCGGCACCCACATAACCGTAGTCGGCGTCGGCCATTTCGCCGGGTCCGTTCACAATACAGCCCATCACACCTATCTTAAGGTGCCTGAGGTGTGAAAAGTGCTTCTTCACCAATGCCACGGTAGTTTGCAGGTCGAACAGCGTCCTGCCGCAACTGGGGCAGGAGATGAACTCCGTCTTGCTGGTGCGTACACGGGCCGCCTGCAGGAGACCAAAGGCGTAATAATCCAGATCGGTGATGGCTATATTCCCTTCATTGGTAAGCATGATTCCATTGCCGAAGCCGTCGAGCAACACCGTACCGAAGTCAACACCTCCCTTGATCATGATATCCTCCGGATCATCCTCAAGGTAGCTGCGCTGCAGTACTACCGGCACCCGACATCCGTCATTGAGAAGTGTGTGAAAGAATGCGCGCTGCTCCCCTACTCCGTTCTGATGACCGGTGGTGAGCATCAATACCGTTTTTTGCTCGGATTTGATCTGCGCCACAACCGTTTCATTCAGTTGTGGATAAGAGATCCGAAGGAACTTCACCGGAGCGTTGCAACTACCCATCTCTGCCATATTATCCACAGTGAAAAGAGGGAAGTTGTCAATCCGCTCCTCCCAGCCAGGGTAATCGACGATCGATTTCATCCCTTTTGGGAAATTGTCCGGCAGGCTGCTCCCCACATAGATATAATCGGGAATGAAATGGGAATTGATGGTCATGTCGGCTACTCGGCTCCTGTCGGAGATCACCACCGGCAGGTGTTCACCGCCAATGTTCCAGACCGCGTCGGTCTCCCGCCGGTCGGTGGAAAAAGGTGAGAAACCGGGATAAGAAGTGCCCTCAATGGCCCTATGTCCGTGGCGCTGCACCACATAGTCCACCAGCTTGCGCGCCACCGGCACCTCCGCTTCGGGATCTTCGCTCAATGAGACCCGGATGGTATCCCCCAGCCCGTCGCTCAGGAGTGCACCGATACCCACGGCTGACTTCATCCGGCCATCCTCCCCGTCGCCCGCCTCGGTCACCCCGAGGTGCAGCGGGAAGTGCATATCCTCCTTGTCCATCCGGTCTACAAGCAGACGCACTGCCTTGGTCATTAGCAGCGTGTTGGATGCCTTCATCGAGATCACGATATCATTGAATCCCTCCTCTACGGCGATGCGCAGATACTCCATGCAGGACGCCACCATCCCCTCGGGTGTGTCGCCGTAGCGGCTCATGATCCTGTCGGAGAGGGAGCCGTGGTTCACACCAATACGCACTGCGGTACCATGCTCCTTGCATACATTCAGGAAAGGGACCACCTGGGCACGGATCTTATCCATTTCCCCTGCATACTCCTCATCGGTATACTCCAACTCGGCGAATGTCTTCTGCTTATCCACGAAGTTTCCCGGGTTGATGCGTACCTTCTCCGCCACCGTGGCAGCCACCAGTGCCGCGCGGGGATTGAAATGGATATCGGCGGAGAGAGGTGTGGAGTATCCCTTCTCCCGCAACTCACGGTGGATGTTGCGCAGGTTGTCCGCCTCGCGCACCCCCTGTGTGGTGAGTCGAATCAGGTCGGCACCGGCGGCAATGATCCGCTCACACTGTGCCACGCTGCCTTCGGTATCGCGGGTATCGGTGTTGGTCATCGTCTGCACCACCACCGGGTGATTGCCCCCCATGATAACGCTCCCCACCGGCACATCAACCGTGGAACGACGTCTGTAATTGAAAAAATCCATTGTTCCTCTATTATTTCTTCAAAGGTAATATTTCTATCCAATATCCGTCGGGATCAATGATGAAATACAACCCCATCTGCTGGTTTTCATAGCAGACAGCTCCCATCTCCCTGTGATAGGCACGCATCTGATCATAATCGCCCTCCACCCGTACGCAGAGATGCTGTTCGTTGTCACCCATATTGTAGGGCCTGTCCCAATCGCGCAGCCAAGTGAGCTCAAGGGTGAAGCCGGTGACACCGTCGCCGAGGTATACCAGGATAAAGGAACCATCAGAGGACTCTTTTCTCCTGACCTCTTTTAATCCCAGCGCCTTGTCATAAAACTGCATGCTTTTTTCGAGATCGAATACGTTGATGTTGTAGTGATCAAACCTTGCTTTTACTTCCATATTGAGTGTGGTTAATAAAGATTGAATGAGATTGAAAAAATAGAATGAGGATGACCAGCCGCGTCACCCCCAATCAAGATCGTACGATTGACCGGGTTGGGTCAATGGCAGGCAAATGACACCGAACCGTTCCGCTACCGTAGAAAACCGGTTTGCTTTCTCATATTGCTCCCCGAAATGCATCGGCAAAAAATAACGGGTCTGGATGCGGGTGACAAGCTGCTCTGCTCCCCGCATGTAGTCTGCACCCAGACGAGGATCCACCGGAAACATCGCCAAATCAAGCCGTTCACTCTGCTCCGCCAGTAGCTCCAGTTCACAGAGAAAATTGTTTTCGTAGGTGAGCGCCTCCTCTTTTCCAACCTCTTGGTTCCAGTGCCAGTTATTCAGATCTCCGGCATGAAAGATACGCAGGTTGTCCCATTCCAACAGAAAAGACCCCCCTTCATCGGTCGAGCCAAACGCTTTCAGCCAGATCCGGTGATCCCTGTAAAGCTCCCCTTTCCTGAGATAAACCGCATCGGCACCGGCACTCTTGCCGGAACTGAGCAGCTCGTGTGAAAAAATATAGGTGATGTTCGTTTTCTGTTCCTTCCAGTTGAGGATCTCCGGATTGAAATGATCGGAATGGGAATGGGTGCACAACACATAGAGATCCTCCTCTCTCCCGAGCAGGTAGTGGTTGACCCATGCGGTATCATCCTCCCGTAATGCATCTTTGTAGAAGTCAAAGATCACGGAAAAGGAACCGAACTCAATCAGATAGCAGCTATGATAGATATATGTGACTCTCATACTATGAAACCTACC
Source organism: Proteiniphilum sp. (assembly GCA_016839025.1). Classification (GTDB taxonomy): domain Bacteria; phylum Bacteroidota; class Bacteroidia; order Bacteroidales; family Dysgonomonadaceae; genus Proteiniphilum. The sequence continues at coordinate 12,702 of JADLKK010000013.1, forward strand.
CATAATAACAAATTGGCGGCAAAATGTTCTTTCCTTTTTCCATAAAAATTGATAAATGATCTTCCGGGAGAGAGCAGATAAGTTTCCAAAAAAGTAATTTTCGAACCGAAATAGAATCCCTGCTGCCGGTTTTTTGGGGAGAATGGCCACAAATAACCCGAATCAACAGTGAATCATTTCCATATTCTTGTTACATTGTATCCAAATGTTTTACTTAAACAGCAGACAGTCATGAAAAAGTATGTTGCAGAAATGATCGGTACAATGGTACTGGTACTGATGGGCTGCGGTGCAGCTGTGTTTGCGGGGGCAGGACAGCCCTTTGATTCGGTGGGTACACTGGGTGTGGCATTTGCATTCGGTCTCTCGGTCGTTGCCATGGCCTACGCTATCGGCAGCATCTCGGGATGCCATATCAATCCGGCCATCACACTTGGATTGTTCCTTACCGGCCGGATGAACGGAAAGGATACCGTGATGTACGTGATCTTCCAGGTGATCGGCGCGATGATCGGATCAGCCATCCTCTGGTTCCTGGCAAAGGATTCCGGTTCCACCACCACATTGACAGGCGCCAATGGTTTTGCCGAGGGGGCAATGATCCCCGCCTTTGTGGCGGAGACAGTCTTTACCTTTATCTTCGTATTGGTAGTGCTGGGTGTCACGGCAAAGAACGGTCTGAATCAGTTCGCCGGACTGGCCATCGGCCTGGCACTGGTATTGGTACACATCGTCTGCATCCCCATCACCGGTACATCGGTAAACCCGGCACGCAGCATAGGACCGGCTCTCTTTGAAGGAGGTACGGCGCTGTCCCAACTCTGGCTCTTTATCGTCGCTCCATTCCTGGGAGCTGCCATTGCTGCCATTGCCTGGCGAGGAATTACGGTAGAACCAAAGAACGAAACTGCATAAATCTCTTTGGAAGCGAAACGGAATAAGCGGATCAAATGGTCCGCTTTTTTGCTGCCTGAAAGGTTGTTTTTGAGAAAAAGCCATCTTTTGAAAACATATTTCCACTCCATATGTTTAATAATTGCACAGTTTTCGTACATTTGCGCAGTTTTTATCAAAAGTATCCCGGTAATCCCCGAGAAAAAGGGAACAACCGGGGGGATCAAAAAGGAATCAATATGACTCACAATTTATTAAAAGGAAAAAGAGGAATCATCTTCGGAGCACTGAACGAGATGTCTATCGCCTGGAAAGTGGCTGAAAGAGCCGTGGAAGAGGGTGCCATCATCACCTTGTCGAACACACCGGTAGCGGTGCGCATGGGTGACACCGCCAGGCTGGGCGAAAAACTGAATGCAGAGATCCTGCCGGCAGATGCCACCAACGTGGAAGACCTGGAAATGGTCTTCTCCAAATCGATGGAAATTCTGGGTGGGAAGATCGACTTCGTGCTGCACTCGATCGGCATGTCGCCCAACGTCCGCAAGAAGAGAACCTATGACGACCTGGATTACGATATGCTGGCCAAGACACTCGATATTTCAGCCATCTCATTCCACAAAATGCTGCAGGTTGCCCGTAAGCTGGATGCTGTGGAACGGGGCGGATCGATGCTGGCGCTTACCTATGTGGCGGCACAGCGTGTTTTCTACGGATACAACGACATGGCCGACGCAAAAGCTCTGCTGGAGTCAATCACCCGCAGCTTCGGCTACATCTACGGCCGCGACAAGGGAGTACGCGTAAACACCATCTCCCAGTCACCCACCATGACCACAGCCGGTAGTGGTGTGAAAGGGATGGAAGATCTGATGGACTTTTCCGAACGGATGGCTCCCATCGGGAATGCCGATGCTGACGACTGCGCCGACTATTGTATCGTCATGTTCTCCGATCTCACCCGCAAGGTGACCATGCAGAACCTCTATAACGACGGCGGCTTTTCCAGCATGGGCATGAGTCTGCGTGCCATGAAGCAGTACAGCAACGGCCTCGATGAAAACCGGGACGAAAACGGCAACGTGATATACGGGTAAACAAACTCCTGTATACCAAATAATTTAGCTTCTGTCTATTGACAGGAGCTTTTTTTATTGTACATTTGCACCCTTATGATAATCAGAATATACAATGAGAATCCCAACCCGCGGGAGGTAGAGAAGGTGGTTGCGGTGCTCCGTGAGGGGGGCATCGTGATTTATCCCACCGATACGCTCTACGGCATTGGCTGCGATGCCCTCAACGTGCGGGCAGTGGAGAAGATCTGCGAAATGAAAGGGATCAACCCCCAGAAGAGCAACCTCTCCATCATCTGCAATGACCTGAGTATCATCAGTGAATATGCCAAGGTAAGCACTCCGGTCTTCAAACTGATGAAGCGAAACCTGCCGGGTCCTTTTACCTTTATCCTGCCCACTACCTCTTCGTTGCCGAAGATCTATAAGAAAAAGAAAACTGTGGGAATCCGCGTGCCTGACAACGACATCATCCGCGAGATCGTCGCCCAGCTGGGTAATCCGGTGCTAAGCACCTCAGTACAGCTTGAGTCGGAAGAGAGTGAATACAGCACCCATCCTGAGCTGATCCACGAAAAGTGGGGCAGCTTCGCCGACCTGGTAATAGATGGAGGTACAGGCGGGATTGAACCATCCACAGTAATTGATTGTTCAGAAGATGAACCGGTAATAATCCGACAAGGCAAAGGGGTGTTAAAACTATAAAATATCTCAATACTCCATTAAAATCTTTTCTACTTTCGCTGTCATAGACAATGAACCAGTGTTGTACAAATTATTACAAATGAAAAATATTATCCCTTCCTTCATTTTCTTTCTCTCCATCGCTCTCGTATGGACCTCCTGTCAGCACGATGAACCATCGGGGCCCATCGGAGACATCGTTTCGGCGAAATATAACCCGGCAACACAATCTTTTATTGTAAAATACAACAGCGGTAGGGAAATGAGCTATCCAGCTACCGTGGATAACAACGTTGATCCGCCAACGGCCAGCTATTTACTTGATGACAAAACTTATCTTTATGTCCCAGATGCAACCATAGCGGGTGATGCGACCATATCGGAAAAGATTCATGCGGTTTCTCAGTTTGTTTACGACGGCATGTCATCATACTATCTGTGGGCAGATTACATGACCAATAAAAAACCGACGATACGGGATGTGGATCCGGAGAAGTATTTTAAAAGTGTGCTCTACACAACCGACAAACAAAAGGGATGGTCGTGGATCACCGACGACGTATCGGAACTGCTCGCCGATTTTAATGGAGAACCCCTGGCTTTTGGATACTCACTTGCTTTCGCAACAACAGCCATTCAGGGAGAATATTATGCCGTGGTGAAATATGTGTTTCCCAACACGCCGGCATCTGATGCGGGTATGATAAGGAAAGAGCTGATCGGTAAAATTAACGGACAACCCATTACGGACAATAACTGGCAGCTGCTTTACGGAAGAGAGCCGGTGACCTTGACTATTTATCAATTGACTTCGACAGGAATTGTGGAGGATCGTACGGCACGAATTGCGCCCGTTACGATCAAAACGGATCCGGTATTGATCGATACCGTTTACCAGATTGGGGAGAAGAAAATTGGCTACCTTTTCTACACCGATTATATTTCCAATTACAATAATCGCCTTTTTGAGGTGTTCAGCAAATTCAAACAGGCTGGTGTTACCGATCTGGTTCTCGATATCCGGTACAATCACGGGGGAGGAATCACTGCCGCCACCTATCTGAGTTCACTGGTGGCACCCCAAGTTTCCGTGAAAGCGAAATCCCCTTTTGTGGGATTATCGTATAACAGCTTTTTGAATCAGTATTTCGACAGAAAAAGATGGAGCCGTATCGATAGCTTGGGTGTTTATGCAATCGGTGAACAAAACCCTATAGAGGCTAACTTGAATCTGAACAAGATCTATATAATCGCGACCGGAGATTCCTATTCTGCGTCGGAACTGACAACGTTTTGCCTACGTCCCTATATGAATGTAGTTCACATTGGCGGCAACACGGGTGGCAAATACACGGCGTCGTGGACACTGCATGCATATGATGAAGAACTGGGCGTGCCCATCTATGAAACAAAAGATCTGACAACTAACGAGCAAAATGAATTGAAAAACTGGGCGATGCAACCGATCGTTGCCAAATTTACCGACGGTGATAACGAAAGTTTTGAAGATCCGGGATATTTGGAACCGGATATTCCCGAGAGCGAGGGTTATATAGAGGACTGGAGACCCCTGGGTGATACGTCGGACCGACTGCTTGGACAAGCCATCTACAGTATCACCGGCGACCTCTCCTACAAACCTGCTGCCACAACGCTGAGAAGTACAGGCATATTGCAATCCATACCGTCCAATCGATTTGACAGGCCCAATGATCTCCGCAAGGAATCGGTCATTCTGGACAACATCACTATTTTACCTGATGAATTACGGAAGATAATTACATTACAGAAGCTGCAATGAAAAAATGTTCGCTGACAGAGAAAGCATATATCCTCTTCATCTTACCCTAAGATCCCCTTTCCGTATCCTGTCATTTTCAATCGCATCATATTTGATATATTGATCACGGTCGAGAACTTGCTGTAGCTGCGAAGTCCTTTTTTCTTTCAATTTCGCCATTCGCTTCCGCTTATTGCACAAAAAGCAATGTTCTGCTTTGTTCACCTTCAGCAGGAAATCCATCTCTATCAGCCTGATTTTTGCTGCTTGGGCATCATCAAATGCAATAAGTTCCTGCATGTTCATCACTTTCTCTTCCACATATCGAGAAAAAATTTCCTGTGTGAGTGAAGCAGATTTCTGTGCTGCCACGTCAATAATAGATAAAGAGAAAAGAGAAAATAAAACAACAAGCCTTTTCATACGATTCAATGTGTAGGTTATGAAGGAACACTAGAAACAGTTTCGTTTCACAAGGAATGAAAAAACGAAATAATCCGGATCAGACATCCCAATACAAATATACTAAATTTACCCAGGCAAGCGATAGATATCTTCACCATCCTGCTCAATCGTCTACTAATTAAGACAATTCCGAGATTGGTTATCGAAGAACAGACATCCCTTTACCTCTTTTTACCGATGTTAGAAGAAAGTCAGATCAGCCTGGTCGGTCGGAAGTATACCACACTCCAGGTAAAGGTTGATGGTGATCCATTCATCCACTTTCAACATGCCCATCATATGCACCGGAGGGGTAAGGTTAAAATCGCGAATGTTGATCTTCTTGTGCACATCGAAGGCAAAAAAGCTCCCTTTCTTATCTGCTTGAACGGGAAAAATATACCTGCGGGTAACATTTGTAATGGTCACATCCACTACTGCATTCCCGCCTGACGGGTAATCATTGGAAGGTAATTCAATATGATCCAATTCAATACGCATAGAGGGAAACTCATCCGATCGCACCAACCTGTGAAAATCCCTCAGAGCCATCTTGTTGCCTGACGCAAAGTCCTTGACAGGAATCTCCAGCTGGCTTTCACTTAAATGCAGCCTGTTGCCACGTCGTACTGCCGAAACAAACAGCTTCCTGTCAAGAAAACTATCTCCCGGTTGATATAGCTTGAAATCAATCACATTGCTTGATCCATGTATGGTCAACTGGCTTTTCTCTTTCACATCAACAGCCAGGGAATAGATTTCTTGCTGGGCAGCAGATCTTCCGGAAAACAGCAAAAAAGCAAATAGAACGTACAGTAACCTTCTCATAGTCGACAATTGTGGGAAGTTAATCCAAGCCGGTAATTTTGAATTGCCGGCTTGGATTGTAAACTCTTTTTGATTAGAAAGCGATGGATCCGGCAACCATCAATCCGTCGAACTGAGCATCGGCGTAGATGGAGTTGTCAGGGAACCCTTCATAGTTCTGTGTTACATATTCCACCTTTGCCATGATGTTCCTGGTCATATACCAACCGGCAGCAATTGCCGTACGGCTAATATCGGCGGTGTAGGCGGGAGTGCTGCCGGCCGAAGCCATATCGGCGTTCAGCATGTTGTAACGGCCTCCCACATAAAATTGCTCATCGGATCCGAAGCGAACCAACAAATCAGTCACAAACTGATTGGCTTTTCTGACATCTGCTTCGCTGGCAGAACGACCTTTTGCCTGCTCAAGAGTTGTGAACGACTCGAACGACACACCATTCATCGGTGAATATTGCAGGAACAGGTTCCCCATCACTGCACCTACCTTGTCAGTCAAACCCGGGTTGAAGCGACCATTTGTGAAAGCAGTACTGCTTGGAGCAACATGATACATCACTCCGTAATAATTTGAACCGGTACGATCACCTCCGAAGAGGGTATTCTTATAGGAACCGGCAGTGTAATAACCTGACCCGCTGACACGAAGACGAAACTGATCATTGAGCTGCTTGTCATATGCCAGTTTACCGACCAGGGCCGGATTCATCTTCCCGTTTGAATATCTGCTGGATACCTGGGTTGTATCGATCTTCTGCAGACTGGGATTGAGCTGTCCGTTGGTGATGGCTCCCACCAGTGTGAAATCTCCAAGATGAACATCCACTTCTGCGCCAATCTCGGTAGCAAACTCATCCATGATATGGTTCTCCATAAAAGGATTGTAGAAGGTCATTCCACCATCAGAACGACGGAAATGTGCATCACCGTAGTTCACGTCAAACTGACCCACCTTGATGGTGGTGTGCTCCATTACGGCATCCAACAAATCAGACGAGAGGAAAGGGAGTTTGTCAAACTGAAGAAATCCACCCTTTACCCATGTCTCATTGTGGTGCCTGGAAGCGAGGTAAAGCTCAAAGTTGAGGTAAACGCCATCTGCCAGGTTCGATTTGATGTAGAGGTTGGCTTGCGGCAGACCAAAGTTATTGGTCAGCGGCACCAGTGTCAGCGGATTGTCACTCTCATAATTGCCATGTGCATTGCTGTGATCGAGCGTGGTGTAGGGGAGCGTCAGGGCTCCGCCAATCTGTACTTTTAAACCATCATATTCCGTTTCTGTCTTGGGCGTTTCAAACACATTGATTCCGTCCCTGTTGGTCGGACGTAACTGCGCAATGGCAACGGAGGTGAATACAACCACCAAAAGGGTAAAGAGAGTTCTTAGTTTCATTGTTTCTAATTAATTTGAAGATAAGTAAATGCTGTTGTTCTGTTTGCTAACAAATCAGTTGAACTGCCCGGCTGGCCCTTCGAATGTCACCTGGTACTTCACCAATATCGGATCTTTGGTCTTCATCGTTCCCAGCATGGCTGTCGGTGGCTTCATGTTGTAATCGGTCATCTTCAGCGGCAACGACCCTTCAAAGGTGTAGACCCCGGGAGAGAACTCTTTTCCCTTTGCCGTCAACGTTACCTCTTTAGTCGCTCCTGCCATGGAAAGATCTCCGGTAACAGCCACTGCCAAATCGTCACCATTCACCTGCAGCGAATTCAATTTTGTCATGCTGAAACGGATGGTAGGGTTCTTCGACTCATTGAATGTCTCATGTGTCTTCTTGTCCATCAGTCGCTCTCCACTGAGGATGGAGCGTACGGGAATTTCCACCTCAAGCGACTTGGGACTGTTGCCGACAACAGTCATTTTGCCGCTCACCTTCGTGGCCTTCGTCGTGTAATCGTGGTTTACGTTCGTCTCGCCGTGGATGGTCACGGTGGAGGATTTCAGTACAAGCGACTGGGCATTCACCCCAGATCCCGACAAAAGGAAGAATAGCATCAGGGTGAAAAACAATTGAGGACTTAATTGGATTCTTTTCATCATGTAAATATATAACTGTGAATAAATAATCAATCCTATAGGATTAGTAGGACTGTATTGCAAAAAAAATCAATCACACAAGAGGCAATCCTCCTCTTTCTGGTGGAGAATTTGCGCAAGGTTTCTGGAGGAAAGCATATCGGCGAATTGTCTCTGAAATTCCTTCCAGTACAGGTTCGCCCTGCAACAGTTAGAAGATCGCTCACAATAGCTATCGTTTGATATGCATTGTACCACCATGATCGGTTCAAAAGCGGTATAAATATCCAGCATGGTGATCTGGGATGCCGGTCTTGTCAGAACATAACCGGTTCCCCGTCCATTGGCATGCATAATCAACCCTTTCAGTTTCAGCGAGCTGACAATGTAGTCGAGATACTTGACCGAAAGTTTCTGATTGGTTGCAATTTCTTTCTGCAAGATTCCTTCCGGATCAAGACAAGAAGCAATTTCGATCATTGTCCGAAGACCGTACCGTATTTTGGTATTTACCTTCATACTACATTGAATGGCAAACAAAGATAATGCAAAATTCAAAAAAATCAGCACATTCAGATCAAATAGCTGGTTGATCTGGATAAAAAACGGAAAAATCCCTTTTCTCTCCTACCTCATCCATGATGGGGAAGAGCTCCGACAGGCTGTTCGCCCGCAACATCGCAATGCGGGTCGACTTAAAGTCGGGAATCCCCTTGAAGAGGGGTGTGGCAGCCAGGTGGCGCCGGTTGTGCAGGATACCCCTCAGCTCATCGGTGCGCTCCACGCTTTGTTGAATCTGCTCCTTCAGGATATCGAGATACCACTGGAAAGATTTTTTGGGCAGATGCTCACCTGTCTTGAGGTAATGCTTCACCTCCTCGAAGAACCATGGCTGGCCAATGCTGCCGCGTCCGATCATCACCGCATCCACGCCGGTCTCGTCAAACCGTTGGCGGCAACCCTCCACGGTAGTTACGTCACCGTTACCGATGATGGGTATCTTCATGCGGGGGTTGTTCTTCACCGCAGCGATCAGGCTCCAGTCCGCCTCTCCTTTGTACATCTGCGCGCGGGTACGTCCATGCAGGGTCAGCGCCGCAATGCCACAATCCTGCAATTGCTCTGCCAGATCCACAATGATCTTGGAGTTGTCGTCCCACCCCAGGCGCGTCTTGACGGTCACCGGTTTCTTCACCGCCTTCACCACCTTTTCGGTGATCTCGCACATCACATCGGGCGTCCGCATCATCCCCGAGCCGGCACCGCGACCAGCAATCTTCTTCACCGGACAGCCGAAGTTGATGTCGATCAGATCCGGATCAGCCTCTTCGCAGATCTTCGCCGCCTCCACCATCGCGTCCGGGTCGCTGCCGTAAATCTGAATGCCGATGGGTCGTTCCTCCTCACCAAAAAGGATCTTTGCCTTCGTCTTCTTGATGTCGCGGATCAGTGCATCGCTCGAGATGAACTCGGTATAGACCATGTCGGCTCCGAATCGCTTGCAGAGCAGGCGGAAGCCAATATCGGTCACATCTTCCATCGGGGCCAGGAATACCGGCCTGTCGGGAAACTCCAGATGAGCAATCTTCATTCGATTCTGCTTGTTATTTGTTTTATCCCAACTTCTCCTGCCACTTTTTCTCGTCGAACCCCACCAGCACGAATTCATCAGTCACCACCAGTGGGCGTTTTATCACCATGCCATTGGATGCCAGGATATCGAGCAGCTCGTCGCGGGATGCAGTATTCACCTTTTCTTTCAGGTTCTGCTCCTTATACACCTGTCCGGAGCTGTTGAAGAACTTGCGGATGGGTAATCCGCTGCGCTCAACCCACTCAGAAAGCTCATCCCTGCTGGGACGCTCCTCTACAATATGCCGGGATTGTACGGCAATCTCATTTGCTTCAAGCCATTTGGATGACTTGCGACAGGTACCGCAGGATGGATATTGTATGAATAGTGGTTTCATCTTTATCTTTTTTACATCATGATGCTTTCGGGCACAAAAATAGGGAATAAATGGGGAACGTCAAAATAGCTACTCCGTGACCCACGTTGAAGAGGATAATGAGCAGGGGATCTCAGGGGTATCCCTAACAATAGGCACAAAAGTATAAAAAATGGCTCTATTTTGGTCATAAATAGCGATTGCGGCCCAGTTTCCACTGACCTACCTTTGCAGGGTAGGTTATTATCTGCGAAAAAGTGAAATCAGCGTGAATCCAAACTTTCGTTTTTTGTCCTTATTCCTTTGTACGTTCTCACTCACGGCGATTGCCCAGACAGGCACTATCAGGGGAACGCTGCAGTTCGAAAATGGCACCCCTGTGGTGGCGGCTGTAGTCTATATTCAGGCACTGGAACAACATACCGTGACCGACCTGAACGGCCACTATGAGCTGAAGGAACTCCCCTATGGCACCTATCAGGTGGAGGTGCGCTCCATTGAAGCCGAAAAAAGTGTAACCTCTCTCACCGTGGAGAAACCGGTGGTCACCTTCTCCCCGCTGCTCAGAGAGAGCAGTTACCAGCTGGGGGAGGTGATCGTAAAGGGTGCCACCGAGAAACGGATCATCGAGGCCAAAGGCTTTGCAGTGAATGTGATCGAGACAGAGCAGGAGGGAGTGAAAAATATACAGACAAACGACCTGCTCAACAGAAGCGTAGGAGTGACCGTGCGCCAGGATGGAGGACTGGGCTCGGCGGTCAGCTACAACCTGAACGGCATGTCGGGCAACTCGGTGCGCATCTTCGTGGATGACATCCCCATCTCCGCCTACGGATCCTCCTTCAGCCTCAACAGCATCCCTCCGTCGCTGATCGAACGGATCGAGGTATACAAGGGAGTGATCCCCTCCCACCTGACCGATGATGCGCTGGGAGGAGCCATCAACGTCGTGCTGAAAAAGAACATGCGCAACAGTCTAACTGCATCGCTCTCCTATGGCTCTTTCAACACCGCTCAAACGAACCTAAACGGCAGGTACCGCGACGAAAAGACGGGAATCACCTTCCAACTATCTGCCTTTCACAACTACTCCGACAACGACTATGAGGTGTGGGGTAAGTTCGTGCGCAACATCCTCCCCAATGGTCGCTACGAGTATGTGCGGGCCAGACGATTCAACGATGCTTATCGCTCCGCGGGAGGCCGGATAGAACTGGGATTCACCGATGTTGCCTGGGCCGATCAGTTCTTCGTGGGATACAACGGCTCGGACGATTACAACGAGATCCAGCATGGAACCTACATGTCGATCCCTTACATGGGACGCTTCTCCGAGTCGCAATCACATGCCTTCAACCTGCTCTACCGCAAGCAGGACCTCATCGTAGAGGGACTCGATCTGCAACTCAGCGGGGTCTACAGCAACCGCGGCCAGGTAGTGAACGACACGGTGAGATGGAACTACAACTGGTATGGCGAGAAAAGCCTGGGTCTTTACGGCGATCCCATCCTGCGTCCGAACGGTGCGCAGCAGGGTGCACCCACCATCAGCCACACCGACCGGGATGTCTTCACCCTTCGATCGGGATTGGCTTACACGATTATCTCACGCCACAAGGTGCTGATCAACCATTCCTATTACACCATCGACCGGCGGGAGTTCGACGAGATGCGCTCACAGGCAGAACAGGCCTTTGTGGGCAGACGCGACCTGCAGAAGCATATCACCACCCTCTCCTGCGAGATGACCACTTTTGATGATCGCCTGCGCAGCAACCTCTTCGCAAAATTCTACCGGCAAATGATCGACCGGATGGACCCGGTACTAACCCTTGTCAATGGCGAGCAAATCCGCACGGAAGAACGGATGAACAGCACCCGGAAAGCTACCGGCTACGGTCTCGCACTCTCCTATGCCCTGCTGCCGGAGCTGTTGCTGCTCAGCTCTGCAGAGAAGGCTGTCAGGATGCCCTCCGAGAATGAGGTGTTTGGCAGCATCGGCGAGAACATCGTGGAAAACACCCAGATCAACCCCGAAGTGAGCAACAACCTCAATATCAGCTTCAAGGCGGGTGACTACTACGTGGGAGGACAACGTTTCTCCTTCTCTGCCACCGGTTTTTTAAGGGATACCCGCGACAAGATCGTGCGGCAGATCAATCCTCGCCTGAACGATGCCATACAGACCAGCCCCTTCGAGAACCTGGGCAAAACACAATCGCTGGGCATTGAGGCGGAAGCAAGCTACGCCTATGGCGACAAGCTGAGTCTGTTGCTCAACCTCTCCCGCTTCAACACCCTCTTCAATATGAAAAAGGATGCCACCGGCAACCAGCTAGATTACTACCGAAAGCAGATGCCCAACGAACCCTGGTTCACCTTCAACAGCACAGCGCAGTACACCCTCTTCGACCTCCTGCAAAAGCGATCGCAACTCCACATTCATTACAGCTTCCGGTTCGTGGAGAGCTTTCAGACCACCTGGCTCGATATCGAGGATTTCAGGGTGCCCCGCCAGTTCATCCAGGATGCCGGATTCAGCTATCTCTTCCCGGGAAAGAAATTTGTGGTCAGCTTCGATGTCCGGAACCTCTTCGACCGACAGGTGTACGACAATTTTGCCGTACAGAAACCGGGAAGGGGCTTCTACCTGAAGCTGAACTACACCTTCAATCACTTCAACATATAAATCCACGCATTATGAGTAAAAAACTATTCCGAACGACACTGATCACTGCGATAACAGCCCTCCTGCTGAGCGGCTGTGAGAATGGGACGTTACCCGCCGACGAAGGAACACCACCCGATACCGAACGCTGGATCACGGTAGCCGGTGCCCTGATGGGGGAAAACCCCGGCGACGGAAACGGGGGTACCATGGTTTATGCGGTCAGCTACGAGGACGCCAGGGACCCGAACATCTCCATCAACGTTTTTGAGGAGGGCTTCGGCGTGAAGTCCAACCGTACCGCCCGCCTGCAATCCTCCGAAGATGGCAACACCCTCTTCAACATCGCCTACACGGGTGAAAACGGGGGTGAGTTCTCCCGCTACAAAGTGAACGGGGGCAAGCAGTTCATCCAGGAGGATGTATCGGTGAGCATCGCACAGTATGCGGGCAGCTCACCCCGCTGGGCCAAACTGTTCGACGGGGATAGGACCGGCATCGCCGTCAACGTGACCAACATCACCGCCAACAATGCGGTGGCCGGCTCCAGCGAACCTTTCCGCTACTACCGGGGCAGCGCCACCGTGCTGGCACTCGACCTGCAAAAAGTGGAGATCTCCGGATACAAACAGTATCAGATACCCCTCACCGAGGAGGAGGAGCTGCAGGGACACACCCTCTTCCGTCTCGATGCCCCGGTGCTGAACAAAGCGGGCAACAAGGTAATCATCGGTACCTGGATGCAGAAAAGAAACCCGCTGACAGGTGAAACAGAAAGCAATTTTGAACGGCTCGGCACCAAGTCGGTGGTGGTCGATTACCCCTCACTCGAAAACCCGCGGATGATCACCTCCACGGTATCCGACGGCGACTGCAGCGGATACCGCAGTTTCAACAGCTTCCTGGCAGACGACGGTAACATCTACCAGGCGACACAGCGGGGCAGCAATGGCTCCTGGATCCTGCGGATCAACAGCAACAACCAGTATGACAACAGCTACCGGTTCAGCCTCGATGAGGCTCTTGGCATCACCCACTCCTACATTGAGAGCTGGCGCTATGCCGGCAACGGCATTGCCTACGTGATGTACAGCCACGATGGCTCCGCCTTCTCTACCTTCAATGCCGAAGAACGTCAGAGCTACCTGGCACGGGTAGATCTCACTGCCAGAACAGCCCGTCAGGTGGAACTGCCGTACGAACCGGATCTCTACTTTTTCCAGTACCAGGGCTTCCTGGTGAATGGCGATGAGGTCTATGTCGCCGTCACCCCGGTGGGCAAGGATGGTCACATCTACATCCTCAACAGCCGCACCGCTGCCGTGACCAAGGGTGCCCGACTTCTCAACAAAGCGGGAAACCATTACATCGGAATCTATTGAATCACCCGGTTGATCCCACCTGCGGGACACATCTCCGGGAGGTACAACCCAAAAACATCATCCCAATCATATGAAAAATTTACAACTTCCCATCATCACTCTATTCACCGTGCTCCTGATCACCTCCTGCCAGGGCAATGGAAAACAGTCAGAACAGAGCTCCGCGGTTACAGAACAGAGCGACACCGTGAGCGCGAACCAATCGCACCGCCGCCGGGGCCCCGACTACCAGGCACTCAAGCAGGAGTTGCAACTGACTGCCGGCCAGGAAAAGCAGTATGACGCGCTGCTGGAAAAATACCGACTGATCCAGGAGGCCAGTCGCGCTGCCTGGACAGGAGCCGACGGCAAGGTAGACAGAATGACGATGTTCGAAAAGATGGATGAACTGCGCAAACAACAATCCGCCGAAATGGCAATGATCCTGAACGAAGAGCAGCTGAAGCAGTACGAATCCTTCACGGCACAAAACAGCCGTCGCCGGCCGGGTTATCCGGAAAAACTGATCAACCGTATCGAAAGTGAGCTCCAGCTCGATGCATCGCAGTCTCAGATGCTGGAGGCGGTGAACAGGGCATTTGAGAAGTCCTATCACGATGCGCACGATTTCTACCATGGCAACGGGGAGCTGGCTGCGGAGTACTGGAAAAAATACGACGAAGAGCGGAAAAAAGCACTGAAGCAGGTTTTCACGCAAACACAATACGAACAGTACCTGGAGATCGTCAAGGATATTACGCCGCAGGGCGGTCATTGATATGCGATTGCTTAAGTCCCTCTTCCGGAAAAAGGGACGAAGTGAGTCCCTTTTCCGGTATCTGGTGTCACTCTCCCACCTTTGGCTGGGACTGCTCTCTGCCCTCGTAATCTTTATCGTCTGCCTGGCGGGCAGCCTCTATGCCTTCCGCACCCCCTGGCAGCAGTTCCAGAACCGCGAACTGCTCAATGCGGCAGTTCCGAAAGGAGGCGGATTGATGCAGGCTGAAGAGATAGAGTCGTTGTTTCACGACAGGGGACTCGTGATTGAGTCAATCCTGCTCCCTTCCGGCAAAAAGAAAAACCTGTTCGTCTCCTACCGAGAAAGAGAAAACAACCTGAGTGCCACCGGTTACTTCAACCCCTACACCGGTGAAGAGGTAAAGGGGCAATTCGACAGCAGCTCCGAGCCATTCTTCCAGATGCTGCTCAACCTCCACCGCAACCTGCTGCTGGGATCGACAGGGAAGCAGATCGTGGGAATCTCGGTGATCATCTTCGTGATCCTGCTTTTCTCGGGCCTGATCCTCTGGTGGCCCAAGTCGCGACGGTGGCGCACCATCAGGGCCTCACTACAGGTGAGGTGGAAAGCCAACAGTTTCCAACTGAACTATAGCCTGCATCGTGTACTGGGTCTCTACGCATTCCCACTGCTGCTCTTTATCGCCCTCACCGGACTCTATATTGCCTACCCCTGGATGAAGAACACGTTGATCGTCACCCTGGGAGGGGAACCGATCCTGCAGAAGGAGGCACCGGCAGGTGAGGAGGTGTCCGATGCCTTTGCGGCCCTGATGCAGGAGATGCTGGAAAAAGAACAGGAGAAAATGAGAGAGGATCAGTCAGCACGTCTGTCACTCTCGGAGCTGCAGGCAATGGCGGAGAGGTATCTCGCATACGAAGGGACAACCACCATTGTAATGGCCAGTGCGGAAAATCCCCGCTACCGGATCAGCAAGGTGAACACCCACAACCTGTTTGGAGCCAAAGTGACCGACGGGGTCACCTTCGACAGGCAGGGAGAGATGCGTTCCCTGGAGCGTTTCAGCGATCTGCCGCTACACCGCCAATTCATCGCGATCTCCCTGCCACTGCATACCGGTGAGATCATCGGTCTGCCGGGTATCCTCCTCTATGCGTTGGTCTCGCTGATCGGTTGCTCGCTGCCGGTGACCGGCTTCCTCATCTGGTGGAAGAAAGCTGTGCGATCCGGCCGATAGCCTCCGCGGTACGTTCCGCATTGTTGAAGGCGGTGAGCCGGAAATATCCCTCCCCTGAAGAACCAAAACCAGCCCCCGGGGTACCCACCACGTGGCACACCTCCAGCAGTCGGTCGAAAAACTGCCAGGAGTCAAGCCCATCCGGGCACTTCAGCCAGATATAGGGCGAATGCTCCCCCCCGAAAAATGTGAAACCGCTTTCCGACAACCCTTGTCTGATCAACGCGGCATTCTGCATGTAGCTGTCGATCATTGCCTGCATCTCCTGCTGTCCCTGTGGGGAATAGACCGCCTCGGCAGCTCGCTGGATGACATAGGGGGTGCCGTTGAACTTGGTGGACTGGCGGCGGTTCCAGAGATGGTGAAGGGATACTTCAACCCCGTTGGCAGTGGCAACCCTCAGTTCATGTGGCACCACCGTGTAGCTGCACCTCAGGCCGGTGAAGCCGGCACTCTTGGAGAAGGAGCGGAACTCAATGGCACACCCCCTGGCTCCCTCGATCTCGTAGATGCTACGTGGTATGCTCTCATCACGGATAAATGCCTCATAGGCGGCATCGAACAGGATCAGGCTCTCATTCTCCAGTGCCCAGTCGACCCACCATGTAAGCTGCTCCCTGGTCATCACCGTACCAGTGGGGTTGTTGGGGTAACAGAGATAGACAATATCTACTCTCTCTTGCGGTAACTCAGGCAGGAAACCGTTCTCCTCCGAACAGCACAACAATCGTATCTTATCTGTTTTACCGATGCGCATCAGGGTGGTATCGAGGTAAACCGGATAGACCGGGTCGGTGATGGCCACCACATTCCCCTCCCCCAGGATATCACCGATGTTGCCTGTGTCGCTCTTGGATCCGTCGCTCACGAAGATCTCTGCGGGTGAGATGCCGATGCCCCGCTTTTGGAAGTCGATCTCGGCAATCGCCTCCCGCAGGAAAGCATACCCCTGCTCGGGGCCGTAACCACGAAAGTGCTCTTTCACCCCCATCTCATCCACCGAACGGTGCAATGCACTGATCACGACAGGTGAGATTGGCAGTGTCACATCACCGATGCCGAGCCGGATGATGTCGACCCCGGGATGAGAGGCACTGAACTGCTCCACTTTTCGGGCAATGGTGCTAAACAGATAGCTTTCGCCGAGCTGAAGATAGTTTTCGTTGATCTGAAACATATGATGTTGGGGTTGTTGAGGTGATGATTTGAAGAAATGCCAATCAGCTATCAGCTGATCATTTCACTTCTCCTTGAAAGACGAAATGGGCATCACCGGTCAGGAAGAGCCTATTTTGCTGACGCTCCCACTCCACCAGCAGGTCGCCGCCACGAAGGTGAACCCAAGCTTTGGGGTCGGCGCGACCAGTCAGCACGGCAGCTGCCAGCACGGCGCAAGCGCCGCTGCCACAAGCGAGGGTCTCGCCACTGCCTCTCTCCCAGACGCGGATTCGCAACTCACCACGGTTAATAACCTCCACAAATTCCACATTGGTCCGCTGCGGGAAGAGCATGTGATGCTCAATGGGGGGACCAATCTTTGGCAAGTCGAGAGCATCAATGCCATCGGTGAAGATCACCACGTGGGGATTGCCCATTGAGACAAAGGTTACCGTCCATATGCCCCCTTCCACCTCAAAGGGGTACTCCAATATCTCCGGCAGGAGTGCCTGTGGTGGTTGCAAGGCACTTCCATCTCTCCTTGCAGGCCCCATGTCCACACGCACCCGGGTCACACGGTCCTCCACGGGATCGACCGTCAACTGTAGCTGCTTGATACCCGAGAGGGTCTGCAGGGCAATATTTTGCTTATTGGTTAGCCCCCGTTCATAGAGGTACCTGCCCACACAGCGGGCAGCATTGCCGCACATCAGCCCCTCACTGCCATCAGCATTGAACATGCGCATGGAGAAGTCCCCCTGTTCAGCAGGGCCGATCAGCACCACACCGTCCCCCCCCACTCCGAAATGACGGTCACTCAACCTCCGCGAGAGGGTTGCAGGATCCTCTATCCGCTCTTCAAAAAGGTTGATGTAAATATAATCGTTGCCAGCGGCATGCATTTTTTCAAATTTCATCATTCTTCATATTTTATAGAACCCATCTCCTAAAAAGAATAAAAAGCTGCCTGATTTCCATGGGACCCGGACAGCTTGATAAATGGTTTATAACTGAAAGGGGCCTTTTGTCGACATTATGCTCATTTATCGACAAAAATACAACTTTTTGCTTGATTTTACGCAAAAATCACAACAAAAATTTATTTATAGCGAACCCATTTGAACATCTCCTTGAGTGAGGGCTTCTTCCCGTACATCAGGATCCCCACACGATAGATTTTGGCCGCAAACACTGAGATCAGGATAAAGGTGCCGTAGAGCAGCACAATGGAGAGGATCTTTTCCCAAAGCGGGATACCGAACGGGATGCGCACCATCATCACGATGGGCGAACTAAAAGGTATCATTGACGCCCAGAATGCAAGCGGCCCGTCGGGGTTGTTGACGCTGTAGAAGCCGGCAAAGAAAGCAAACATGATCAGAAGGGTTACCGGGGTAAGGAACTGGCCGGTATCCTCTTCGCTGTCGACCGCCGAGGCAAACATGGCAAAGATAGAGGCGTAGAGGACATACCCTCCGATGAAAAAAAGCAGGAAGAAAAGCAGTATCTCCAACCAGTTGATACTGAGGATGGAGCCCATGATACCATTCAACTCCATTCCTCCCATATTGCCCATGGCGTTCAAATCGGCCATCCCCCCCATCCCCTCACTCATCGACGCAACCTGTTCCGGCGCAACAACAAAGAGGGAGAGGAGACTGAAAAGACCTCCCGCCAGAAGGGTCCAGATGGCCAGCTGGGTGATACCCACCAGCCCGATACCCACGATTTTGCCGATGAGCAGGTTAACGGGTTTCACCGAGGAGACCATCACTTCCACGATACGGTTTTTTTTCTCCTCCAGTACTGCCTGCATCACCATGTTACCGTACATCAGGATAAACATATAGATCAGGATGGTGAACACCATGCCGATGATGGTGGACAGTTCGGTCGATGACTCGGAGACGCTGCCATCACCACCCATACGCAGTGTCTGTATGGCAACGGAAGGCCTGTTATCGAGTATCTCCCGCACCTGTGCGATAGCCTCCTCGTCGACATTGCCTCCTTGTGAGAGCTGATCCAAGCGCTGTTGCGTCACCTTCTCCCGCAGGGTCTGCCGGATGAGCGACTGCAGCTCCTGGGGCGATTGTTTCTCGGAGGTAAGCGATACCGCATTGGGGTTCTCACTCAGGTCTCCGGTAATCTGAAGGATCGCAAACAGCTCCTTTCCCACCTTTGCAGCAGCATCGGGCTGCTGCTTCTCGCCCACGATCTCGAACCGATAGCTATCGGTAGACTGGAGCAGCGGTGCGTAGATACCGGTCTGGTCGATCACGGCGATCTGTTTCACCTCTCCGTCGTTGAGGGTAGAGAGCCAAAGGGGAAGAAAGGAAAGCCCCACCATCAGCAGAGGCATCAGCAGTGTGAGGATGATAAATGACCTTTTGCGAACCCTGGTGATGTATTCCCGTTGGATGACTAAACTAAGTTTGTTCATATACGTTTGCGATTGATGTGGATTGAATGATAGCAAGATTTTCGATCCGTAAGTGCGGTTCTCAGGTGACGGTACGGATAAAAACATCGTGCATGGTGGGCAGCTCCTCGTCATAGCTCACCACCTCATAGTGGTCGAAGATCAGCCGGGCCAGCTCGTTGCCGCTGACACCCTCCGCCTTGCGGATGCGCAGGTCGATGAACTCATGGTAGGGCTCTTTCGAGAGCAGGGTGAAAGAGGGGTGGTCAAGATCAAACCCGTTCCCATAGAGCCGAAAACGGAAGATGCCGGGACGATGGTCCTTACGGATGTCGAAGACGCGTCCCTGCAGCACTACCTCCGACTTGTGGATCAGGGCAATGTTATCGCACAGCGCCTCCACCGACTCCATGTTGTGGGTGGAGAGGATGATGGTCTTCCCTTCCTCTTTCAGTCGCAACATCTCATTCTTCACAATGTCGGCATTCACCGGGTCGAAACCGCTGAAAGGTTCGTCGAAGATCAGCAGGTCGGGGTTATGGATCACGGTGGAGATGAACTGCACCTTCTGCTGCATCCCCTTGGAGAGCTCCTCCACCTTGCGGTTGTACCAGCTCATGATATCGAACCGCCTGAACCATCTCATCAATTCCCGGTGGGCATCCTGCTTCGTCATGCCCCTTAGCTGTGCCAGGTACATCGCCTGTTCACCCACCCTCATTTTCTTGTAGAGTCCCCGTTCTTCGGGGAGGTAACCGATGCGGTAGACATCCTCAGCACGCGAAGGTCTACCCTCAATTATCACCTCTCCACTGTCGGGTGCTGTGATGCGCGTGATGATGCGGATCAAGGTGGTCTTTCCGGCACCGTTGGGACCCAGCAGGCCAAAGACACTGCCCTTCGGTACGGTAATGCTCACCTTGTTGAGCGCCAGATGATGGGCATACTGTTTGACAACATCTTTTGTTTCCAGATACATATGCGACGGTTATTCGATTGTTATTTTTTGGCTCCTACACAGCAATGAAACTACTTTCAATATTTCAGGATAATCCGTTCCCCCAGTTCCTTTGCCAGCAACTTTTTAATCATCTGCATCTCTTGCAGCTGGATGATCAGCCCGGTCTCCTCCTCCGGAGAGGCCTTTTTCAATGCTCTCTTGATCTCCTCGATTTTCTGCAGCACATAAGCATTCTTCAGCTCGGTGGTGGCACGTGGCACGTAGCTGCTGAGCAGGTTCTGCTCCAACAGGCGCGAACTCTGGTCGCCCTCTTCCTCACCCAGTATGCGGGAGTGGATCTTGCTCAGCTGGTAACGGTCGCTCATCAGCTCGGAGGCAAGCCGACTGATTTCCGGGTCAGCATGTGAAATGAAATAGCGGCCGGAATCAAAAGTACTGTTCTCCTGATGCTCCAGGGCTTCCTCAAAGATGCGGCGGTAGAGCTCGTTGGTGAAGATAATGTTGTCACGTTCCAGGTCAAACAGTACAAATTCGGTCACTCCCGGTCCCTCTTCCACCAGGATATCCACCTCTATCACCCTCTTTCCCTCTTTCCGCTTTTGCTTCTCGAATCTGCGGTAGATGGGTGTGTTGCCATAGCGGATCACGTAGCGGATCAGTTCGCGCTCGAATCGTTCGTAAGGAGCTGCAGAAGATATGGATTTCCCGGGTTTCTTGTCGGTAGATGCGAGAACAGTTCCTGCCTCTATCCGGGTAGCCTCAGTCGTCTCCTCCCGCTCTTTTTGATCCCTCTTCCGTTCGAAATTGCGTCGCCTGATACGATTGATTTCAGCAATCAGCACCCGTTCCTGTATCTGCAGCATCTGCGAGCACTCCTGTATATAAACCGAACGGGTGATGGAGTTGGGTATCAGCGAAATGCTCTCTACCACGTTAGCGATAAGCCCTGCCCTCTTGACAGGATCATCACCTGTCTCCTCCAGTAGCAACTGCGTCTTGAACCGGATAAAGTCAATCTCATTCTCTGCGATGAAACGGTTGAACTGCTCCGCATTCTGTCTGCGAGCGAACGAGTCGGGGTCCTCCCCCTCGGGCAGCAGCACCACCTTGACGTTCATACCATCTTCCAGTAGCAGATCAATCCCCCTCAGAGCAGCCTTGATGCCGGCCGCATCGCCGTCGTAGAGTACCGTGATGTTCTCCGAGAAGCGGTGGATCATGCGGATCTGTCCATGTGTGAGAGCCGTGCCTGAAGAGGCCACCACATTCTCGATGCCAGCCTGGTGCATGGAGATCACATCGGTATATCCCTCCACCAGGAAGCATTTATCCTGTTTCACAATGGCACTTTTGGCGAAATAGATGCCATAGAGCTCACGGCTCTTTGAATAGATCTCGCTTTCGGGTGAGTTGACATACTTACCGGTATTCGCCACCTTCTTCAGGATGCGGCCACCGAAGGCGACCACCTTCCCCGAGAGGGTATGCACCGGAAAAAGCACCCTTCCCCGGAAACGGTCCACCAGCGGCCTGTTATCATCTCCCCCTGTGGAGAGACCGGTCTTCAGCAGGTAGTCCTTCCGGTAGCCTGCATGCTGCGCTTCGGTGGAAAAAGCATCGCGCTGCTCCAGGCTGTAACCCAGCTGGAACTTCTTCACAACATCGTCGCGAAAACCCCTCTCCCGGAAATAGCTCAACCCTACTGCCTTCCCCTCGGGGTGGGAGTGGAGGATCTTCACGAAGTAGTCACGCGCATATTCGTTGAGGATGAACATGCTCTCACGGTCGCTCTGTGCCTGCTTCTCCTCATCGGTATACTCCTTCTCCACCACCTCGATGCCATACTTGCGGGCAAGGTACTTGAGTGCTTCGTAGTAGGAGAGTTGCTCATGCTTCATCACGAAATGGATGGGTGACCCTCCCTCACCACAGGCAAAGCACTTGCAGATATTCTTGGAGGGTGAGACATAAAAGGAGGGAGTGCGGTCGTCGTGGAAAGGGCACAGGCCCACATAGTTCACCCCCCTGCGGCGGAGGGTAACGAAGTCGGAGACCACATCTACGATCTGCGCGGCATCCTGAATGCGTCCTATGGTGAGATGATCGATCATTGAGGATACGAAAGTAATGATTTATATGGTGAAAAAACCGTAATTCAAAAATTATCTCTACTTTTGTAGGAGACAAATCTGATTCTGATAGACGTTACTTATTGCAAGATGGAGAAGATCGATTGGACGAACATATCGTTCGGCTATATGAAGACGGACTACAACGTACGCTGCTACTACCGCGATGGAAAATGGAGCGCTCCGCAACTGGAGACCTCCGAAGAGCTCACCCTCCACATGGCGGCCACCTGCCTGCACTACGGACAGGAGGCTTTCGAGGGGCTGAAGGCTTTCCGGGGAAAGGATGGCAGGGTACGTATCTTTCGTATGCGGGACAATGCCGAGCGGCTGCAATCCTCCTGCCGCGGCATCATGATGGCAGAGCTCCCGGTGGAGCTGTTCGAAGAGATGGTATTGCTGGTGGTGAAAAAAAACGAGCGATTCGTACCTCCCTACGAAAGCGGTGCATCCCTCTATATCCGTCCACTGCTGATCGGAACCAGTGCACAGGTGGGGGTAAAACCGTCGAAGGAGTACACCTTTCTGATCTTCGTCACCCCGGTAGGTCCCTATTTCAAGGAGGGGTTCAAGCCAACACCCATGGTGATCATGCGTGAGTACGACCGGGCAGCACCACTGGGTACCGGCACCTTCAAGGTGGGAGGCAACTATGCCGCCAGCCTGCGTTCGGGTGAGAAAGCACATGAGATGGGTTACTCCGCGGTGCTCTACCTCGACGCCAGAGAGAAAAAATATATCGATGAATGTGGCCCGGCGAACTTTTTCGGCATCAAGGAGAACACCTATATCACCCCCAAATCAACCTCTATCCTGCCCTCCATTACCAACAAAAGTCTGATGCAGTTGGCGGAAGAGATGGGACTGCGTGTGGAGCGTCGCCCCATACCGGAAGAGGAACTGGCCACCTTCGAGGAGGCTGGTGCCTGCGGCACGGCTGCGGTGATCAGCCCCATTCTCCGTATCGACGATATCAGCGAAAACCGGACATATCACTTTTCAAAAGATGGGAAAGCGGGGCCCGTCAGTGAACAACTGTACCACAAGCTGCGGGCCATCCAGTATGGCGATGAGCCGGACAAATATGGCTGGGTGACCCTCGTGGATTAAAACGGCTCTTTCCACTCCCCATAGGGGTGAGTGGAGAGATAGGCGTTATAATAGCGAACGTTGCCGGTAACCTCAGGTCCAAGCCAGTCCGGTCTCTCGTAGGTTTCCTCCTCACTTGCCAGCTCCAGCTCTGCAATCTGCAGTCCTTCGTTTGCACCCCGGAATTCATCCACTTCAAAGGTGTGCTCCCCTACCCTGACCAGGTATCGGATCTTCTCTATTACAGCATCCTCACACAGAAGCAACATCTCTTCGGCATCCACGAGCGGAACCTCATATTCCCACTCCCGACGGGTAATACCACCCTCGGTTACTGCACCTTTAATGGTGATATATCCTTTCTCTCCCCTTACGCGCACCCTTACCACGCTGACACCTGACAGGGAAAGGTACCCCTGTTTCATCACATAGCGATCATATGCGGATGATTTGAAATCACCCCTGACCAGGAATTTTCGTTCAATCTCGTAGCCCATGACAATTGTTTCTCGGGGTATAACAAACGAAATCGATAAAGTGTTGGGGGTTTAAAAAAAAGAATAAAAATAACTATGTTTTTAAGATCGCGTAATCACTACGAAAAAATAAAAACATAGTTAAGATTTTGGTTGGATTAAATAAAAATCAATGCGCGTAATTCTATTCTTTATTCAATGAATCTGTAACAAAAATAGTAATTAAATTTGACTTCCTAAAAATATTGGCCAGCCGCCAATCATTTAATGAGGAAATTTTCCACAAATAAAAGGGGGTGAGGAGGAATAGCCGGAGGATAGCATTGGAATTGTCAGATAAGAGGCTCCAGTACAGACATCGCTTCCATGAGCATACAACCGGATAAATGAGCGGTGAGACTTATCCCTTTTGTCGATGCCGGGGCCGACCACCATCTGCCGCCATAGAGCATTGTTTCTTTGTTTACCCCATGTTCACACATGACCGTAGCGCACAAGGTTATGTAATCATGGAATTTTTTGCGTGTATCCGCATCCAGATCCGGCTGATTGACCAGTTTGACAAAATAGCGAAAGAAAATTCCATGGAAGAGTCCTCCATCTCCCGAAGTGGCATCTGGCAGCACCCCATTGTTCACCGACATCTGATCGATAACATAGTTTGCGGCACCGATGGCTTCCTGCAGATACCTTTTCTTACCGGTGATCCTGTATAGTTCACAGGCAGCCCCCATAAATGTACCCTGGTTGTAGGTGTAGATACTGTGACTGATTTTCCCCGCTGCGTCCATGTTGTCGAATACCCGTCCCGTACCCGGGTCGTACAGATTGTTCCTCAACCAGTTGTATATTTTAATCGACTCCTGTAAATAGGCTTTTCGGTTTTTTCTCCCCGAACCTGTAATCCCATCGTGCATTGTGTAGAGGCGTGCGGCAATAATGGCGGCAGGAGCATTTGAACAGGCATTTTTCGATTTTCGCACGTCGGTTTTCCAGGTAATTCCTCCTCTCCAGGGATCCTCATCTTCCGGCCCCCAGGTGGTCCATATCCAATCATCGTAGATCTGTCTGGCTTTCAGGTAATAATCATCGTTCCCGGTTGTTTCATACATCCGAAGCTGCGCAAGAACCATCCATTCCATATCGTCCACAAACTCATTCCACCAGGGATCAGTTTCCTTTCCTGAGAAATTAAATTTGGGGGCTCCTTTCCACCAAAGCGGGTAAAAATCGAGATACTCTTTCCGGGAGGTACGCAAATAGGCATCGACGATTACATCCATTGCATGGGCTTGTGGCCAGTAATGGCTTGTCGTCATGTTTGCAAGATCACTCTCATAATTGAAATAGTGTCGATCCGGATAACCATCAAAGCTTGCACCCCAGAAGTGTTTGATCAACGCCTGCGCCATACCTTCAGCCATCCCCTGCCAAAAGGAGTTGTCATATTTTTTCTCCGGTGTTTTTGCAATTCCCGGCATCTCGACCACCGCATTCCGGTCCGGCTGAACAGAAGCATTTAACTGAGTCATGACTGAAAGGCCCATCAACAGGGTGAAGATCGATATTCTTTTCATTTTTTCAGCGATACGTGTCATTGCTCACAGGGTTTAATCGGGGATAAGCAGAGCGAAATGCACCATAAAATATAACGATCAAACGCTTATGATCATCTTATCGCTACGTTCCAAGGCATTGGGGACCTGCTCCGGAGCAAAGGTATAAAAAAGAATCCTGGGGTGAAAACCTTGCAAAGAGTAAAACGCGGACAGAGCAAAAAACCGATGACTCGTTGGTGAGCATCGGTTTTTTGCGCCGATACCTTCCAGCAGAAAATGCTCAATGATTGTGGTGTCCCCCTCCTGCCAGAATATCGTGGACCGCTTCCACGGCATGCGTATAATCAACATAAGCAGCTACAAACATACGTCCCTCTTCCACAGAACGATCTTTTACCGGGTACAAGGCAGCCACCTTCTCATACTTCTCCGTAAGTTGCGCGTTCACATGCCTGTTGAGCGCGACAAGCAATTGATTGAAGTTGCCGGTTTCGAGCGCTTTGTCACTCATCACAGTGATATGCGCGGTTGTTCCGACCGGCTTGAGCCCCGTGAAAGAAGCCCCTTCCATCTCGCGATGCAGACGGACAAATGTTTCATAAAAGTGGGTCCTTACGATTTCATACACCTCGGCATCTCCATCTTTCAAACGCAGCGTTTTGTGAAACAAAGGGAGCACCATCGCCTCATCTTCCGGCCGGATCCATTTCCTGATCAGCTCTACATTGTTTGTATCCAATGCCTTGGCTGCATCCATAAGGGCGGGGCCATCGAATGAATCGCAATGCGCCGATGCAGGTTGAATGTTTATGAAAGAAAATGTTGCGATCAGGGAAAGTACAAACAGCGATTGCTGCAAACTCTGTGACAAATAATAATTTCTTCTCTTCATACTTGTTTCATTTTTGGTTGTTGTTTTTTTCCTTTTATTTGTGTAACAAAGGTATTTGCCGACCATCGCATATTGTGTCACCCAGGCGACACTTCGCGATTTTTGCCTTATTTAACGGGATCTGAATTTGTTGGCCGGTACCAATTGAAAATTCAAATAACCATCCTATGAAAAAGCAAATTCAAACAACAAAATATCCTAGGCAGGGTTTTTCTCACGAGCACCTGTTTCACCTTTTTGAAAAATATCATATCCCTACGGATCATCCCGACCTGCATCATCATAACCAGCATCACAATCAGGAACTGTCATACTGTCCCCTCTTCCGGGGGATGACACAGCAGGAGCATGATGAGTTTCTGGACAGGAACGTGCGAGAGATTCTCACCTACAGCAAAGGGGAGATAGTTGTCCGACAGGGTGATCCCATCCGCTCCGTAATGCTGTTGGTGCAGGGTAGTGTGAGGACGGAGATGATCACCCTTGAGGGGAACGTGCTGGATATCGATATCCTGGAAGCAGTCATCCCGCTCGCCCCTTCATTCATTTACGGGGCGAAGAACAATTACCCGGTGGATGTAATCGCTGTGGAGACCACCATCTTCCTGAAGATTTCAAAGGAGGCATGGCTGGATGAGATGGGCAATAACAAACAGCTGTTGACCAATTTTCTGACGTTGAATGCTGATTTAACCCTCTTCCTTACCAACAAGCTACAGATGATCTCGCTGAAAAGTCTCCGGAAAAAACTGGCCACTTTCTTTCTGGAGAAGACAACAGCGGAAAATGGAAGCTTCGTGCTGAAACGCTCCCGTACGCAGCTAGCGGAATATTTCGGAGTCCAACGCCAGTCACTGGCCCGGTCACTGAAAGAGATGGAGGATGAGGGGATCATCCTACTGAAAGGACGAGAGATTCAAATCCTGGATCGGAGCAGGTTAATTAGGGAGTAACCGGATAGATCACCCAAAAAGAAAAACACCCACCGGAGAATCCGATAAGTGTTTGATTTTAAAGTGATCCGGTTGGGATTCGAACCCAAGACCCACAGCTTAGAAGGCTGTTGCTCTATCCAGCTGAGCTACCGG
>JADLKK010000300.1 GCA_016839025.1 Proteiniphilum sp.
AGATGACGCAGGTGCATGGTAACAGTTACTGGTACGGTTACCAGATCCTGGAGAATGTTCAGGGCATAGCCGATTCCCTCCGCCAGACTGTGCACCGGAGCAAGGCATTGATTCCTGCTTACACCCATCTGCACAAGGGAAGACCTGAAAAGGTGAAAAAACTCACTGAAGTCTTTACCGAAGATATGCACTTCCTCACCTGGGAGCACCGTCGGGATGGAATGCAACCCGAGAAAGCACAGAAGTTTGCACTTTACCGTTTCCGCAAGGGACAGAAAATCGACATCGATCAGGCGGAGCATCTGCTGGCGGTCACACCCGATAATTTCTTCCTCCTCCCATATGAGGGAGGTGTAAACCGATATACATATGTGGTGACTGCTCTAGATGCCTTCGGAAATGAATCAAAAGTGAGAAAGATCAAGGTGACGTTATGAAGCATAAAATCGCTATCTTTGCAGCCGATTAATCCCAATAACAAGAATGATTGAATCCCAACAATTTCCGTTGATTGCCAAAACCATGGCAGAACTGGAAGATGTGCTTGCTGAAGAACTGATCGGTCTGGGCGCCGACAACGTGGAGATAGGTACCCGCATGGTCTCTTTCACTGGTGACAAGGCGCTGATGTACAAGGCCAACGTCTATTGTCGCACTGCATTGCGCATTTTGAAGCCGATTCATTCATTCAAGGCCGAGAGCGCCGAAGAGGTGTATGGAGCGCTGAAGGAGGTAAACTGGGAGGAGTATCTCTCCCTCGATACCACCTTCTCAATTGATGCTGTGGTCTATTCCCATATCTTTACCCACTCGAAGTTCGTTGCCTATAAAGTGAAGGATGCCATTGCCGACTGGTTCATGGAGCGATACGGAAAGCGTCCCACGGTTAGTCTCACCAACCCGGACATGGTGTTCAACATCCATATATCTCACAACAAATGTACCCTGTCGCTCGACAGTTCAGGCGAGTCACTCCATAAACGCGGCTACCGGGTGACACA
>JADLKK010000014.1 GCA_016839025.1 Proteiniphilum sp.
CTCGAAGCCCGACAGATCATCCAGGTTTTTCACATCGGCTTTCAGTTGCTCCATGGGAAGGACGGTGGCGGTGGTTCCCGGAAAATGGTTCCAGTCCCACCCATCCTGCCGGAAGCCTGAGCCATGGTTCGAGATGGGAGTGCCTGTAGCCAGTATCTGAAGAGAGCCGTGGTTCATGTATCTGCCGAAGAGGTTTTCACCCCTATAGCCCTCGCTCGCCCAAAGATACCTGCTATGTCCCATAGCGGAGACCATCCACTCCCTTCTGCGGTGTATGTTCAGTCCCGAGTAGTTGAAGCTCCAGTTCCCTTGGGGCGCTTTTTCAGGGGTGAATCCCCTGCTTTGCAACAATTTGGCGATTTCACTCTTTCCTTTGAGCAGTCTCAGATAAGCTATGGCCATTTCCGGATCGATCTCTCTCCTCCCATCGGGGGTTCCGGCCAGGGCCAGCAGTCCAAAATGGTCGGGAATGAGCTCCCCTTCGCCGTCGGGATGGCGTCCCGACAGGGAGAGCGGCCAGGTGCGGAGGTTGCTGTAAATTCGCATGGAGAGAAGGGCTTCCTTCAATATCCGGTGACTTTGTTCCGATATTTTAAATGGGGTGTTCCTGAGCAGGTAGACTGCCTCTATCGCGCCCTGCAGTCCCCCGACCGCATAGGCGGGGTAGTGATGGCGGTGGTGGAACATGGTACCGTCAATTTTGAAAGTCCCCCTGGTACCGTCAGCATATTGATATCCGTTCTCCAGCCAACGACTGAAAGCGTGCAGATAACGACTTTTCTCCGGTTGCGAATCCATCATCAGGATGCTTGTGAGCCGGGCCATCAGATTGGTGTTGAATGTATCCACATCCATTCCGGAAATGAGCGGTTGCTGTTTCACTTCACCTGTTCCGGCGAACCATTCCATGGCTTGTTGCAGTTTTTCCTTGAGACCATTTCTCTCCAATACCCTGTTCATCAGGAAGATGGAGGGGTAATAGTCCCGCATGCTGTATCCCAGATGATGCAGCGTACCCATGGCGCTACCTGCCTGAAAACCCTGATCCAGCATGTGACGGATCATCTTGATGTAGAGGCTTTCAATCTCCTTTTTTTCAACAGGATCGCGGGAGAGATTGTAGGAGAGGGAAAGATTCAACAGGGTTCGGTTGAATCGCTTCAATCCCATCTCATTGCCGTATATCAGGTTATAACGCGGTGCGCCGAATCTCTCATAGGTTTCACCATACCGTTCGAAGAAGAGGGGAACGCCTCTGGTGGATCCGTCATCCAGCAAGGTGATCCGGTACTGCTCCACCTCCGCTTTGAGCTGGTCTGCGTTTTTCGCTTTTGTTTCTTGCAGCAGATAGCTTCTCACCCGCTCCTCTATGGTGTGCATCGCATCCTCTTCTGTTTGGCTGATCTCTCTCAGCGGCAGGTCGAAAGCAGCATTCCATGATTGATTCAGGATGAGCCAGTGGCTCTCCGTTTCCGGATTGACAAAGGGAGCCTGTGTATCGGCGGTATGGTGTCTGGCATCCTGCATGGATGAGAGGATAAGGTGGTCGAAATAGAGCGTGCCGGCAGGTTGCCCCGGCACTGAAAAACGAACCTCGTCCATTCCCTCCTGCGGTTCACCCTCCATATCCCTGTCGAAAGCGACCCAGGCACCTCTCCATCCGGTAAAATTGAGACCATATTCAAAATGGGAAGCCACCTTTCCCTCTTTCAGGAACTCAACTTTCAGCCTGGCCTCAGCCATTGTTTTTTCAGAATAGACCCAGAAAACGAATGTGGAGATGCTGGGGTCGGATGTTGTTTTGGGGCTGGTGTAACCGATTTCGTCACGGATGCTCCAGGTTGCGTCGTTGCTGTTCCAGGACCATCGGAGGCTATGGGAGAGGTGTTTGTAGCGATCGGTAGTGATCGACAGGCGGGAGGAGGGGTCATGCACAGCCCCGATCACCGGCTCTTCGAATGAACGTATTGCCTCATGGGTGTATTCCCGGATACCACCCGGGAATACCACTCCGAAACAGACCAGGTGAATGAAAATCACTATCACTCTTTTCATTTCTCAGCGGCTAATTTGCGTGTCAGTGCCTCCAGATAGTAATAATCGGCATAATTGAGTGGCACATCAATTTCATTGCCATGGGGGATACTGCCCACCGAGTGCATCAGCAGGAAATTGCCATTGGTCCCGACAATGGCCTTGTAGGCATCGCCTGCCAGTGATGCCATGATCTGGTCTGCTTTTTCTTTGTATCCCTCCATTCCGTATCCGTCCAGTTCATAAAGCGCTGACGCGATCACGGCGGCTGCGGAGGCATCACGCGGCTCGTTGGGGATGTTGGGTGCGTTGAAATCCCAATAGGGAACCAGGTCTTCCGGCATGTTGGGATGGGTGAAGAGGAAGTTGTAGATTCTCTCTGCCATGTTGAGGTAACGCTCATCTTTCGTGTACCGGTAGGCCACTGTAAAGCCATAGATACCCCAGGCCTGACCTCTGGCCCATGCCGATTCATCGGCATAGCCCTGCGCGTTCTGTCTGCTTCTCACGCCCCCCCCCTCTTTGTCGTAGTCAACCACGTGGTAACAGCTCCAGTCGTCGCGGTAATGATTTTCCATGGTCTGGGTTGCATGGGAGACCGCGATCTTGTGGAAGGTGGAATCGCCGGAAAGCCGGGAAGCCTTGAACAGCAGTTCCAGGTTCATCATGTTGTCGATGATCACCGGACACATCCATCCGCGCTGACCCTGCCATCCACGGTCTTCATCCCAGCTCTGTATCACGCCGGCGACAGGCCGGAACCGGGTAGCCAGCGAGCGGGCTGCCTCTACCATCACCTCCTGGTATGCACTGTTGCCGGTCACACGAATCGCATTGCCGAAGCTGGAGTTGATCATGAAGCCCACGTCGTGGTGCCATTTGAGATGCTTGATGGTGTCGAGATCTTCTGTATATTTGATGCCGGCTTCGATCCATTTCTGATCGCCGGTCAGGTCATACATGTAGAACATGGTGCCCGGGAAAAAGCCGCTTGTCCAGTCATCTTTGGGAATATACTGCACATGTCCGTTTTCAATTGTTCTGGGATTCAATATTTTTCCTGACTCTTCAATCAGCTTCACCTGATGGCCTATTTGCTGCTCTGCTGTTTGAATCAAAGCTGAGAACAATTGCTTGCTGTCTGCTTCCGGCATGGTTTCACTTTTCTGATTACAGGATATCAGTAAAACGGTAATGAGGAGTAGGAATGTCAACTTTTTCATTTTCTTTTTGGTTATGATTTGTTTTTGTTTGTTGTCCGGGTGAATGGCTCCGATCCTTATGGAGGACTGTTGCGGGTTATGGATGCAACTGTTCGAGGGTGAATTCAACGGGAATACCGTGCCGGGTGGTTACGGTAACCCGGGTGGTGTGTCCCTTGTGTGTGAGTGAGACAGCCTCATTTATCTCCTGCAGTCTGAACCTGCCTTTCAATGTGATCGATCTGTTCACCGGCCGGCTCTCGGTCGATGTAGTATATTGGTATTCACCCAGGTGCATGTCAGGATCACAGATGCTGACATGCAATTGTTCGTTCCGGGGTTGCAGCATCACCATGATCTCTCCGTCGCCCTGGAGCAGATAGTCATCTTCCGAGCCGGTAAGCTCCTCAAAGAGGGCGTAACCCCTTGCCTTACTCTCCTGATCCATCACAATATGTGCGATCTCGTCTTTTCTTTTCACCACATAGCTGCTATTGCCTTTTTTCAGGGAAGATAGCTGTGCAGGGGAGGCATCCAGCAGGATCATATATTCATAGGAGCTATTTTGAGGTGCTTTTCCGTGATTGAAATATGCGGTTGCAAACATACCGCGGGTAGGGTTCATCCGTTTGTTTCCTTTTGACTCCTGCCATTTCTTTTCGATTACCAGTGATTGACCGGACGGGATATAGTAATAATCACCTGTCAGGCTTCTGATCAGGGTCGCTTCACTTTCCTTTCCGGTAAATGATTGGATTGCGGGCAGTCGCTTCATTTTGAACTTGTTGGTCAGGATGGTTTCGTTTTCCTTGTTGAGCCGCTGTTGAAAAAGGGTTGTTTCGGTGGGATAGCGGTTGTTGTCATTGCTGATGCCACTACCCAGTGCAATGACCCTGTTTCCAAAAGCAAATGCCGATTTGCGTGCATGAAAGGAAGGCGTGAAATGTGGCCGGTCCCGTTCGCCCAGTTTCGAGGCAAACATCCCAAAGGTGCCGTTTTGAAGGTAAGATGCTCCGGCGAACGACTCCGGTTGGCGGAGCATGTCGCTTCCCTGGAACGGGGAGTTGAGCAACTCCAGTGGGAGATGAATGGTGGTGGTCCCCGGGTTCCGGTTCCAGTCCCACCCCTCTTCACTGTATCGGCTCGCCTCTTCGGTGACCGGATTGTCTCCGTTGATTGCCGTGGGGGATGGTGTGCCCAGGATCTGGATGGATCCGTAGCTTTGGTAACGCCCGAAACGATTGTCCCCGGCATAGATCTCACTGCCCCAGATATTGCGGGAGAAGCCCTTGAAACTGATCATCTTGTTATGATACCGGTAGATACCCTGAGAGGCATAGTTATAGACATAGAATCCGGATGGAGGATCATTCGGTTTGATTCCCTCAGCAATGAATTTCAGGATCAGCCGCTGATCTTCCTTGCTTCTATTCATTCCTTCCAGCAGACGCAGATATTCTCCTGCGAGCTCACGGTCGATTGTTGCAGGGGCCATGGCGGCATAGGCGAATGTGAGCAGTCCGTTTTGGGAGATCGATCCGTTGAAAGGATGCCGTCCCGATACCCCTATGCCCCAGTCCCGCAGGTTTGTCTGTCTGGCGATGGAGAGCAAGCCGAATTTGAGCACCGCAAATGCGTCGCCGTTCAGGGTGAAGCGGGTATGATTCACACATTTCAGGTATTTACCCACGTATGCCAGTCCGGGTACCGCATAGGCCGGATAATGTCCTCCGTGATGGAATGCGGTACCATCAACCTTGATTCCTCCGATGGTGCCGGGGGAGAAGCGGAGCGAGCCGTTTACCCAGCGTGAGAGTGCTGTGAGATCCCTCAGCCGCTCATTTTCGGTATCACCCATCAAGGCGCAGGCCAGTCTGGGGATGAGCAGCGTATTCCAGGAGTCGGTGATCTCATCCCTATGGGGGTTGAACGGTTTCCGGCTCTCCTGCAAACCGCTCCAGTAGGTGATAGCAGCCCTGGTTTCCGCCCAGAGGTTTTCTTTCCTCAGTATATCCTCCATCCACCATACCGCACCAAAGATCTCCCTGATCTGGTAGCCGTAGTGGTGGTTGGTGCCCATGCCACTGCCCTTGGCGAAACCCTGATGCAGCATGTAGCGTATGGCTTTTACAAATAGCTCTTTTTTCTCACGGTCATTCCCATTGTACCATCCTCTGGCGCTCAGATCAAGGAGCCTGTTGAGTTGTCCGAAATGGACGTCGCCCGCCTCGGCATTGTCGTTCTGCATGAGAGGGGCACCTTTTGTGCCATCCTCAGAGATGGAGAAGCGTTTCTCCAGTCCTTTCAGTTCCTGCTGCTCCCCTTCTGTGAGCGCTCCTTTTCTGAGCATCTGTTTGGTCCGTTCATATACCAGGTTCAGCTCTGACAATTCCCCAGGCGTCACAACGACAGGTACGATGGGCTCATCTGCTTGTTGTTCCCACTTGTGAAGGAGTCCCCAGTGCCAAATCTCCCTGTCGAGATGGCGGTTGTTGTGGGGGATCTGCGCATCGGGAGTGGCCTGTCTATCCACATAACCGGTGAATTCCACCCTGTCGATCCAGATTCTACCGGCCGGCAACTTCTCTGGTGAGACGATCTCCATGGAGACCACCTCCTGTTTCGTCGTCTTCTTCCCTTCAGTCCCCCACATATCGCTGTATGCAATCCAGGCAGCCCTCCATCCCACGAATTCCAGGTTGAAAGTGAAGCGGTATTGCTCGCTCCCCTCTGCATCACTGAACCGGAAGAGAAGAGAATCGTTGAGAGGGGTCTCGTTGTAGATCCAGAGCTTCAGGCCGCCTCTTTTGTCAAACGAGTCGGCACTTTTGGCGATGGCCACATCGGAGAAAAGGAGGGTTGCTTGTTTGGTATACCAGCTCCAGAGGAGAGACTGTTCTCCCTGCTTGTAATATTTTTTGCTGAGCATCAGCTCGCTTTTCCCCTTTTCCACCGTCACTGTTTTGGGGAGCATGTCACCCTCAAAATTGTGAGTAGGCGAAGCAAAGGCTCCGGAGGTAAGTAGCAGCAAGAAGATGAAGATATTTTTTCTCACGGCTGCATTGTATTGATGGTACGTATTGAGTCGAGGGCAGTAGCCATTTTTTTCAGAACTTCAGGGTGTTGTTCAGCCACGTTTGTCGTTTCGGACGGATCCTCTCTGATCTGGTAAAGTTGCGACCGGGGGTGGTTGCCCAGCTCAATCCTGGTCCATGACTCTCTTTCGGGATGATTGCTCGCTTCCATGTATTTCCATTCTTCATGGATGATACCCAGTGTATTATTTAGGTTTTGTTGCACCACAAAGTCTCTGTCGGCATCTGCCTCACCCAGCAGGATGTCGATCCTGTTCCGGCTATCGAATGCGATATGCTTATCGGGGCTTTGATGTACAAGGGCTGCCAGCGACCTGAAAAGATCGATTTGTGAAAAACGGCCCTCCTGCAGACCCGCCTTGATGCGATCCTGCCAGTAGACGATAAAAGGTACTCTGGTACCTGCATCGTAGAGGCTGTATTTGCCTCCGCGGTAGATACCCATTGGCGTGTGGCCGTTGAGCAGCTCAAAGGCCTTATCCTGGTAGCCGTCATCTATGACCGCACCATTGTCACTTGAGAAAATGATCAGGGTATTTTCGAGCAATCCTTTCTCCTGAAGGATTGCTCGGATTCTGCCTACCGTCCAGTCCAGCTGAAGGATGACATCCCCTCTGTCACCCATTCCGCTCTTGCCCTTGAAATCAGGGTGCGGTACACGGGGCACATGAATGTCGTGCGTGCCGAGAAAGAGGAAAAAGGGATGTTCCCGGTTGTTGGTGATAAACTGTTCCGCCTGATTGAGAATCGTATGTGCAATCTGCTCATCTTTCCATAGTGCCGCTGTTCCGCCGGTCATATAGCCGATCCTGGAGATACCGTTTACAATGGTATTGTTATGACCCTGACTCGGTTTCATCTTCAGGAGTTCCGGGTTCTCCTCGCCCGTGGGCCAGTTACCCACCTTCTTTTCATAATCTACCTGAATGGGGTCGGCAGGATCGAGGTTCACTACTCTTCCATCTTCCACAAAAACACAGGGTACACGGTCAACCGTGGCAGGGATGAGGAATTCATAGTCGAATCCGATGTCACGGGTGTTGGGACTGATATAGCCATTGAAATCGGGACCGGAGGAGGGTCCCAGCCCCAGATGCCATTTCCCGATTGCGGCCGTTGCATAGCCTGCTCTTTGAAAGATATCGGCAATGGTCACGGTTGCGGTATCAATCAATAGTCCCGAGTTGCCGGGAGCTATTCCCGTATTCTCTTTTCTCCAGGGATAGATGCCGGTCAGCAGGCCATAGCGTGAAGGGGTGCTCATGGCCGAAGTGGAGAAGGCATTGGTGAATTTGATTCCTTCTTCTGCCAGGGAGTCGAGATGAGGCGTCTCAATCTTTGCAGCACCGTAACAACTCAGATCTCCGATACCCAGGTCATCGGCATATATCAGCACAACATTGGGACGGGCATCCGCCATTTTTTGTTTGCCTTCCCGACATCCGCCCAACAGTGTTGATCCTGCCAGCAGCCCCAACAATATTCGATCGTTCATAGAGTCAAGGGTTCTATTTTACAAAAGAGATCAGAATTGGTCATGAGTCCTATATGACCAATTCTGATCTGTAATGTTTAGTTCACGGTGAGCGTGATGTTCACCACTTGCTCCTTTTCTCCCTTATAGTTGGTGTTTCCTCCCACAAACGTGATGTTGTAGGTCCCCGGAACAGTGTAGCTATAGGTATAGGAAAAGAGTTCATTGGTGATGGACTTGATGGCAATGCCATATGCATCAGGATATGCCTTGTTCTCTTCACCCGAGTAAAAGGTGACCCAATCGGGTGCGTTGTCAAAAGTGAAAAGAATCTCTTCTCCCGTCGCATAGGTTGTCTTTTCCGTTGCTACGGTAAACTTCACCTCTTTGAGGATATCCTCGCAGGAGCTCAACAGGAAGAGCGAGATGATAAATAGAATGGTTGATATCTTTTTCATTGTTGATGATCGTTAGATGGTTGAATATTACCACAGCGGGTTCTGTTTTAACTCGGTATTGATGGCCAGCTCCTTCAATGGGATGGGAAGGTACTCATGCTTCTTCTGCGTCCTTTCGGCAAAAGCCCTGGCTGTGGAGTAGTTGCTTCCGCCCGGCCATCTGCCGTCGTAGGTGCTCTCTCCCAATGCCTGGATGGCTTCGGTATAGATACCCCATCTCACCAGGTCATATCTGCGAAGGGATTCAAAGGTGAGTTCCCTGCCTCGCTCGTCACGAATCTCCTGCCGGAATTCCTCATAAGAGAGTCCTGAAAGTGGCTCTATGCCGGCTCTTTCCCTTACCGTATTGATGGCCTCGTATGCCAGGATGGTAGGCGACTGGTTCATCTCGTTCTCTGCCTCGGCCAGCATCAGCAGGACATCCGCATAACGGAGAACCGGGTAATTTTCCTGGGTATAGTTTTTGTGTCTGGGTGTCAGCGTCTCCCACTCTCTGCGGTATTTGCCGCATGCACGCTGAACGATCTGATTGTCTTTCCAGTAGATGTAGGCATCCTTGGCATCAATCTGGTAGGGAGCCATTGTGAGATCCCTCCGCATGTCATTGCTGTCGAACAGGTCCCAGAGCTTCAGCGATCCGCCATAGAACCAGTAGCTGTAACCCAGTCCCTCGGTAGATCCGTTTTTCTGGATGTTACCGATCACGTTTCCGATCCGGCCGTTGGTCCAGTTTCCATCCAGCTCGCGGGCACCAATGAATTCCACTTCCCACATTGATTCGTTGTATTCGGTGTCGTAACGATCACTGGCCATGCGCTTCCACATCTCATACACATCGGGATTGAGGTCATGTTTGCCGCTCTCTTTCACCGCGCGGGCATACTGGGCTGCTTTCTCGTAATAGGGTTTGCCACCGTTGGTGGGGTAGCCTGCCCTGGAGAGTGATACCCTGGCAAGCACTCCCTGTACCACGCTTTTTTTCACGCGTGAGGGACTCAGGTCATACTCCTTGTCATCCACCATTGTCAGGCTTTCTTCCATCTCGCTGATGATCCAATCGAGCGCCTCGGGCTGCGGAGTGGCAGGCAAGGCCGATTTCGATACATCTTTGAATGACTCTTTTCTGAGGGGGACATCTTTCCAGGTTTGCACCGCGAGGAAATGGAGGTAAGCTCTCAGAAATTTGGCCTCACCCACGATCCTGTTTTTGACTGTCTCATCGATGTCGCTTTTCTCCATCCGCTCCAGCAGGATGTTGGCGCTCTCGATTCCCTTGTAGATGGCTGTCCAGGCGTTGTAGATATCGGTATTGCTGGTGTTGTGGTCATTGCCATAGACATGCGATACGGTTTGTGTGGCGGGACGCACGTAGAAGCTGAGGTCGTCCACGTTTGAGATCATACAGGAGTATCGGTTGCCATAGACATCTTCCGTGGCGAGTGCTGAATAGACACCCGCCAGTGCCATTTGGGCATCATTCTCCGTTTGGTAAAACTCTTCCGGTGATACGAAGTCGTAAGCGCGGGTATCGAGGTAGTCGCTGCACGCCCCCAGCGTGGACAGGAACAGAAGTACGTAAATTATATTTTTCATCGTTGTGTTGTTTTAAAATGTGAGGTTCAGTGACAGGGCATAGTTCCTGGAACGGGGATAGGGTGACCAGTCGAAGCTGGGTGTCAGCACGCTGTTACGGGTCGATACCTCCGGGTCGTTACCGGAGTAGGAGGTGATGGTAAACAGGTTTTCCGCAGAGAAGGAGACCCTTGCTGCCGCCAGATGGAGACGGGCGAGCAGTTGTGGAGCCAGGTTGTATCCCAGAGAAAGTGATTTGAGCCGTACGAACGAACCATCTTCAATATAGAGGCTACTGTACTCATATGAACCGACCGCTCTTGAGCGTGGGATGTCACTGTTGGGATTTGACTCGCTCCATCTGTCGGCATAGGTAGCAAACATATTGGTATGCCGTTTACCTGCAGGGTTTTCAAAGACCATCCTGTTGGCGTTCAGAATGTTATTTCCCAGACTGAACTGGAAGAAGAAACTGAAGTCAACATGCTTGTAGGTGAAGCTGTTGTTCAATCCTCCGATGGCATAGGGGTGCCCCTTTCCGATGATGGTTTTATCGGCATCGTTGATCACACCGTCGTTGTTGATGTCGGTATACCGGGGATCACCGGGTCTTGACTCGTTGGAATAGAGAACCACCCCTTCCCGCGGTGTGTAAACCTCGGTACCGTTGTTGTCGGTAATATCAAAATCCTCTCTCTTATAGGTACCTTCGTAGAGGTAACCATACATCAGGCCGGCGGGACTGCTGATGGGGCTGATATAGGCGGGCATTGTCCTGTAACGGTTGTCCCAGTAAACCGAATTGGTCATGGCGATCTGGTCATCGTTTAGCTTCGTGATCTCATTTTTGTTCAGTGAGATATTGAACGCACTGCTCCATTGGAAGTTATGGTTCTTCACGTTGAGGGTCTGGAGCGAGAATTCAAATCCACGGTTCTGTAGCTCCCCGATATTCATCATGGCGGAAGCATAGCCCGAAGAGGGGGCCAGGTCAGCCTGTAACAGCAGGTCGCGTGTTTTCTTGATATAGTAGTCGGCGATGATGCTGACCCTGTCATTCCAGAAGCCGAGATCGAGCCCCACATTGTATTGTTCCGTGGTTTCCCATTTCAGGTTTTCGTTCTGCATACTGGTGGGGATATAGGCGATGTATTTGTTGCCGTCGTAGGGGTAGAAGCTGTTGTCGCCGGTTTCCAGCTTGCCCCTGAAAGCGTAGTTGTCGACCCTGTTGTTTCCCGTCTCACCATAGCTGAGCCTGAGCTTTCCGTTGGTGAGGATCTCGTTCTCTTTCAGGAAATCTTCCCTGTTAAAGGCCCATGCGAGCGATGTAGAGGGGAAATAACCCCATCGGTTTTTGGGTGCAAATTTCGATGAACCGTCGGCTCTGAAGGAGGCAGTCACGTAATATTTTGACCGGTAGTTGTAGTTCACGCGTGCAAGATAGGATGTAAGCGTGTTCTCACCCTTAGATGATCCAACAGAGGGGATGCTGCTGCTTTTTCCGAAGCCGGCCATTTCAAAGATCTCGTTGGTGATGAACGTACTGCTCATGTCGTGTGAGTAGTAGCTTTCATTTTGGAAGGTAACACCACCCAGGAGGTTCATGTTATGTCCGTTTTTACCAAATTGGTAGGTCAGCGTGTTTTCATTCAACAACCTGTTGGTGTTGGATTGGCTGTAGTAAGCGTTGATGCCCCTGTACTGGGAGTTCTTGTCGTGGTAAAATCCTGTCTTGGTTTTTGAATTATTGAACTGCTCGTTGGTGTAGTTTACCAACTGATAGCCTCCTGTTGCCCGCAGTCGCAGGTTCTTGATGATCTCATAGTCAGCCATTCCGTTGATGCTCATGTTGTCGGTTGTGGTCTTACGCATCTCATTGTAAGCCGACAGTACCGGATTGAACCGGTAGTCTTCAGTCATTTCAATGGCGTCATCATAGAGCTCGGTCATCAGGTCGGCACCGGTAGGGGATACCGGGCGGTAACCCCATACACTGTACATCAGTGCATTACTTACCGATGTAGACCCACCGGTGGGGTCCACACCGTTTCTTTCCGTGCGGGAGGCGTTTGAGATAATTCTAACGCGTAGCTTGTTGTTGAGGAGCTTCTGGTCCATACTCATACGTCCCTGGTACTTGTTGAGGTTCGAGTTGACAATGATCCCTTCCTGGTTGAGGTAGGATCCGGATGTGGAGTATTGCAGATCGCCCTGCATACCCGACAGTGAGAGATAGTGGTTGTTGGTGATGGCCGTTCTGTAAATGGCATCCTGCCAGTTATATTCCCGGTCGGTTCTGTAGGATTCCAACGTCTTTCCGTCCCGTAGGTAGTTCATCGTGAAATCCTCTTCGTTCATGATCTCCTGTTGCAGTTCCACAAACTGATAACCGGTCAGCAAATCCTGCATCTTGCCGATGTTGCTTACAGTCACACTCCCGTTATATTCGATCCTGGGTTTGCCGGCAGATCCTCTTTTGGTGGTGATAATCACCACACCGTTAGCCCCGCGTGAGCCATAAATTGCGGTTGCAGAAGCATCTTTCAATACGTCGATCGACTCAATGTCATTGGGATTCAGTGAACCCATGTTGCTCGACTCCAGGGGGAAACCATCTACCACGTAGAGAGGCTCCGTGCTTTGGGTCAGTGAACCCGCACCTCGGATGGTGATGCTGAAATTGTCACCCAGGCCGCCATCTTTCGAGGAGACCTGCACCCCGGCAATGCGTCCTCCGAGCGACTGGGCGATGTTGTTTACCGGCGTTTTGATGATCTCGGTCATGTCTGCCTTGGCTACCGATCCGGTCAAATCCCTGCGTCTGACATCACCATAACCGACGGCAACCACTTCCAGTTCCTGTATTTGTACGGTAGACTCAACCATGGTAATCTGAAATTGGTTTTGCGTTCCAACTTTGACTTCCTGCGGTTCAAAACCCATAAAGGAGATCTCCAGGATATCCTTCGGTGCAGCCTGAATGGTAAATTTGCCATCGTAATCAGTTACAGTACCTTTTGAAGTTCCCTTGATGATCACGTTCACTCCCGGCAGGGTTTCCCCTCTTTCGTCCGAAACGACTCCGGTGATGTTAACCTGTGCCCATAATGCTATTGGAAACAGTAGAGACAAGGCAATAACAATGGTTTTTAGATTGATCCCTTTCATTTAGATTTGTTTTAGATATGAATTTTTATAAACAAGATTTAAAGTTTTTAGGCTTTGTCCATCAATTTGTGAGCAAAAATAGCGGGTAGAAAGGGATGAGAAGGTGCAAAAATGTACAAAAAAAGTCTTTTTTTGTACGATCGCAGAAGTTTAACATTCGCGCAGTGGTCAATGATTCAGGAGAATGGTCAGGAGGTTGCCTGGTTGCTTCTGAACTCGGAGGGGGTCATCCCGAATTGATCCTTGAAACATTTTGAAAAGTATTTGGGAGAACTAAATCCCAGCCGGTAGGTCACATCAGCGATGTTGAGTTCGGGGTTGTTAAGGAGCAGGAAGGATGCTTTCTTCATTTTGAAGGTCACAATAAACTCATTTGGGGTTTGGCCGGTAATCCCTTTAATTTTCTGAAAGAGGGTGGTTCTTCCCAGGTTCATCTCCTGAGAGAACTCATTGACCCCGAATTCGGGATTTTCCATCTGTTTCTCTATCACGCTATTGGCTCTCTCAAGGAATGTCCGGTCGATCTCATTTGACGCAATGGCCAGTGAATCATGATCGGGCGACTTCGCAAATTTTTCCTGGAGGATTTTCCTCCCCCTAATCAGGTTGTTGCAGCGCGCCAGGAGCAAGTCCACTTCGAACGGTTTTGTGATATAATCGTCTGCACCCAGTTTCAGCCCTTCAATATTCGCCTCTACGGCTGTTTGGGCGGTCAGCAGAATCACCGGAATGTGACAGACGGCAAAGTTTGACTTGATTTTCAGGCACATCTCACTTCCGCTCATCACCGGCATCATCAAATCACTTATCACAATATCGGGCTGTTGTTCCATGGTCTTCCTCAATCCTTCTTCTCCGTTGCGGGCTGTGATTACCTCGTAGAAAGGATCGAAAACAGACCTCAGCACTTGTAGCAACTCCTCGTTGTCTTCAACAATCAGGATGAGGCTTCCACTCCTCCCGATTTTTCTTTCCGGATCATTGACCGGGAGCTCATTTTCCCCGGGGAAATGTGTGATTGTGTGAATGGCTTGCATATCTGCGGTTTGTGCAGTGCCTTTCTCATGGTCAGAAAAATGGGCCGAACCTGTAAGCAATGTGACCCTGAAGCTGCTTCCCTCATTGATGACACTTTCTGCTTTGATCTTCCCATGGTGTGCATCCACGATCCATTTTGTCAATGCCAGTCCGATACCGGTTCCAGGAGACAATTGTCTCCCTTCCCGATCGCTTTCGATCTGATAGAAACGGTCAAAAATTCTATCGATGTTCTCCGGTGAAATACCCGGACCGGTATCACTTATGGAGATCAACACTTTTTCCTCATCCTGACCGATCTGGATGGTGATCTTCCCCTCTGCAGGGGTAAATTTGAAAGCGTTCGAGAGCAGATTGACAAATACTTTCTGCAACTGCTTGCGGTCAAACCACAGGGGGATTTGATCTACAGTGGTTTGCATCCGGTAGTCGATTCGATTGTCGTTGGCGTACTCCACAAAAGAGGTGTAGATCTCCCTGATGAATTCAACGATATCCTGTTCTGAAGCTTGTATTTCCAGTTTATCATTGTCGATTTTTCTGAAATCCAATAGTTCATTGATGAGGTTTTTCATCTGGGTGGTGTTCCGGAAGATACTCTGTAGCCGTTTCCTATCACCTTGCTGCAGCCTGCCCTGTTGCATCAACATCTCCGCCTGCGTGGCAATAAGGGTGAGTGGTGTCCGGAACTCATGCGATATGTTGGTGAAAAATTGTAGTTTTGCCCTGTTTACCTCTTCGATGTGCTCTTTTTCCTTTTTTTCATAAGCCAGCGATGATTCCAGTCGCACCTTGTCGGTGATATACCTGACATAGAAAAAGATCAGCAGCAATCCAGCCAGGATATAGATCAGATAGGCCAGCGTGCTTTTATAGAAGGGAGGGGTCACCTGAAAAGGGATTTCTGTCGCGCCCAGCAGAGCCTTTGAGCCGGGTGAGGCAGCTACCAGCTCCAACCAGTAATTGCCCGGCTCAATGCTGATCAGATTGATCTCATTGATGCCTTCCATCAGAGAAATCCACTCATTTGAGAGGCCTTTCACCCGGTAGGAATATTGATATTGTTTCTGTGAAACAATCTGATCGGATGCAAACTCGAACTTCAAGATGGATTGTTGGTGATTGAATATTAATCTTTTTGTGTATGGGAGCAATGCTTCCAACAGTTGGGTTTCATCGTTTGCCTCCACCTCCTGATTGTTCACCCATAAACTTGAAAAATAGAGCCTGATGGGAGGCAAGTCATTCAGTATATCCCGCTCATTGAATGATACCATCCCATTCATGCCGGCAACAAAGATTTCTCCGTCGGGGAGTATGGTGATTCCACCGTTGAATAGTGAATTGAGTGAGAGCCGGGTGTCATCGCTGAGGTTGATCACCTCCCCATTTTCGGGATTCAGATAGGACAATCCCTGTGTCGTTGTCAGGTAGATATGCCCCATGGGTGATTCAGCAATGTTACTCAGATAATCATTCTGTAAATGGCTGTTCCTGGAGGTGGTACGGATGAATTTTCCGGATGCCCGGTCGTAACGGTTGACTCCCCCTCCACCCGTGGCAATCCAGATTCTCTCATGGGAATCGACCAGCAACTTGGTCGCGTTGTTGTTGCTGATCGAATGGAGGTCGGAGGGATCATGAAAAAAAGTCCGGGTTTCCTTTGTGTCAATATTGTAGAGATATAC
Source organism: Proteiniphilum sp. (assembly GCA_016839025.1). GTDB lineage: Bacteria > Bacteroidota > Bacteroidia > Bacteroidales > Dysgonomonadaceae > Proteiniphilum. Next base: position 15,730 of record JADLKK010000014.1, read on the forward strand.
CCCCCGGCTGGCAATCCAAAGTTGGTTACCTCCATCGATCGCTACATCCACAAAATAGGTGACATGCTGGTGGAGTGCTTCGGAGAAAACCGAGAAGCTCTCTTCCTCCTGGTCATATAGGTATAATCCGTTGTAAGTTGCAATCAGGAGATCATCCCGGTAGGGAAGAATTTTTCTGACGATGTTTGACTGATTCAGCTCTGTTCTGATCTGGCTGAATCTTTTTAGGTGACCGCTATTGAGATCGAGGATTGCCAATCCTCCCAGATGGATACCCAGGTAAAGCTTCTCTTTTTTCCTGTCGTAATAGGCAGTTTTTATGTTTTCATTTTTCAGTAAGGCGATCTCACTGTAACTCTTATCCTGGCTGTTGTAAAGTAGGAGGCCGTCACCTTCCGTGCAAAGAAGGAATGAATGTGGCCTGTATGGCACAATTTCGCTGATCACCGGGAAAGGTCTGGTTGCGAAAATCCCCTGCCTCAGGTTGTGAGAGGTGAAAGTGTTTGATCTGGGATGGAAATGGTTGACCCCACCGAAGTAGGTGCCAATCCAGATATTGCCTTGTTTGTCTTTATACAATGCCCAGATTGACTCGTTGCTGAGACTTCTGTCGTCGTACAGCTCCGAGTCATAGTGTGAAAAGAGTTGTTTTTTTCTGTCGAGCTTATCCAACCCCTGTCGGGTACCAATCCACAGGTCTCCCTCATTATCCTCGCAGACGACCCTGACAAAATCGGAGGATAATCCTTTTGCAGGATTATCCTTGTTCTTCCGGAAGTTTGTGATCTTCCCGTCGGTTCCGATGCGGTATAACCCCTCATCCCAGCTGCTGACCCATATATTCTTCCGGGAATCCTCGTAAAGATGTGAGATGCGACCACAATGGTCCAGTATCTGCGCGATGTTCGCCTTCCGATCTGCCCGGTAAATGCCTGACGCAACCGTTCCGATATACAATCTGCCATCTGAGGTGGGTAGGAGCGCAGTGATTTGCTCCTCTTCCCCAACTTCTGCCACCAACAGGGGTGCTCCATCCGGATTATATTTGTAGACACGGTTTTGCAGAGCATACCAGAGATGGTTCTCTTCATAAATCATTGCATTGACCTGTATCTTGATGATTTGTGAGATGAATCCACTCCTGAGCTCATAGAGGTCGATACCATTCTGCGTGTGGATGTAAACATTGCCCATGTCGTCACCGTCAATGTTTTTAATCAGGTTACCGGAGAGTGTATGTTTCGCTCTGCTGTCTGGTTGCAGCACTTTCATCCGGTTGCCGTTGTAGATGTTCAATCCTTCACGGGTGCCAAACCACATGTTTCCCAGCTCATCCTGATAGATTGTCATTACGGATAGCTGGGAGAGTCCCTTTTCAATGCCTATTTTCGAGAATAGGATCTCATCGGCGCCATGAAGAGGAGCCAGTAGTGCGATCAGTGCTGTAATCAATAATAACAATGGGTAGACCCTTCGGGTAGTCATTTTCTGAATTGGATATTTCACGCTTTCTTCACCATGGTTATTCTATGCGTCATGGGTTCAAAGTTACATTTTTTTCAGTACTGACCGACTAAAAAAATACTCAAAAATAATTGGGACTTAACCGAAGTCTCGTCCCTAAGTTGTAAATTTGGATTGTCTAAAAACTAATTTTCCAACCATGGGCAAGGATACGTCAAAAAATTTTGTCGGCCAGTCACTGTTCAAAAGCCTATGATACAAGGATATGATCCGGGAGGGGAAGAGTCAGATGATCATTGATATCCGCTCAGCATGAAAAGGTGAAATATCCTTTTGCTAAAAACAAACATACAAACAAACAACAAAATTATTATTGCATGAATAACCTCTGCCAAACAGCAATCCTGATTGCATTCCTTTGTTCCTTCCCGCATCTCTCCTGTCAGACCTCTCCTGAGCATGGGAGTCATCTGAGCGAAACAGGCGACTCTACCCACAAAACGAGTCTCTCAGCCGAGGATATCGAAAGAGTTGTTGCCAATGGCTGGGTCTCCTACACCGATTTTGGCGCGAAAGGGGACGGGAGGACCAATGACATCGCTGCCATCGCCGCCACCCATGCATTTGCCAACCAGCATGGTTTGACTGTAAAGGCGGATGACAGGGCTACCTACTACATTGGTGGCGACAAATGCACTGTGAGTATCAAGACCAACACCCAATTTGGCGAGGCTCAGTTCATCATCGATGATACGGCCGTGGAAGCGAGGAATGCACATGTTTTCTCGGTTAATTCTGACAAACAACCTTTCAGGCCGGACAAGGTGACGTCATTGAAGCGAAACCAGAAAACCTTGGATCTCCCTCTTACAGGCTCCTCTCTTGTGACGGTTACCGATTCCAATGTGAAACGCTATATCCGTTACGGGGCGAATCAAAACAATGGTTCTTCCCAGACAGATGTATTTATCGTCGACAGAGACGGCAATGTGGATCAAAATACCCCCATCATTTGGGATTTCGATCAGATTACAGAGATGACCGTTCTTCCGCTTGATGAAACAGTGCTGGTTGTCTCCGGAGGCAGGTTTACCACGATTGCAAACAGAGAGAACTCCCAATACAATTACTATGCACGTGGGATCGCAATCAGACGGTCAAATGTTGTTGTTGAAGGTTTGCTGCATCTTGTTATCGGTGAAGGAGACCATGGCGCACCCTATGGTGGGTTCATCAATATAAGCAATTGCGCCAACGTGACTGTCAGAAACACAGTGTTGACCGGCCACAAGGTTTACCGTACCATCGGAGCGGCCGGTCTACCGGTATCAATGGGAACCTATGATATCAGCGTCAATCGTGCTCTCAACATTACATTCGAAAACTGCAGCCAGACGAATGACATCAACAATACAGCATATTGGGGAATCATGGGTTCCAATTATTGCAAAAACCTCCTGTATGATCGTTGCACCTTTTCCAGATTCGATGCCCACATGGGAGTTGCCAATGCCACAATCCGACATTCAACACTGGGACACCAGGGAATAAATGCCATTGGCACGGGTTTTTTTGTTGTAGAGAATTCTACCATACATGCTACAAGCCTGATCAATTTGCGTTCCGATTACGGCAGTACCTGGGAAGGAGAGTTTCTGATCCGCAATTGCCTCTTTGTTCCCAGAGGCGTGCAGTCCGGTAATGTAAACCTGATAGGTGGATCCAATTCCGGGCAGCATAATTTCGGCTACACATGTTACATGCCGACAAGAATCACCATCGAGAATCTGACAATCAATGACGCTGGTCATCCAGAAGATTACAAGGGTCCTGCCATTTTTGCGAATTTCAACAAAGAGATGATAGATGAGGGTTATGTGGAAAAATTTCCGTACATCAAAACAAAAGAGGTTGTTCTGCATAGCATAACCACGGCAAGTGGTTTACCCTTGAGAGTTAGTGACAACGCCTTTATGTTCAGCGATGTCTCCATTGTCAAGTGAGACATTGTCTGATTGACGCTGCAAATGCGAAAAAAGGAATACCTGTTTTGCAGGGAAGGAATAAATCGTTAACTTTGGATCTTTGAGCCCTGTTGAAAGAAACCTCTGCACGAGAAGAATATACATCGATTAGATATTAAAATTCAGATCCAATGAAGCCATTTATCCACGAAGATTTTTTATTGCAAAGTGATGCCGCCCGCCAACTTTACCACGAGCATGCCGCAAAACAGCCGATTATTGACTACCATTGTCATTTGAACCCCGCCTACGTCGCAGTTGACCACCGGTTCGACAACCTGGGAGAGATATGGCTAGAGGGTGATCACTACAAGTGGCGCGCCATGCGCACAAATGGGATAGAGGAGAAATACTGTACCGGAAAAGAGAGCAGCGACTGGGAGAAATTTGAGAAATGGGCGCAAACGGTACCCTATACCATGAGAAACCCCTTGTACCATTGGACGCACCTCGAATTGAAATCCGCCTTCGGAGTGGAGAAGCTGTTGGATCCCTCTACCGCAAGGGAGATCTACGACAGCTGTACCGAAAAGCTGCGTACTCCCGAATATTCAGCCAGGGGACTGATGAAGATGTTCAACGTAAAGGTTGTTTGTACCACTGATGATCCGATAGACAGCCTGGAGCATCACCTCTCTTTGAAACAGGAGGGATTTGAGGTCAAAGTATTGCCTACCTGGCGTCCCGACAAGGCGATGGCGGTAGAGAACCCAACAGAATACCGCAAGTATGTGGAGAAATTGTCCGAGGTGTCAGGAGTGGCCATCCGCAACTTCCGCGATCTGATAGAGGCTTTGCGCAACCGCCATGAATTCTTTGCCTCTGTGGGTTGCAAGCTTTCCGATCACGGTCTTGAGGAGTTTTATGCCGAGGAGTTTGGTGAGAAGGAGATTGCAACCATCTTCGACAAGGTGTATGGCGGGAACGAGCTGACAGGCGGAGAGATCCGGAAATTCAAGTCGGCCATGTTGTACGAAGGAGCACTGATGGACTGGGAGAAAGGGTGGACCCAACAATTCCATTATGGTGTCATACGCAACAACAACACCCGCCTGTTCAACCAACTGGGACCCGACACCGGTTTCGATTCCATGGGTGATTTCACTGTTGCCAAGTCGATAAGCCGTTTCTTTGATAGCCTCGATATCCACAACAAACTGGCGAGGAGCATCATTTACAATCTCAATCCGCGTGACAACGATATGATCGCCACCATGATCGGCAACTTCCAGGATGGCTCTGTGGCAGGTAAGATACAGTTCGGCTCGGGTTGGTGGTTCCTCGACCAGAAGAGAGGTATGGAAGCACAGATGAATTCACTCTCCAACCTGGGTCTGCTGAGCCGTTTCGTAGGGATGCTTACCGACTCACGTAGCTTCCTTTCTTATCCGCGTCATGAGTACTTCCGCCGGATTCTGTGCAATCTTATTGGTGATGATCTGGAAAAAGGGTTGTTGCCAGCCTCCGAAATGGCATTTCTGGGTGAGATGGTAGAGAATATCTCCTATCACAACGCAAACAAGTTTTTTAATTTTTAATGTGCTGCCGGTATGAAATTAGGGAAATATGGCATTGGTGTGGGCAAGTATGCCGATGTGACTGGTAACTGTGTGGAAGAGAACATCTACGAACGTCACCTGAGAGGGCTGTTTACCATTTGAACCGATCGACCCAGATTTTTGTTGCAGCCTGCTCTCGAAAAGCAGCTTATAGAGGTGAATTGTCGTTTTTGGAAACACAATTTACGGGAAATGGTAATTTCATTAACCGAATTCGGCTTATATTTGTCAACAGAAATAAATATTGAGAGAGTATGTATGAATTGTTCGACATCACTGACAAGGTGATTGTTATTACCGGAGGGACCGGCGTGCTTGGCAGTTCCATGGTGGAATACCTGGCTGCGCACGGAGCGAAAGTGGCTGTACTTGCCAGGAACAAAGAGAAGGGTGACCAGCTGATAACGAAAGTGAAAGCTGCCGGTGGCGAGGCGATGTTCCTGCAGACAGATGTTTCGGATGAAGCAGTGCTGACGCAGAATGCCCGCGATATTGCTGCAGCTTACGGACAGATTGATGTGCTGGTCAATGGTGCCGGTGGCAATATGCCGGGAGCGACCATCGGGCCGAACAACAATATCTTCGACCTGAAGATGGATGACTTCCGTAAGGTGGTCGATCTGAATCTGATGGGAACCGTCATCCCTTCTGTGGTTTTTGCCGAGTATATGGTACAGCAGAAAAAGGGGAACATCGTGAATGTTTCTTCTGCGTCGGCATTACGGCCTCTCACCCGTGTGGCGGGTTATGGTGCAGCCAAGGCCGCCGTGACCAACTTCACCAAGTATCTGGCCGGAGAGCTGGCGACCAAGTTTGGTGAGCATTTCCGTGTGAACGCACTTTGCCCCGGATTCTTTATCACGGAGCAGAACAGGGCGCTGTTGACCAACCCCGACGGCTCCTACTCAGACAGAGGTAACACGATTATCGGCCACACCCCGTTCCGCAGATTCGGCGATCCGGAAGATCTGCTCGGCACATTGCACTACCTGGTCAGCGATGCCTCCCGTTTCGTGACCGGTACGGTTGCCATTGTGGACGGCGGTTTCGATTCGTTTAGTATTTAGCTTGTAGCTATCAGCAGTCTGCTAAACCTCGAATCAGCAAATTATCGAATTAACAAATCAATTATGTCACTTGAATTAAAGAAAGATTTCAAATATTCCCTTCTTGTTCCTACCAGTATGGGGGTACGCATCACTCCGGTGAATGCACAACCGGTACAGAGTACAAATATGTTTCAGATGCAGGCTACCAGCGCAGAGACCAATGTGGCCAGTATCTCCTCCTATCTCGGGCTGCCGGTGAAGGTACTTACCACCTTTGTGAAGGATAGCCCGATTGCTGCTTTTATCAAGTCGGACCTGCGGGCACGTCACATGGATTATGAAGGGCCGGAGGTGCCACAGGGTGACCCATGGGGATACCGTCATCAGTTCAACATCGCCGACAGCGGCTTCGGCCTGAGAGGACCCCGTGTACAGAATGATCGTGCCGGTGAGGTGGGCAGAACCCTCAACGTGAAGGATTTCGATTTGGAGCGTATCTTCGGAGAAGAGGGTGTGCAAATCGTGCACCTGTCAGGCCTTATCGCTGCCCTCTCCCCGGACACCAGTAACTTCTGCCTGGAGATTGCCCGTTTTGCCAAAAGGCATGGCACGCTGATCTCTTTCGACCTTAACTATCGTGCTACCTTCTGGAAGGGAAGGGATCAGGAGTTGAAAGGCGCATTTGCCGAGATTGCCTCACTCTCCGATATTCTGATCGGCAACGAGGAGGATTTCCAGCTTTGTCTGGGTATCGAAGGGCCCCAGGCAGGAGGTGAAAATATCGGCGATACGCTCGATGCTTTCAAGGGGATGATCCTGAATGCAAAGAGCGCATTTCCGAATGTATCGGTCTTTGCCAACACCCTGCGTGAGGTCATCAGCGCCAATGAACATCTGTGGGGAGCCATTGTGTATGAGAATGGCAACTGGCACGAGGCACCCCTGCGAAGAATCAACGTGATGGATCGCATTGGGGGGGGAGACGGTTTTGTGGGGGGCTTACTCTACAGTATCCTCCGTGGGATGGATCCTGCCAGGTGGATCCAGTTTGCCTGGGCAAGCGGTGCGCTGGCTACCACCTTTTTGACCGACTACGCACAACCGGCGGATGAGGAGGTGATCTGGAGCATCTGGAAAGGCAATGCCCGTGTAAAGAGATAAACGTTCAAAAAGGAATAGTCGAGTCATCGGAACAGCGAGCCTGCTACATCCTGTTCAGGTTCTTGTTTCCTGGGTCAAACAAATAATTGAATAAGAATGAAAGAGAAAGCAGATATTGGTCTGATCGGACTCGCCGTCATGGGCGAGAACCTGGTTCTGAACATGGAGAGTAAGGGATACACAGTGGCAGTTTACAACAGAACGGTAGCCAAGGTCGATAACTTCCTGGGAGGAAGAGGTAAAGGAAAGAATTTTATCGGTGCCGGCTCACTGGAGGAGTTCGTGGCCGCCATTGAACGTCCCCGCAAGGTGATGATGCTGGTGAAGGCGGGTAAGCCGGTGGATGACTTTATTGAGTTACTGCTTCCCCTGCTGGAGCCGGGTGACATCATCATTGATGGTGGCAACAGCCACTTCCCCGACACCATCCGCAGGACAAAATATGTAGAGAGCAAAGGATTGCTATACATTGGTACCGGTGTCTCCGGAGGTGAAGAGGGAGCCCTGAAAGGGCCTTCTATGATGCCGGGCGGATCAGCTGCGGCATGGCCCCATGTGAAGGAGATTTTCCAGGCTGTCTCAGCCAAGGTCGACGGAGGAGTGCCCTGCTGCGACTGGGTGGGTGAGAACGGTGCAGGCCACTTCGTGAAGATGGTGCACAATGGCATCGAGTATGGCGATATGCAGATCATCAACGAAGCCTATCACCTGATGAAAGAGCTGCTGGGGATGGATGCCTTCGAGCAGCATGAAGTGTTCAAGCAATGGAATAAGGGAGTGCTCGACTCCTATCTGATCGAGATCACCACCGATATCATGGCCTATCGTGACGAAGATGGATCACCGCTGGTGGAGAAGATCCTCGATACCGCCGGACAGAAAGGTACCGGTAAGTGGACCGCGGTCACGGCGCTCGACCTGGGTATCCCCCTCACGTTGATCGGTGAGTCGGTCTTCTCCCGCTGCCTCTCGGCTCAAAAGGATTTGCGTGTTAAAGCTTCGAAGGTTATCACCGGCAAAAAGGCTGACTTCACCGGCAAAAAGCAACAGTTCATTGACGACCTGGAGAAAGCAATTTACGGAGCCAAGATCATCTCCTACGCACAGGGGTATGACCTGATGATGGAAGCCGCCAAGGAGTATGGATGGAACCTCAATTACGGAGGCATCGCCCTGATGTGGCGTGGCGGATGCATCATCCGCTCCCGCTTCCTGGGGGATATCAAGAAGGCATTCGACAACGACCCCTCCCTGGAGAACCTGCTGCTCGATCCCTTCTTCAAACAGGCGGTTGAAGAGGCACAGGAGAGCTGGCGCAGGGTTTGTGCCACTGCATTGTTGAACGGCATACCGGTGCCGGCACTCACCGCAGCACTCAACTACTTTGATGGCTTCCGTAGTGAACGGCTTCCGGCCAACTTGTTACAGGCACAGCGTGATTATTTTGGAGCCCATCAGTATGAGAGGGTAGACAAACCAAGAGGTCAGTTTTTCCATACCAACTGGACCGGACACGGGGGAGATACCGCCTCTACCACCTACGATGTGTGATGTAGATTAGCAGATTTGAGGATTCGATCTGATATTCCAAATCCCAAATAGAATGATTTATTACGAGAAAGGGAGCTCAGAAACCGCCTTGTCGCATGACGACCTGCGAATGGGCCTTTTTGAAGCATTCCGGCAATTGGGGGAACGGCGGAAGGTTCTGGCCGTTCCCCCCGATTATACCCGTCTGCCCAGCAGGGCCGGCGAACTCACAGAGATGGCCTGGGAATATTACGGTGAGAAGCTGACCGATATCCTCCCGGCATTGGGTACCCATACCCCCATGACTGATCCGCAAATCAGCCACATGTTCGGTTGTATACCCCGGTCACTCTTCAGGGATCATGACTGGCGCAACGATGTGGTTACCCTCGGGGAGGTGCCTGCAAACTACATCCAGGAGGTGTCGGAGGGGAAACTGGACTTCACCTGGCCGGCACAGGTCAATCGTCTTCTGGTGGAGGGCAATTTCGACCTGATCCTTTCTATTGGTCAGGTGGTACCACACGAGGTGGTGGGGATGGCCAACTACAACAAGAACATCTTCGTGGGTACCGGTGGCAGCGAGGGAATCAACAAGAGCCACTACATTGGCGCTGTTTATGGAATGGAACGAATGATGGGACGTGCCGACACGCCAGTGCGTCGTGTCTTCAACTATGCTACCGATCATTTTGCCGCCCAACTGCCCATCATCTATGTCTTGACGGTGGTAGGGGTCAACAGCAGGGGTGAGCAACAGACCTACGGTCTTTTTGTAGGTGATGATTTTGAGGTGTTTGACCGGGCTGCAAAACTCTCTTTGGAAGTGAACTTCGTGATGGTTGAGAAACCCCTGAAAAAGGTTGTGGTATGGCTCGACCCCTCTGAGTTTAAGAGCACCTGGCTGGGTAACAAATCGGTTTACCGCACCCGGATGGCCATTGCCGACGGGGGTGAACTGATCGTCCTGGCTCCAGCACTGAAGGAGTTTGGTGAGGACAAGACCATCGACCGGTTGATACGCAAGTATGGCTATTTCGGAACGCCTCATACACTGAAAGCCGTGCAAGAGAACGCTGAACTGAGCGATAACCTGGGTGCTGCTGCCCACCTGATCCACGGATCATCGGAGGGTCGTTTTTCGGTCACCTACTGTCCTGGAAGAGGAGCCGAAAATCTTACACGCGAGGAGATCGAAAGTGTCGGCTTTCAATGGGATGATATTGACCGTGTGATGCGGCGATATGATCCCACCCAGCTATGTGAAGGTTTTAACATTCTTCCGGACGGCGAGGAGATTTATTATATTTCAAGTCCTGCCCTTGGATTGTGGGCTTACAGAGATCGGTTTGATCTGTGACCCCCCCGGTTGGACACTAACAGTCGTAAACAACAAGTATCGTCCATTGTGCTGAAGCTGTTTCAATGGTAGCTTAACCTGTATAGGGGTGGCTTCCTCAACTCATTCAGGTATTCTGAAGGAGAGTGACGGGTGGCCTTCCTGAACTGCCTGTTGAAGTTGGAGATGTTGTTGAATCCACTCTCATAGCATATTTCACTGATGGAGAATTTTCCCTCCTGCAACAATTTGCAGGCATATGCGATGCGCAGTGAGTTGATGTAATTGATACAGGTCTTGCCCGTTTTTGCCAAAAAGAAGCGGCAGAAGGAGCTCTGGTTCATTCCTGCTACGGCAGCAACCTCTTTCAGGCTTATTGGCCGGGTATATTCTCTTTTCATGAATGAGAGTACCCTGATCAGCCGGGTATCGGCCTCGATATACTCCGATTCGGTTTCAGAATCCTCATTGTTGAGCAGTGTGTAATCCTGGGAGCTGCTCATCATGGAAAGGATCTGGACACATTCCATCAGGAGAGGAAGTCCATTCAAATGCAGTGCCCTGGTGATTTTTTTCCGGATGCGCTGGTTTGCATTTTTATGGAAATATACCCCCTGTTTAGCCTTGATCAGCAGATTCTTGATGTTGAACAGTTCTGGGTATTGGGTTACGCCATAGTTGAAAAAATTTTTGGAAAACTGAATAGTGATGGCATGTACCCGTAAATCGGGTCGGTTCTCATAGTATTGAGGATCGCTACGGTACATGTGGGGAAGTGAACTCCCCAGCAGAACCAGATCCCCGTCGGTATAGGGCTGGATACTGTTGCCCACAAACCGTGTCCCGGTACTCTTCAGGATATAGACTACCTCAAACTCATCATGAAAATGCAAAGGAAACTTAAAATAGTCATAATCACACCATTTGATCTTTACCGGTGACCCGGTGTCCAGATTCAGGTTTTCGTGCATGATCCGCTTCATCGCATTCTTTTTTGGTTTAGCTGCAAATATAGTATAATTTATTGCAAATATATATGTTGTTGCGAAGAAATTAATATCGTTTATTTGCAAAAAAATTCTGTATGCTGGAAAAGACATGGAGATGGTTCGGCCCGAATGACCCTGTTGTGCTTTCTGATCTGAGACAGATGGGGGTGGAAGGAGTGGTGACATCACTTCATCATTTGAAGCCTGGTGAGGTATGGAGTGCGGAAGCCATCAATGAGATCAGCCAGATGATTGATGCGGAAGGATTGAGGTGGAGCGTAGTGGAGAGTCTGCCCGTTTCCGAAGAGATCAAAAAGGGGAGTATAAAGGCAGAGGAGCACATCCGGGCCTATATTGAATCACTCCAGAACCTGGCTTCCTGTGGTGTGGATCGTGTCTGTTACAATTTCATGCCGGTGATTGACTGGGTGAGAACCGATCTTGCCTACCGTGATGAAGACGGAAGTGAGACGATGCTGTATGATCCGGTGACATTTGCACTGTTTGACCTTTATATTCTGCAGAGAAAAGGGGCTGAGATGGATTATCCTGAGGCGGTGCAACAAGCCGCAGCCGCACGTTTTGCAAAGATGAGCGAAGCGGAATCGGAAGCACTGGCTTATAACCTGATCATTGTTACGCAAGGGTTTATCAACAGTGCCGTGGAGAACAGGTCAGATTACATTGCTGCTTTCAAAGCGGCGTTGGAGAGCTATCACCGGATAGGAGAGTCGCGTTTCCGCGATAACTTCTCCCGTTTTATCCGAAGTGTGATTCCGGTGGCTGAAGAGCTACACATTAAGATGTGCATACACCCCGATGATCCCCCTTTTCCTTTGCTGGGGTTACCCCGTATTGCGAGTACAATGGACGATTTCGATTGGATTTTTGCGCAGGCTCCCTCGTTCTATAATGGTCTTACCTTCTGCATGGGCTCTCTGGGAGCAAGAAAAGCGAACAACCTTCTCCTGATGGTGGAGAGGTTTGCGGAGAGGGTCCATTTTGCCCACCTGCGGAACCTGAAACACCTGGATGGGGGACGATTTTTCGAATCGGGTCATATGGATGGCGACCTGGATCTGGTCGGAATTATCGACCGGCTTCTCCGTGAGCAGATACGCAGGAGAGAAAAGGGGCGAACGGATGACTCTATTCCTTTTCGGGCGGATCATGGCAAAAAAATACTGGACGACTTCAGCCGCTCCTCTCATCCCGGTTATCCGTTGATAGGGCGACTCAAGGGGCTGTCAGAGATCAATGGTATCCAGCAAGCACTGAATTACAGCCTTACCTCATAACATGGGTCGGGATAACATTTCCGATTCACGTTTTAAGTATTTTTATGAGAAGTAAATTGAATGAGAATTTTGAACTGTACCTGATTGCAGTAATCGGATGACAGCCACTACATCTAACAGCCAGAGGCACATCAACCAGATTATGGGATATCCCGGATCTGAAACCAATATTCCTGTAGAATAAAATGGAAGTGTAGAGTAAAAAGAGAACAATCTATGGAAAGAAGAACATTTATCAAGAAAGGAACCCTTGCATCGGTGGCTGCTGGAACATCCCTCGGCTCGTTTGCTCAGGCGAACCCAGACAATTCCACACAGACCCAATCTGCAAAGGATTCCTGGAGTGAGCGGAGTCGTCTGCCACGAGATCTGCAACGACTGGCTGGTGATTCGTCGTTGTTGAAAAAACCGGAAAACCTGACGGTCGCTGCATATCTGTTTCCCAACTACCACCCCTCCGGAATACATGACCATCTTTACGGGGAGAAGTGGACCGAATACAATCTGGTCAGGAACGCGCGACCCTGGTTTCAGGGTCATCAGCAACCCCGTGGTCCCCTGTTGGGAGAGCTTGATGAGAGCCTCCCCTCCACCTGGGAGAAGTATAACCGACTGGCCAGGGAGAGCGGGATTGATGTCTATATTTGGGACTGGTACTGGTATAATGGCGCTCCGGCTCTCCATGAGGCATTGGAGAATGGTTTCCTGCGTTCTTCCAACGTGCAGGATGTGCAGTTTGCCTGTATGTGGACGAATCATCCCTGGTATATTCTTTATCCCACCGAACAGACCGACGGCGTACCGGCCTACCCGCCCAGTTATCAACCTCCCGACGTAACGTTGGAGGAGTGTTGGCGAAGTCTCTCCTACATGATTTCCCGTTATTTCCACCAACCCAACTACTGGAAGATTGATGGCAAACCGGTGTTGTGTATATGGGACCCCAACCGGCTGGAAAAGATGATCGGACTGGAGGCAACGGTACAGCTTTTTGCTGATCTGCGTGCATATGCCCAAAAACTGGGACACAAAGGGATTCATTTCCATATGTCGGGCTTTTATTCTCCCAACTGCAAACAGGTGGGATACGATACAGCCGGATCATACAATCCGATTGATTGGACCACCCGTCGTTTTCAACCAAAAGGAAATGAGATCTCTGATTATGAGGTAGCTGCGGCTGATGTTGCCTTCAAGCTATGGCCGGAGCACCACAAGGATTTTCAGGTTCCCTATCTGCCGGCACTCTCTCCGGGATGGGATTCCACACCCCGCTACATTATCCCCAAGAAGAGACCGGAAGTGCCCAATAGGGATGAATGGCCACGATGTGTCATTTTTGACAACGAAAGCCCCGCAGCCTTCAAGGCATTTGTACAGGCCTCTTTCGCCTACCTGAACCAGCACCCCGAGGTGCCCAATATCCTTACAATCGCCTGCTTCAATGAATGGTCTGAAGGACACTACCTGTTGCCGGACAACCGTTTCGGATTCGGTATGCTGGATGCACTCGCGGAGGCACTGGAGATAAAGGATTCCGCCTTGCTGCATGGCCAGTAGGAGATTGTAGCAGATAAGAATTGATCAGGTTATATTGAGCATGAAGATTATCAAACGATTCCTGCCTGTTCTCATAGTGGGTCTCTCGCTGACAACGAATGCCCAGGTAGCGATCGTAAAAAGCCCGGGCCCACGTTCTTTTCTTTTAATGGATCCCTCCGTTAGAACAGAAATTGTGACTGATAGCAGGGATCACAAGTCAGTGACTACCGCAGCGAATCTGTTTTCCGGCGACATCGGATTGGTTACCGGACAGTCACTTCCGGTGGTAGATGTGAGGCAAATCACCGCCTCACATGTTGTACTGGTGGGAACCATTGAAAGGATTCTTTCACAACTGAACAGGATGCAATATCCTTCCTATCTTCAGCTTCTCTACTACAACGTAAAGGGATCGGCCCTCTTTAACCAGATGTGGCTGGAAGCAGAAAAAGCAAACTGGTATGCTGCCCGAAACTTTGTCGTGGCGAACAGCTTACAGGATAGCGTCGCTCCATTCCCGGAACCTACCCTGGGCATCACGCTTCCAGATTTCTCCGATGGTAAAAGTTCAGGCGAGCCCTACCACTTGCCAATGTTCAACAGCTACCTGCCGAAAAGCTATCACATTGATCTGTTCAACAAGGGAGTGGGTGAATTGGATTGGCGGCTGGAGGTAAAGGATGACTGGATCCATCTCGACAGGAAATCAGGGAGTACCAAGGAGCATGATCGTGTAGTCGTTTCGGTCGATTGGGAACAGGCACCGACAGGAGAAGAGATCAAAAGCGAGATTCAGCTTCATTCAAATGGAGGAAATGAAAAGATTTCCTTATCTTTATTGAATCCTTCAATACCTTCAAAGGAGGATCTGAAAAACCTCTATATTGAGGATAATGGCCTTGTGGCAATCGATGCGACAGGCTATCACCGAAAAAAGGAGACCGGGGAGATTCGTTTCAGCATCGTGGAAGGTGTAGGTATGGAGAACAAGGTGGTGATGCTGGGTGATCCGCTGGCCAAAAACAGTCATTATGCCTCACTTGAACTGACTTCCAATTATGTGGCGCCGGTTCGCTCCGGTGAGTTTCCTGTGCTGGAGTATGACTTTTATACCTTTTCGGAAGGGCCGGTGGATGTCTATACCTACATGGTGCCTCAGTTCCCACTGAACGATGAGAGCGGTTCACGGTATGGGGTCATGCTGGACAACAGCCCTGTGTACCTGCCGGAAGCATCGGCACCCTATTACAGTACATTGTGGATACAGGGTATCCTCAGAAATACCCGAATCAACAAGACAACCCATCTGGTTGACAAGCCGGGGAGGCACACGATCAAAATTTATGCCGCTCATCCGGGAGTGATGCTGCAGAAGATCGTGATTGATCTGGGGGGAATGAAACGATCTTACGCGGGTCCCCGTGTCACAAGGCACCCCGGTTCCTTACCGCTGAGCGATTGACCTGTTTCTGGCAACAGAAACGTCATCATTTCAGGCAATCATAAAAACAAACAAGTAATGAATGGTAAAAAACTTTTTGCGAGCTTTCTATTTGGGGCAATCACATTTTTGCTGAACGGGCAGTCATTGGGACTGTCCGATAAACCGACACAAAGATCTTTCCCTCTTTCTCTTCCTGAGAAGAAAATGGAGATCGTGGTGGATCAGCAAGATCCGGTATCGGTAAGAACGGCTGCCACCCTTTTTTCCAACGATGTGAAAATGGTTTCGGGTCGACAACCTGCCGTGAAGGAGGTAGATAAATTCTCATCCGCACATATTCTCCTGGTGGGTACCATCGAAAACAACCGCTTGATTAGGGAGCTGGTACAAAAGAGGAAAATCTCAGTAGATGAGATCGATGGGGAATGGGAACGGTTTGTCATTCAGGTGGTGGATAATCCCTTCCCCAATGTGAGCAAGGCTTTGGTGGTCGCAGGAAGCGACCGCAGAGGCGCTGCCTACGGACTCTTCACCATCTCCGAAAATATCGGAGTCTCACCCTGGTACTGGTGGGCCGATGTGCCGGTGGAAAAGCGCAGTGAACTGCATCTGACGGTGGAACGGTTTGTCTCCCAAAAACCTTCCGTCAAGTTCAGGGGACTTTTTATCAACGACGAGGACTGGGGGTTGCTCCCCTGGGCCAAACATACCTTCGACCCGGAACTGAAGGATATCGGTCCCAAAACCTATGAGAAGGTATATGAGCTGTTGCTCCGTCTCAAGGCCAACTATCTCTGCCCCGCCATGCACGAGGCATCCGGAGCCTTTAACAAGTTCCCGGAGAATAAGGTAGTAGCCGACTCGTTCGGCATCGTGATGGGCTCGGTGCATCCCGAGCCGCTCCTCTTCAACAACGCCAGCGAGTGGGACACCAAGACCATGGGTGAGTGGAACTACATGACCAACAAGGAGGGAATCCTGGAGGTGCTGGAGAAAAGGGTCAAGGAGAACTCACCTTATGAAAATGTCTATACCCTGGCTTTGAGAGGTCTCCACGACAAGGCGATGACCGGCAACTATACACTCGAAGAGCGGGTGAAGTTGGTGGGTGAGGCGCTCAAGGACCAGCGGGAGCTATTGCTCAAGTACATTGACAAACCCATCGAGGAGATACCCCAGGCTTTTACCCCTTACAAGGAGGTGCTCGAGCTCTACCTGGAAGGTCTGGAGCTGCCGGAGGATGTAATCCTGGTATGGCCGGACGACAACTACGGCTACATGAAACAGCTGAGCAACGCCGATGAACAGAAGCGTTCCGGCGGGTCGGGGGTCTATTACCACGCTTCCTACCTTGGTATCCCGCACGATTACCTCTGGCTTGCTTCCACCCCCCCCTCACTGATGTACGAAGAGCTGAAGAAGGCCTATGATACCGGTGCTGATCGCCTCTGGCTCCTCAATGCGGGGGATATCAAATCGTGTGAGTTCCCGGTGACTCTTTTTCTCGATATGGCCTACGACCTGGAAAAATTCTCGTTTGAGAATATTGCAGATTACAACGCGAAGTGGCTGAGCAGCCTCTTTGGCGAACAGTATTACGATGCCTTCCATGAAATCACCAATGAATATTTCCGGCTGGCTTTTATCCGCAAACCGGAGTTCATGGGTTGGGGATATGAGTGGAACACCTTCAGCCACGGACGAGAGCGTCCCACCGACACCGATTTCTCCTTTGCCAACTACCGGGAGGCTGAGACACGCATCGCCGACTACACCCGTATCGGCAGTATGGCGGAAAAGATCCTGAATGAGCTGCCGGAGAAGATGAAACCCTCCTTCTTCCAGCTGCTTTACTATCCCGTGAAGGGAGCGGAGCTGATGAACAAGAAGTGGCTCACCGCACAGCGGAACAGAGACTACATTGCTCAGGAGAGGGTTCTGGCCAATAAGTTGAGAGACAAGGCAAAACATTATTACGACACCCTCTACCACATCAGTTACGAATACAACGACCTGATGGATGGCAAATGGAAGAGAATCTTGTCGCTCAGACAGGGAGTTACCGCCTCATACTTCGAGATGCCAAAACTGGACTCCGTAGCGATTGCTCCGAAGCCAGCCATGGGGCTCTATCCCGAAGGACGGGAGCCACTGAAAGGTGTGAGCAGCTTCCTCTCTCTGCCTGCCTTCAGCAGGTATTTCGACCAGACAACCTATTTCGTGGATATCTACAACAAGGGTGAAGGCTCCTTCCGCTGGAAGGTGAAACCCTCGGCCGACTGGATCCGCGTGAGTAGCAGAGGGGGTACTGTGAGCGGTGAAGAACGTCTGTGGGTTTCGGTGGACTGGAGCAAGGCGCCCCTGGGTGAATCGGTACAGGGCTACCTGGAGTTTTCTGCAGGCAGGAAAAAGGAGAAGGTGATGGTTTCGCTTTTCAATCCTCCTACACCCACCAGTGAGGAACTATCGGGTTTGTTCGTGGAGAATAACGGTGTTGTCTCCATTGCAGGAGCTGATTTCCACAGGAAGAGAGAGAGTGATGAGGTGAAGATGCAGCTCATCGAAAACCTGGGTGTGGAGAATCGTGCGGTGATGATGGGCGATCCTACCGGCAAGGTGCTCAATCCCCGAAACCACAACAACCCCGGTGTGGAATATGATTTTTATACCTTCCACCATGGCCCGGTGGATGTCTATACCTATGTGTTGCCCGTTTTTCCGCTCAGCTCCGACAGGGATTTCAACTTCCACGAGCAGAACTCTTCCCAGACCCGCTATGCGGTCTGCATCGATGACGGTCCAGTGGCTTTGCCTTCCTCATCGGCACCTGAATATACCCAGACCTGGTACGAGAATGTGTTACGCAACGCAGCGGTCAATAAATCCACTTTCTACATCAACAAGCCCGGAAAACATACGCTCCACATCCGATGTGGAGATCCCGGCATGGTCATTCAGAAGATTGTGCTCGATTTCGGCGGGATGAAGAAGTCCTATACCGGCCCTGCCATCACAAAAGCCCAATGATCGTATGCATAGAATGAGCATCATAAAAACATTCTCCTTGTTGGCCGGTTTGCCGGCAATTGCTGGTTATGGGCAAAATGATGCCCGACCCAACGTGCTGTTGATCATGGTCGATGACCTACGTCCCGAGCTAGGCTGTTACGGCGAGGAAGCAATTCGCACGCCAGTGATGGATTCGCTGGCGAACCACTCGCTGTTGTTCCGCAATGCCTATTGCAATGCACCTGTCAGTGGTGCCTCCAGAGCCAGTATGCTGACGGGTCTCTATCCGAAACTGCCGGAACGGTTCACCCATGCCTATACCTATGCGGAGAAGGATGCACCGGATGCGATACCCCTGCCACAGTGGTTCAGGGATCACGGGTATCACACCCTCTCCAATGGCAAGGTGTTCCACAACGTGGATGACCATGCCACTGCCTGGAGTGAGCAACCCTGGAGGGTCCACAGGGAGGGGTATGAGTCGCATTGGGCTGTCTACAACAAGTGGGAGCTATGGATGAGTGATGTCTCTGCCAGAACCATTCATCCCAAAACGATGCGGGGACCCTTCTACGAGTCGGCAGAGGTGGCCGACTCCGCCTATCAGGATGGGAAGGTGGCACTGAAAACGATCGCTGACCTGCGAAGAATGAAGGAACAGGATCAACCCTTTTTCCTGGCATGCGGCTTCTGGCGACCCCACCTCCCGTTCAACGCCCCCAAGAAGTATTGGGATCTGTACAACAGGGAGGAGATCCCCCTGGCAGATAATTTCTACCGCTCCGAGGGGTTGCCCAAACAGGTGAAAGCACCTACTGAAATCAACTCCTACGGGGGAGTGGGGGATAAGTCGGAGGAAGATTTTCAGCGACTGGCAAAACATGGTTATTATGCCTGTGTGAGCTATGTGGATGCCCAGATAGGGTTATTGCTCAACGAGCTGAGGGAACTCTCGTTGGAGGAGTCCACCATCGTGGTGATTCTGGGCGACCATGGGTGGCAACTGGGAGAGCACTCCTTCTGGGGTAAGCATACCCTGATGAAACGTTCCACACAGATACCCCTGATCATTTACCTGCCCGGACAAAAGGGCGCAAAGTCAGACCTCATGGTGGAGCTGGTGGATCTCTACCCCACACTGTGCGACCTGACAGGGATACCACAACCGGAAGGCCAGCTGCAAGGACTGAGCTTCGCTCCCTCTTTTACCGATTCCCGCTTCAAGGGTAAAGAGGCTGTTTTTGTACAGTGGGGCAATGGTGACAATGCGATCAATAGACGCTATAGCTATGCCAAATGGAGAGACAAGCGAAATGATACGGAGGCTGAGATGATGTTCGACCATCAGCGGGATCCAGAGGAGAACCGCAACGTTGCAGATGAGGGGGCCTATCGTCCTATGAAAAATCATCTTTCCCGTTTGATCGACCACCTGAGAAGCAAGCTCTGAAGATCATGATGATGACACGCATGAAACAAAAGAATGGGATATAAAAGTTTTGATCAAATGAAAATAACAACATTATTACTTGCTCTGTTATTGGTAGTGACAGCCTGCAAAGAGCAATCGAATGAGAAGGAATATCAGTTGGATGCGCTGATCGCACTGAAAACTCCCGGAAACGAGGCTGTTGAATATGCTCTTAAGGAGATCAGTAAAGGGGGAGCGATCTATCTGGAAGCGGATGAAAAACTACCCCTTACCATCCGCAGAAAGGTAAGCGACGGGTCCATCACTGTTACCCTGAAGGCTGAAGAGAATCTCTATTTCAACTTCAAGCAGCTGCTTCACTCATCCTTCAAACATGAGGATTGCCAGTTCTTTATGCCGGGCTTCTGGTACAGGAGAAATCTTCGTTCACCGGATCGCGCTCCCTCATTTCACACCTCCGACAGTTGGACGGTACGGGAAGATCGTCTGAGTGCCCCCATGACTGCCATTTTCAACGAGGTGTCCGGAGCTTTTACCTCTGTGATGCGAATCGATGATTTCAGACATGAAGCCCTTTCGACACATACTGCAGGAGAGGTGATCGTTTCCGGGAAAACATCCATAGGATATACCGGGTTCGAGAACCTGGAGGGGGAATCGGCCATCTCCTTTGGATTCCCCTATCAGGAGACCCCACGTACCTATATTCGCAAACTGACACTGGCAGAACCGGTGGAAGCGTTTCACTACCTGCCGGAAGGAACCTTGATGGAGCTTACCTGGCAGATCAGGGAAGGGAAGGCAGCCGGTTTCTCCGACTTTGTCCGGCAGATGTGGGAGTATGGGTTTGATACCTGGCGCCCTGAGCCGGTAGAGACCGGATTCAGCGATTCATTTGTGAAAGAGACGCTGACCCTCTATTTCACCGATAGCTTTGTGAGCGATAAACCATTGAAATATAACTCCGGTGAATTGCTTCAGGTGGCTACCTGTGAACCCAACGGCAGGGCGGAGGTGGGTTTCGTCGGCAGGGTGTTGCTCAACGCCTTCAATGCATTGGAGTATGGGGAACGGAACAGCCGCGATGACTTGACAGGTAATAGCCGCGCGGTTTTCAACAGTTACCTGGAAGGGGGTTTTTCCCCGAACGGCTTCTTCCGTGAGTTTGTCAACTTCGACAACCACAGTGAGACGGATGTGTACAGTATCCGTCGTCAGTCGGAAGGGATCTACGCGATGCTCCATTTTCTCCAGTATGAGAAAAACAACGGCCGCACCCATGTTGAGTGGGAAGGAAAAATCCAACGCATCCTGGAACAGTTTCTGCTCCTGCAGCAGGAGGATGGCAGCTTCCCGAGAAAGTTCCGTGATGACCTGAGCCTGGTGGACTCCACCGGTGGCAGCACCCCATCGGCAACCCTGCCACTGGTGATGGCTTACACCTATTTCGATGATGATCACTACCTGCAGGCAGCCAAGCGGACGGCAGACTATCTGGAACGGGAGATCATCTCTAAAGCGGATTATTTCTCCTCTACGCTCGATGCCAATTGTGAGGACAAGGAGGCATCTCTCTATGCATCCACGGCAACCTATTATCTGGCGCTGGTGAGCGAGGGCGAGGAGCAGCAGCGCTATGCCGATCTCTCACTTCGTTCAGCCTATTTCGCTCTTTCCTGGTATTATCTTTGGGATGTCCCCTTTGCCAGGGGACAGATGATTGGCGATATCGGATTGAAGACACGCGGATGGGGCAACGTCTCGGTCGAGAACAACCATATCGATGTCTTTATCTTTGAGTTTGGATCAGTGCTGAAGTGGCTTTCGGAAAGATACGGCGAACCCCGCTTTACTCTGTTCCTCGAGGTAATCTCCAGTTCTATGCGACAGCTGCTACCCTACGAGGGGCATCTCAGCGGTGTGGCCAAACCGGGCTACTATCCCGAGGTGGTGCAGCATACCCACTGGGACTATGGCCGCAACGGGAAAGGTTTTTACAACAACATCTTTGCGCCGGGATGGACGGTGGCATCCCTCTGGGAGCTGCTTACACCCGGTAGAGCGGAACAATTTGTACTATCTTCTGCCGATAACACCAAGTAACAGTTTGATATGAGACATCTGCCAGCACGGATCACCTGCTCGCTGGGCAGCAGCCTCCTGATCACCACCTGTTTGGGCGGAGAGAAGGAGCAGCCCCGGAGACCCAATATCCTGATTGCCATTGCCGATGATCAGTCGTTTGCCCATACCAGCTTCGCCGGCAGCCGCTTTGTGGAGACACCGGGATTTGACCGGATAGCCCGAAGCGGTGTCTACTTCGTGAACTGCTACGCGGCATCACCCGGCAGTGCCCCCTCACGGGGAGCATTGGTGACCGGACGGCATCACTGGCAAAACGAACAGAGCGGTCAACATGGCTCCAGTTGGATGAAAAAGTATGTTCCCTTTGTCGATCTGTTGGATGCGGCAGGCTATCATACAGGGTACACCGGTAAGGGAGTGGCTCCTTTTCGATACGCACAAAACCCGGCCGATTCACTCTGGCGGACTGAAAATGCTGCCGGAAAAGCATACAACCGCCACCGCTATGGTGAGGGCGGTCATCCCGATCCACGTCCCGCTAAAGGAATCAGCCGAACCGATTACCTCACCAACTTTGAGGAGTTCATGGAGGCGAAAGGGCCCGGGCAGCCTTTTTACTTCTGGTATGGCGGGGATGAACCACACAGGGGTTATGAGAAGGATGCCTGGAAACGTAATGGCAAAACACTCTCCATGGCAGAACTGCCCGCATTTATGCCGGATAGTGAGGAGACCCGTGGCGATCTGCTCGACTATGCCGTGGAGATTGAGTGGTTCGACCGCCATTTGGAGGCCATGTTGAACCACCTTGACTCGATCGGTGAACTGGAGCATACGATCGTGATTGTTACGGCCGATAACGGCATGCCTTTTCCCCGTGCCAAGGCGCATTGCTACGAGTATGGGGTGCATGTACCTCTGGCCATCTCTTACCCCTCTCATTTTCCCGCTGAGCGGGTGGTGAGCGATCCGGTCAGCTTCGTGGATATTGCACCCACCCTGCTGGAGATAGCTGGTGTCAGTGAGGAGGGAATGATGCCGATAACCGGTAGGAGCTTGCTCAGGCTGCTCCGCTCTTCCCAATCGGGAAGGGTCGACCGGAACAGGAGATATCTCTTTGCCGGGAGAGAGAGACACTCCTCCTCCCGCTGGAACAATCTGGGCTTTCCGCAACGAGCCATACGGGGTGGTGATTATCTGCTCATCTGGAATATGAAACCCCTGCGCTGGCCAGCCGGTGATCCGCAGGCGCTGAAGCCGGGAGGTGAGGGGGAACTGCTGCCCATCTATGGTTTGGATGAGAAGGGGGTGCATCACCCAGACTGGGCCTTCACCGATATTGATGCGTCGCCATCGAAATCCTATCTGATAGAGCAGCACAGCAACGATTCGGTAATAGCTTACTTCGAGCTGGCGTATGACAAGGTGCCGGAATATGAGCTGTATAATGTATGCGAAGATCCTTCCTGTCTGCAAAATCTATACGGGAAAAAGGGGTACGCTTCGGTAGAAAGAAAACTGAAAGAAGAACTGCTGAAAGAGCTCAGAAGAACGGGTGATCCCCGAATTGTAGGTCCGGAAAAAGGTGTCTTTGATACCTACCAGAGGTATATGCCGATGAGAGAGTTTCCCAAACCGGCAGAGTACAGCGACCACTACTGAGCAGTTTCATGGGTGAGGAGGTGATGATGATTTTCTATTAAAACTGCCGGATGTATTTCAATTTCAAATTTTTCATTCAGGAATTTTAAACTTTTTAGCCCTCTCTTGTTGTTGTTTATTGTTAACTTTGCTTTTTTCTTACGGAAAAACATATCATACGGATATCATGACAACAAGAAGATCATTTATCAAAAAAGCGGCGTTAGGCACTGTCGGGATGGCGCTGGGGGGAATCCATGCCGGGACATCTGCGGGCAGCTACAACAGGGTGGTGGGAGCCGGCAAGAAGGTGAACCTGGCGCATATCGGTATCGGGAACCGGGG
>JADLKK010000015.1 GCA_016839025.1 Proteiniphilum sp.
TTCCTTCCGGTGTATCCCAGTTTTTCATCGAGCACGCCATAGGGTGCCGAGAAGCCAAATGAGCTCAATCCCCAGATCTTGCCTTCATTACCGACCAACCCTTCCAGCGTCACGGGCAGCCCGGCGGTCAAGCCAAATTTCAAGACTCCTCTGGGCAGCACCGACTCCTGATAGGATACCGGTTGTCTGCGGAACAATCCTTCAGAAGGAACGGAGACGACACGCGTCTTAATTCCATCCTTGCTGAGCAGCCCGGCTCCTTCAACAAGCGTCGACACCTCAGAGCCGGACGCGAGCAAAATCACATCGAACCCGGGATCCTCCATCACGATGTATGCACCTTTTTCGGCCTGTAATGCTTCCTGAAAACGGGATTCTCTGGCTGGCAGCTCCGTGATGTTTTGTCTTGAGAGAATCAACCCGGTGGGGGTATTGCCATTTTCTAATGCCATCTTCCAGGCAACAGTGGTCTCATGGCCATCGGCGGGACGAAGCACCAACATGGAATTCTCTCCATGATGGTTCTGTAGTTTCTCCATCAGCCGGATCTGTGCTTCCTGCTCTACCGGCTGGTGAGTAGGGCCATCTTCTCCCACACGGAATGCATCATGTGTCCAGATAAAAATTGCAGGTGTCCCCATCAATGCAGCGACGCGAATGGCTGGTTTCATGTAATCGGAGAAGGCGAAGAATGTCCCACAGGCAGGCACCACCCCACCGTGCAGGGCTATACCGATGCATACCGCAGACATGGTGAACTCGGCAACACCCATCTGCAGAAAAGCTCCGGAAAAATCACCCTTACGCAGCGGTTTGGTCTGTTTCAGGAAACCGTCGGTCTTATCGGAGTTGGAAAGGTCGGCAGAAGCCACTATCATGTTATCGACCTGTTGCGCAAGCACACTGAGTACGGTTGCCGATGAAGCACGGGTTGCATTGACCGGCTTCTGCTCAATGGCCGACCAGTTGATCTCCGGCAGTTCTCGTCCAAACCACCTGGCTTTTTTCCCGGCCAGCACAGGATTCATCCTGGCCCACTCACGTTCGCGTCTTCTCTTGTCTGCCACAATTGCTTGCAGCGCCAATCGTCGTTTTTCATACAACTCTTTCACCTGAGGAAAAATCACAAAAGGATTCTCGGGATCCCCCCCCAGTCCGGCCACGGTTCTGGCAAAATCACCTCCTGCCGCACTCAATGGCTGCCCATGGGTGGAAAGCTGAGACTCAAACGAAGTGCCGTCGCCCTTCAATGCTCCTTTTCCCATTACTGTATTCCCGATAATAAGCGTCGGACGCTCCTTCTCCGCTTTTGCTTCGGTGAGGGCGGCTCTAATCTGCTCAGCATCATTCCCGTCAATTTCGATCACCTTCCAGTTCCAAGCCTCATACTTTTTCGCCACATCCTCACTCGTAACCTCGGAGGTTGTCGTGGAAAGCTGGATCTGGTTAGCATCATAAAACATGATCAGGTTGCTGAGACCCAGATGGCCGGCGATCCTTCCCACGCCCTGTGATATCTCTTCCTGAATGCCTCCGTCGGTAATATAGGCATAAATGGTATGGTCAACCACATTTCCCAGACGTGCTTCGAGGAATTTGGCAGCAATGGCCGCACCGGCACCATACGCATGCCCCTGACCCAACGGGCCTGAACTGTTCTCTATTCCCCGTGGCACATCGAGCTCAGGATGGCCAGGTGTGGCGCTACCCCACTGGCGGAAACCACGCAGATCCTCCATGGTGAATTTTCCACAGAGAGCGAGCACAGCATAAAACATGGGAGACATGTGACCGGCATCCAGGAAGAAGCGATCCCGACCATCCCAATAGGGGTTTTCGGGATCATACTCCAGAAATTCAGCATACAGAATGTTGATAAAATCAGCTCCACCCATTGGTCCCCCGGGGTGGCCCGACTTAGCTTTCTCTACCATTGCGGCTGATAATATCCTGATGTTATCAGCCGCCATTTTCACTACTTGATTGTCGTTCATTGGATTTTTCTTATTATTGTTTCCGGAAAACCGGTAAGTAACGTATGTTGCATGTATACAGTCAGAGACTGAACTGCGGGACTTTCACCCATTCCCCGTCTCGCATTGCGGATTGGTGTGCTGCAATCCCCCCAACCGTCATGTTGAGTGACATTGCGATATCAATTAATGGTTTACGGTCTTCGAGGATTGCCCTTACGAACTCTTCCGTAAGATGTCCGTGTGAACCTCCATGGCCTCCCTCGGGCATTCCGGGGGGAAGAGCCGGACGCGAGACATCAGGCAGATTTTTCATGAGACCCTCGTACTTGTCGTAATAGGAGCCTGTCGTCCCTCTCACCCTTCCCGTCTCAGCACCATAACCGTGCCCCATGGTGTCACTGCTTCTGCCCATGCGTGCCGAACCACCTTCACGGGTACGGTAGAATGCGATCTCAGTGGCAAACGGATTGTTGTAGATATTATTATCCGGCTGGTAACGTTCCATCTTGCTTTTCATGCCCATGCAGGAAACCTCAAGAAAGGAGCCTCCGGTAACTGCCACATAATAAGCATCGGAGTGTGTCGGATACCACTGGGGTGGCATCCCGTGCCGCCAGCCGTTAAAGGAGTCAATCCCATTTTCAGAATAATGCCAGTACTCTCCCTCGGCATAGAGCAGCTGTCCGAATCCTCCTGCGTGATATATCTGACGCATGGCATAGAGATTTTCGCGGAACATGGAGGTTTCGTACATCATATACTTCAGCCCTGTCCGTTTTACCGTTTCGAACAGCTTCTCAGCATCTTCGAAAGAGCCAAAAACGGCCGGAACGGCACAGGCTACATGCTTGCCATGATTCAATACCTCGATGCAGTGCCTGGCATGACTCGGCGCATCCGTAGCCACAAAGACAGCCTCAATGGTATCATCTTTCACCAGTTCCTCCAGTGAAGGGTAGGTCTTGCTGCATTTTGTCACCTCCGCCAGCTTCTGGCAGCGTTCGGGAATGAGGTCACTCACTGCGGCAACCTCTACATTCGGGTGATCCTGAAAGCCAAATGCTGCTGCGAAGCGGCAAACACCATATCCTACCAGCCCGACCCGTATCTTGCGACTCGAAACCGGGATCCATATTTTCGACTCGCCACTGCCGCTGCCGTGATCCTCAAACCCCTGAATGGGCGGAGAGGCGTTAGACCCGGCAAGATGCCCCCGGGCCTGATGAAGCCCCAACAGGCAGGTTCCAGCTCCGATACCTGCCTTCCTGATGAAATCACGACGGCCAAATGAATGATTGTTTCTCTTTGTTTTCATTGTTGTAGTATTACTTTTGGAGACTTCATTGGGGATCATCCACCCATTCGCAACCAGCAGCCTCTGGCATCATTTCTCAATCGGCCACTTGCCTTCCGGTCCAAAAATGGCATCCAGCCATTTCTCTGTCATACAGGTTCTCACTCCCAGATCCAGGATGGTAAAACGACGGCGAATAAAGAGTGCCCGATGAAATGTCTCACGCAGATACTCCCGTGGGATACCGATCTCTTCGGGTTCAACGGGTGCTCCGACAACCTTCAGGCGCCTTTTCACCTCCTCGAAGGGAATGATCTGTTGGGCTAATCTATCGCTGATAGCCTTCCAGTTCCGTTTCAGATTGAGAAGCTGCTCCCTGAGCTGTTCACTGGTGATATATTTTGCCTCCATCTCCTCTTTTGCAATATGCAGGAAATCGGTATCACCAAACCGCTCTTCAGCTTCTTTCAATATCTGATCAAGCGAGGGCCATCTGCTGCAACAGAGATCAACATCCAGCTCCTCATCGATAGGGGTCTGCAGCATCTGTTCGTAAAAAGCGGTCAGCGCCAGTGTACCGATAGCAACCTGAAATCCGTGCGGCACCGCCCTATTGTTGTGCTCGTGATGCTCCATGTTCCAGAGGTGACTGAAATGGTGTTCGGCACCTGAAGCGGGGCGTGTGGATTTGGCCTGTTGCATGGCAAGGCCACCCAACATCAACCGTTCAGTCAACAAGGCAATGGCATCACGGTCCCCCCCCCGGATTCCTTCAGGATTGGAAAGAGAGCGATGCAATCCCTCCTGGATAATCTGCCAAGCCTCCGGATTCAACGGTTCAACCCCCATGAAATCGGCCAGCAACCAATCAGCGCCGGCGGTCACTTTGGCAAACACATCTGCATAACCGGCAGCAGTCATCGTAAGCGGAGCTGCGCGGATGATATCCACATCGGCCAGACATGCATGAGGAGCGGGACAACTGAAGGTCTGTTTGGATCCATTAAAGGTAACAGAAGAGCCGAAAGCGGTATAACCATCAACGGAAGCTGCCGTAACAACACTCATATACTTCCTGCCAACATTGTGCGCGGAAAGTTTCACCAAATCATTCACAATGCCCGAGCCGACAGCGATGGGTATGGCCTCGTGTGCCCTGAAAGAGTTTTCCAACAGCGCCACATTTTCATAGGTGGCAGCCAGCTCCGAGAGCTGAAAAATATAGGGTTTTTCCTGAACGATCATCTTCTCATTCAGCCTCTCCGTGATGAGATCACCAAAGTGATCAATGATATATTGATCCGAAACAATTACCGCTTTTTTGCCGGGAAACTGTTCCATAAAGAGATCACCAACCCTGTTAATAGCCCCCGGTTCGATAATCAGTGCTTTTGTGTCATTTACAAATTGTAATGAATTCTCAATTTTTAACATATCCTATTTCTTAATCAACTATTTTATTGCTGCACGGGATCTTCCTGTGCCGTATCTACATATTTAATCGTTTTGGCATTGTTGGGGAGTGTGATGAACCTGGTAAGCAGGGCACTGATCAGATAGAGCGAGGCGAGAATCCAGATAACTCCGGCATCTCCCACCAATCCGATGAACAGTCCCACGATGGCCGGTCCAACAAATACCGGTAAGCCGGCACCAAGGTTCAGAATGGACATTGCCGCTCCCTTATCTTTCTTCACCAGCGAGGGTACCAGTGCAGACAAAGGCACGTATCCGGCAAGCATCGCACCCCAGATCACGCCCGAGATCAACAGCGCCACAAAGCTGTGATCGAAAAACTGAGGAGAATAGAAGAAGAGCAGTGTAGAAAGGGCACATCCTACACCACCGAACCACATGATAGTGTTTCTCCATCCGAATGAATCACCCACGAATCCGAATATCAGATTGAAAATGATGTTACTGGTAAATATGGTACCCCATATCTGCAACCATTCAGTGGTTGTAAAACCATGTGTGGCGAGGTAAGAAGGCAGAAAGACCGGGAATGCAAATTGTGCTGTTGTGTTGATCACCCTCACAATACCACCCAGTAGAACCTTTGGCTCCTCCTTCACAATTGAAAACCCTTTCGCCAGCTCTTTCAACCGGGAATGGAAGTCGCTCTTGGTATTCCTTTTCTCCTCACGGGTAAGGAAAAGTACAATCAGAGCACCAGCCAGCACCCACACCACAGCGTTCCACAAGGTGTTCATGTAGCCTATCCGGGGAATGGCCCAGCTGGAGTAGTAGGCACCCAGTACAACCAATCCTCCCGTAAACACGAACCAGAACCAGCCCACAGCCCTTCCCAACGATTTACCGGGGCTCACATAGGTGATCCACACCAAAAAGGAATAGGCGAAAAGGGGATAGCCGAAACCGCGCAAAGCGTAGGTGATCAGCATAATGGAAAAGTTCATATCCGGTAGCGCATACCCCACAAAAGAGACAGTACCCAACAAGTAAAGTATCAGTCCCGCAAACATGGTCTTCTTGATCCCGTATGCCTCAGCAAGCACCCCGGAAAACCAGGAGGAGATGGCGATGACAATGCCGTAGGCAGAGAAAAGCGATGCCGACTGTTGCATGGTCAGCCCCTTCTCAATCAGGAAAGGACTCAACCAGCCCTGTTCCATTCCATCACCCATCATAAAGATCAGAATACCCAGATATCCCCACGCCAGCTGTCGGGGTATACCCGCTTTCTCAAAAAAATCTGCTTGTACGCTATTCATGTCATCCCTTCTTTTTTACCATCCAAACAAGTTCCTATTTTTCACTTTTCACCTGCTGCAACACCCCCCACAACTCCTGAGGAATATCGGTCTCGATAATATCCGCTCCACACAAAATCTCTTCACGGTATTTAACCGCACGCTCTTCAGCCGACTCCAGCCGGTCATGCGTGGGAGCAACAGAGATCATACAACGTACACCGTGGGCATGAAGCTTCTCGACCAGCTCAGCGTTCCTTTCATCAACCGTCGGCCCCACATAGGCAATCATATTCTTCCACGGTACGCCTGCCGCTGCCATATCTTCGTACTCCTCCTCATTCCTGATGCGGGCAGAAAACATGACATCCGGCATCCTTTCGTAGTAGTAACGCATCTGTTCACCGGTATGAACCGTCAGCATGATGTTTTTTTCTGCCCCACACTGTCTGATCAGCTCCACGATCATCTCCCGTGGCACATCCTTTCGATCGAGGTTTAACACTGTTTTCCCGATACTCCAGCGGATAGCCTCTTCCAGTGTGGGAATCCGGAAGGATGTGACATCACCCGTATAATCTCTCAAGCGAACACTATCCAGTTCCTCCCAGCTGTAATCGATCAGCTTGCCTGTTGCATTTGTCGTCCTATCCAGTGTGGCATCATGCATCAGCACGATAACACTATCCCTTGTCAACCGCGGGTCCACCTCGAAAAAAATACCCGGTACTACCTTCGTAGCATACTGTAAACCCTCAAGTGAGTTGTCGGGATATTCGGTATGGAGCCAGGCGCCACGATGCCCGCTGATGAGTATGGAACCATCCCCCTCATACTTGAAAAACTCGGAGAGTGTCTCACCATTTGCAAAGGCCGTCTGTCTCTTCTGAGGCTGTTTACAGCTGCTAATGGCCAAAACGACAGCTGATGCCATGAAAAAATAAAAGATTCTGCTTTTCATATACTGCAATTATTAATGGTTCTCTACAGTTGTGGAAAAAAGGATGAAGCTCCATCCTGACAAGCACCCAGCCGGAGATATTCCCGGAACAGCCGGTTGTAGTAGTGATGCCTTTCCTCATCCGGAAAATACTCCCTACTGACTCCGCACCTCATCTTCTCCTGTGCAATAGCCAGTGAAGGGAACAGTTCCGCCGCTGCAGCAGCACACATGGCAGCCCCCAAGGCTCCTGCCTGCTCTGTGTTGGCCACCTTGACCGGCACACCCAGCACATCCGTTAGTATCTGCATCACGAATGCGGACTTCTGTGAAATCCCGCCCACACTGACAATCTCCTCAATTTGTAGCCCATGCTGTTTATAGTGTTCAAATATCGCTTTTGATCCGAAGGCGGTTGCCTCAACCAGGCTCTTGAAGATCTCCGGAGCTGTTGTGGCGAGGGTGAGCCCGGATATGACGCCTTTTTTGTCGGGTGCGGGATCGGGATTGCGCCTTCCATTGAGCCAGTCGAGAGAAACCAGGCCAGAATGATCATATGGGATCTCTGCAGCCTCTTCCGAAAGAGCAACGATGATGCGATCCATACATGCTCTCCTTCTCTCAGGATCATCTTCAAACTGATCCAAAACCCACCCGAGCAGCTTTTTATACCAGGCATATACATCTCCAAATGCTGACTGGCCGGCTTCCACACCAATCATTTCGGGTAACACCGAGCCATGCACCTGCCCGCTGATACCGGGTATCAGGCGATCACCCATCACATGCACCGGTACCACCACGATATCACAGGTAGAGGTGCCCAGGATCTTTACCATTGTTCCCGGCTTGATACCCGCGCCGATAGCTGCCGAGTGGGCATCCACCACACCGACAGAGACGATCAGATCCTCCGGCAACCCCAGGGCGAATGCCCACTCCTGTGAAATCTGCCCTGCAGCTGTATCATTTGTAAATGTATCCGCAGGAAGGCGATCTCCAATCAGTGCCAGTTGCGGATCGAGTTTCTCCAGAAAATCGTGAGAGGGGTAACCACCCCACTGCTCAGCCCATAAACATTTGTGGCCGGCAGCACATCTGCTGCGCCTCACCTCCTCGGGCTTTTGTGATCCTGTTAGCAATGCAGGCAGCCAGTCGCATAACTCAATGATGCCGTAAGCCTCCTCTCTTATCGCAGGATCTCTCCGCAAAAGGTGCAATGCCTTGGCCCAGAACCATTCCAATGAATAATTCCCCCCGGAAAATGAGGTGTAATCTGTTGCCCAGCCGTGTGCCAGCCGGTTAATCTCTTCAGCTTCTGCAAGAGCAGTATGATCTTTCCAGAGCAGAAACATGGCGTCGGGATTCTCGGCAAAACCGGACTGCAGTGCAAGGGGAATACCGTTCCTGTCGGTAAGGGTGACGGTGCTCGCTGTCGCATCGATGCCAATTGCCCTGATCCTTTTTATGCGATCGGCGGGTATCTGCTGAAGAAGAGCGAGAATTGCCTCCGACAGTGATTCAATATAATCCAGTGGGTGATGCCTGTACTGACTCCTGTCAGGATCACAGTATAAACCGCTGTTCCATCTCTTGTAAAGAGAGGTGGAAACAGCCAGTTCCTTCCCGGTATCAGCGTCAACAAGCAGTGCTCTACAGGAATCGGTACCGTAATCAACCCCAATCACAAGCGATCCCCTGTTCATGTTCATCTCAGACATTTGAAAATGTTTTATGCTACTATTCTAACCACAGCCATCAATAAAACTGATGAGTTATAAATCACGCTGCTTTCATCATGATTGATAAACCAAAGAAAATTTCGTTTCATACAACAAAAGAAAGCTTTCGATTATTTATGACCACAAATATATTCCAATTTATCTTATAAAAGAAAGTCTACGAAACCAATTTTCCTCGAACTCTGTTAATATATATTAATTACAAAAAAATGCGATTTGGACAAACATTCCCGAAAAATGGTGTATAAATCAAATTTTTCTTCTAATTTTGAAAAAAAAAGAGTATGTTGAGCATAGCAGAAAGGCACAAACTGATTCTTGAGTACCTGAACAAAGATGGATTCGTAACGGTTGAAAACCTCTCTAAAACACTGGATGTCACATCCGTTACCATTCGAAAGGATCTGCGATACCTGGAAAAGAAAGGCC
Organism: Proteiniphilum sp.; assembly: GCA_016839025.1. Classification (GTDB taxonomy): domain Bacteria; phylum Bacteroidota; class Bacteroidia; order Bacteroidales; family Dysgonomonadaceae; genus Proteiniphilum. The sequence goes on from JADLKK010000015.1 coordinate 9,096, forward strand.
TTGTTTACAGAACCCACGGCAGCGCCAGTCCGGTAAGTCCTCACATATCGGAAAGAAATGTACTGGAGAAAGAAAAAATCAATATTGAGGAAAAGAAACGAATCGGAACAGCTGCCGCCAATCTGATTGAAGAGAATGATTCCATCATCATCAACTCGGGATCAACCATCTGCGAATTCGCCAAAAATATCGCCCCCAAGAGCTCGTTAACGGTGGTGACCTCATCGGTAACGGCGACGCTGATCCTGAGTGAGGCTGAGAGAATCAACCTGCTGCTGCTCGGGGGTAATTTCAGAAAAAGCTCCATGTCTGTTATTGGCAATTATTCCATGAGCTTCCTCTCCAACATCACCTGTTCAAAATGTTTTATCGGGGTAGACGGTGTCGACTTGGAGTCAGGCATAACCACATCCAACATTGAAGAAGCGGAGTTGAACAAGCTAATGATGAGTGTTTCACTGAGGACTATTGTGTTGTGTGACTCATCAAAGTTCCGGAAGAAAGGTTTTGCCAAAATTTGCGGGATTGACAAGGTGGACATCATCGTCACGGATAAAGGGATTTCCGATTCAATGAAAAGCCTTCTGAAGGAAAAAGGAATTGAGTTGATAATCGTTTGACGAAAAGCCAAATGCTCACTTTCTCCCTGATGGATACAACGTAATTTTTATTTCACCGGGAGGGTAGACTTTTTTTCAAAAAATTTTTACCTTTGCCCCCTCATCCACTCTCTACCTATTTTTATCTACTTTATATTGCGTCACAATGAAAAAAAGAATCCTCTGTTTTAGTTTTATCTTATTTTCCTTTACAATCTTCTCACAGGAACCCAAACCTGTAAAAAATATCATCGTCATGATTCCCGACGGAACCTCTATTGGAGTTTACTCTGCAGCCCGTTGGTTCAAATATTACAATGGCATGGGTGATCGGCTACACGTTGATCCTTACCTCACCGGCACGGTCACCTCCTTTTCTTCGAACGCACCCATTGGTGATTCAGCTCCCACCGGATCAACCTATGCTACTGGCGTACTGCAGCAGATTGGGAATGTAGCCATCTATCCCGAAGCCTCAGAGAATGATCTCTACCCGGTTGATGCATCACGCACCTGGCAACCTGCAGCCACCATACTGGAGGCGGTAAAGATGGAGAAAAACAAGTCAGTCGGCCTGGTGGTCACCAGTGAGTTTGCCCATGCCACTCCCGCCGACTTTTCCGCACATCACTACAAAAGGAATCAGTACAAGGCTATTGCCCCGCAGATGGCATACCAGAACCTGGATGTGATGTTTGGAGGTGGAAACAGGCACATTACCCCTGATATCAGAACCCACCTGACCCGAACAGGGACAACCCTGATCCAGGACAACAAGAACGAGCTACTCAACTACAATGGAAATGGCAAAGTGTGGGGACTGTTTCAGGAGGGTGCGCTTCCCTACAACATTGACAGGAATCCGGAGAAAATTCCTTCACTGGCAGAGATGACCAATAAGGCACTGGAAATTTTGTCAAAGAATCCAAATGGTTTCTTTTTGATGGTAGAAGGTAGCCAGGTCGACTGGGCAGCGCACGCCAATGATGTGGCAACCATTATTGATGAGTACCTGGCTTTTGACGAAGCAGTAGGCAAGGTGATGGCGTTTGCAGAAAAGGATGGGAACACTGCCGTAGTGATCATGTCAGATCATGGCAACAGCGGACTCTCTATCGGATCGAGGGAGTGTGCCGGTGCCAGTAAGCTCTCCCTTGAAGAGTTGTTCGGTGCGGTTTCAAAAATCAAGATCAGTGCTTCAGGACTGGAATCAATCCTGATCGAAACCAAACCCGAAGCGTTCAAAACTGTCTTCAAACAATATACAGGCATTGATATCACCGATGAAGAGCTGGCAATGCTCCATTCCTCAAAAAATTACAAGGAGAGCGACTATACCCAGGTGGGAACCAGCGAGAACCTGGCACACAATATCGTAAAGATCATGAACGCCCGTTCCTGCTTCGGCTTCACCTCAGGCAGCCACACCGGAGAAGAGGTGCTGATGGCCGCCTACCACCCTCAGGGAGATGTGCCGCGCGGCAATATGCGAAGCATCGAAATCAACCAATACCTGCAAAAGGTAAGCGGTCTCGAAAGCTCCCTGGAGGAGTTGTCCGATCGCATCTTTGTAAAGCACAATGAGGTGTTTAAGGGGATGAACTGCTCCATTAACAGGGACAACCCCGACATTCCTGTGCTGATGGTGAAAAAGGGGAGGAACCGCTTGGAGATACCTGCATTCTCCTCTGTGGCAAAAAAGAACGGCAAACCCTTCGACATCGGGTCTGTGGTTGTATACATCGACAAAAACGAAACCTTCTATCTTCCCGTGTCGCTTGCGGATATGCTTTAATTGCTATGACATAACAGAAACCAAATATCTTTTGCAACGAGAAATCTATCAGAATCATGAAAAAGAAAAAATTATTGCTGTTGACATTGCTGATACCTGCAACGCTTGCCTTCGGTCAGAAGAGAGAAGTTGAAGGGATGAAATACCTTAACGAGCAACGTCGTTCCCAGTTTCGAGAAAGCCTGGTTGTTCCGGATGTCAACGCCTACAGGGTATTGAAATGTGATTTTCATACGCATACCGTTTTTTCAGATGGCCGCGTGTGGCCTACTATCCGTAACCAGGAAGTATGGGAAGAGGGGCTGGACGCTTATGCCATTACCGACCATATCGAATACCACCCTTTTAAAGAGGACGTGAAGGTCGATCACAACAGAGGATATGAGCTGCTGCAGGATCTGGCCAAAAAGCAAAATCTCATCCTGGTGAAAGGATCTGAGATCACACGATTAACGCCTCCCGGCCATTTCAATGCAATCTTTATAGAGGATGCCTCCGGATTTATCGCCGAAAGAGCCGATAACCAATTCGATCGGGAAGCAGTGATGAAGGCTGCGGAACAGAATGCCTTCATTTTCTGGAACCATCCCGGATGGCAACCCGGTATTGAGGGATCATATGAGTGGCTCGACTTTATTGAGGATCTCTATGTCAATAAAGCACTCCACGGCATTGAGGTGGTCAACGGCTTCGGGGTTCACCTGAAAGCACTCGACTGGTGTATCGACAAGGGGCTCACCGTAATGGGTTCATCGGACATCCACAACCTGGTGGCATACGAATATGACCTGAATAAACGGGAGGTACACCGCACCATGACGCTTGTCTTGGCAAAGGAGCGTACCCCGGAGTCGCTGCGCGAAGCGTTGGAAAGCGGAAGGACAGTCGCCTGGGCTGGCAAGTACCTGTTGGGTAAAGAGGAGCATGTACGCTCCCTGTTTGACGCTGCAGTGGAACTCGCCCCCTCCCATTATACAGAGGTGAGGCCAAACGGGAAGGCCACTCATTATCATCAGATCACCAACCACAGTGATCTCTATTTCGAACTGGAATTAAGAGAAGGAAGCGGAACAGGGCGTATTGTCCTGCACCCCCGGTCCTCACAGCTCATCTCAGTTGCCGATGGAACGACCTCACTCACCTATGAAGCAGTAACCACCTATATCAGGAGTGACCGCCATCTCAGCGTGACCTTCGGTCTATGATGGGAATTGCATCACTTTGCTGCTTTCCTGCTGATATCCCCCTGGAACCAGATCGGTTGCCTGTTGAAATCATTCACCATCAGTCGGGACGAACCATTCTCCCAGATGTCGAAGCTGAAGGTCACCGGTCGGTCCAGATCCAGTATTGTCATCTTTACCATCCAGCTACCCTTGTGGCTGCCGGGAGCATACCGGTAGGTAAAGTCGGAGCTGGTAAACTGAAATCCCCCCTCCCTGGGATCCATCGGCGCACGATAGGCACGACCATAGTAGGGAAGATAGGCCTTGATCGTATCGGGAGTAACCACTACATCATAATAGGGTGAGAGATATAATGGTTTGTAACTGGTAGGATAGACGTAGGTGGCATCAAATGTGAATGATGCCCCTTCCACTGCCTCACGCACCTCCCATGCCAACTTTTCCTTCTCCGCGGCTGTCCGGGCACTGCCGCACCCCCAGAGTAGGAGCAGGAAAGGGCAGAGACTGAATCCAAAGCATATCATTTTCTTCATAATGGACTCCTCCTTCATTTTGTTCTTGACGCAATCAATTTTGGAACAGGTACACCGTAAGGGTACTTGTTTCTTCTACATATCTAATAAACAGCCGGAAGAGCCAAAATGTTTCAGTCAAGGAGCTGACGGAAAGGGGAAAAATGGAAAAGATAGAACAGCAGCATCAGTCCCAGGTTCAGATATGCCAGCCAGACACCACTCCGCGCAGTGGTACGGGTGTAAAAGTAGGCATTCAGGTATGAGACCAATGTGATGGCGAGGGTCAGAAAAAAGAGTGTCCGACTCCAGTATATAACCTGGAGCAGGAGGAGAAAAACCACCAGATAAACCACAAATCGCATCAGTGTAAGGGTAAGCACCTTGTCACGGGAGTAGACACGGGTGCTGAGCATCATGTTCGAGACAAAGAAAAGAGTGACAAGAAGCAGGGCAACCCATTCAGCCAAGGAGTAATCAGGTATGGCCGGCAATGAGAGGGTGGTATAGAAGTGAAACGGATAGAGGAAACCAGAAATATCTCCCAGCAGAAAATAGGAGGAAAAGAGCGAGAAACCGACCAGCAGGATGCCAAAAAGAAAAGAAGAAAATGCCCGCAGCTGTGGACCACGCATAGAGCGTTCACCTCTCCACCAGAAGGGTACGAGTGCGAGTGCTCCTATGTGAAAGAGAGAAGCCACGGCAATCAATATTCCCGACCGGAATGAACAGAGATAAGCTTCCGGTTTCTGATAGGATTGCAACAATGGGAAAAACGCCAGCAGCACAATGATCACAGCTGCCAGAGCGGGTGTCATCACCAGAAACCGGGGATGAAGACTCAATAGCAACAGCGGAGCAATGAACGGCAGGTTTGAGCGGGTGCGGATCAGCGCAAAACGGTTGTTAATGGCACGAATCAGCGTCGCAATCAGCAACACGGCGAGGGTGGAAGCAACCAGCGAGTTCAGAGGAACAGCAAACAGAGGAGATAGAAATTTCCATAAATGGCTTCCACCGGGTGAGGCCGGTACAAGAACTTCCGTTTGCTGAAAAAGCAGGAACCGCATGCCAATGATCACCAATGCGGCGGGGAACGTCACGAAACGTCCCTCAACAACGGTTCTGCGGAAGACTTGTAGATGCGAAGACATTTCGGAACAGACGAAACAGGTTACCCCTTACGCAGGTCAAAACCAATATCTCTGCGGAAGGCACACTGATCAAAACAGATCCGGGTAATGGTACAGTAAGAACGTTCAAGTGCCTCCTCCAGGTTGTATCCATAGGAGGTGACAGCCAGTACACGGCCACCATCAGTGACCACCTTGTTATCCAGCATCCGGGTACCGGCATGGAAAAGGATACTGTCGGTCACATTTTCCAGTCCCAGAATCTCTTTACCCTTTTCGTATGAGCCCGGATAACCGCCCGATACCATGACTACCGTGACAGCTGCCCGGTCGTCGATTTCCAGTTTTTTCCGGTCGAGAGTCTCCGTAGTGACCCCGATAAAGAGTTCAAGCAGATCCGACTTGATAAGGGGCATCACCACCTCCGTCTCCGGATCTCCCATTCTGACGTTATACTCAATCATTTTCGGCTCCCCGTCCACATTGATCAGCCCCAGGAAGATGAACCCTTTGTATTCAATCCTCTCACCCCTCAACCCCTCTATGGTAGGCTCCACAATACGGGTACGCACCTTCTCCATAAACAATTCGTCGGCAAAAGGGACAGGCGACACGGCACCCATACCACCGGTGTTCAGTCCGGTATCCCCTTCGCCAATCCGCTTATAATCCTTGGCCACCGGCAGGATCTTATAGGAGTTCCCATCGGTCAGCACAAAAACAGAACACTCAATACCGGAGAGAAACTCTTCAATCACGACCTTGTCGCTGGCTTTGCCGAATTTACCGTTGAGCATCTCCCAAAGCAACCGTTTCGCTTCATTCAGATCCTCTACAATCAGCACCCCTTTCCCGGCAGCCAGACCGTCAGCCTTCAACACATAGGGTGAAGAGAGTGATTCCAGAAATGCATTCCCATCATGAATACTCTCCAGGGTCACCGTCTGATAACGTGCTGTGGGTATCTGATGACGCATCATAAATCCTTTAGCAAAATCCTTGCTACCTTCCAGCTGGGCTCCTTTCTTTGAGGGACCGATAACCGCGATGTGACAGATATCCTCATCGTCACGGAAAAAATCATACACCCCCTCCACTAGAGGATCCTCGGGGCCCACCACGATCATATCAATATCATGCTCCAAAGCAAAATGCTTCATCGCAGCAAAGTCGGTCACCGCGATGGGCACGTTGGTACCCAATTGTGCAGTACCCGCATTGCCGGGAGCAATATAGAGATTGTTCAGGTAACTGCTTTTGCGTATTTTCCACGCCATGGCGTGTTCACGGCCTCCGGAGCCAAGAAGAAGAACATTCATAACCTCAGTGAATCTTTTTGCAATATTATGTGTGGCCCGGGTAGAAAGAGAAGCGAGCAACAACGCACAAAGCTACTAAAAAAAATCAAAATGGTGTGCTCAAGCTCTGAAAAATGGAGACAGAGAGCAAGAAACAGCAAAAACAGGTCTCATTCAGCCTGAAAGCACTATCTTTGCATAGGAAAAAATCAACATGATGGTTCAAAACAGCATATGCAAACTCTTTGGCATCCGTTATCCGGTGATCCAGGGAGGAATGGTCTGGTGTAGTGGTTGGCGGTTGGCCTCGGCGGTCAGCAATGCAGGGGGACTGGGACTGATCGGTGCGGGCTCCATGCATCCCGATATATTGCGTAGCCACATTGCCCAGTGCAGGACAGCAACAGGGAGACCCTTTGGGGTAAACATCCCGCTGATGTACCCGCAGATTGAAAAGATCATGCAGATCGTGATGGAAGAGCACGTACCGGTGGTCTTCACTTCTGCCGGTAACCCGAAAACATGGACATCGCAATTGAAAAGTGAAGGGATCACCGTTGCCCATGTGGTTTCCAGCTCCCGTTTTGCCCAGAAAGCGACAGAGGCGGGAGTGGATGCCATCGTTGCTGAAGGATTTGAGGCAGGCGGCCACAACGGACGCGAGGAGACCACTACCCTCACCCTGATACCCCAGGTGAGGGCAGCCACAAAGCTGCCACTGATCGCAGCCGGCGGTATCGCTACCGGCGCGGCAATGGCTGCGGTATTTGCACTGGGAGCTGAAGGGGTACAGGTTGGCACCCGCTTTGCGCTTACCCTGGAGAGCTCTGCCAGTGAGGTATTCAAGCAACATTGCATTACACTTGGCGAAGGTGACACCTTCCTCTCGCTCAAGAAGGTGAGTCCTACACGGCTGGTTAAAAACCAATTTTTTCGTCGGGTAGAGCAGCTCGAAGAGCGGGGAGCCACTGCAGATGAAGTCCGCGAGCTACTGGGACGGGGACGTGCGAAAAAAGGGATCTTTGAAGGTGATCTCCTTGAGGGAGAGTTGGAGATCGGCCAGATAGCGTCTCATATCCGGGAGATTCTGCCTGCAAGCGAGGTGGTACGCAGAATGATGGAGGAATATCACCAGACGCTACAGCGGTTATCAGAAGAAACGTTCGGTCAATAAATCCTCTCAATGAGGATTTTATTGACCCCTACATGTCATGAGCATCTGCCTGGTCGCTGACTCGCTCCGGAATAATTCCGGAAAAAAGTTGTTATCTTTGCATCCAGTTATGCAGTATGAACTATTTCCATCGGAGCGATTCTCCTTCTTCAGCCTAAGCAGTGGGAGCTGTGGCAACTGTTACTTTCTGGGAAACAGCCGTTACGGCATTCTGATTGATGCAGGCTTGGGGCCACGCGTTATCAAAAAACGACTGGCTCAACACAACGTGGAGCTCTCCGCCATCAGAGCGATACTGATCACACACGACCATTACGATCATATCAAATCGGCCGGTTACCTGGGAGAGAAGATGCATATACCGGTCTATGCCACACAGGCAGTACACCGCGGAATCGTTGCCTGCCCCATGATCAACAACCGGCTGAACGGCTCCGCAAAATACATTGAAAAGGGAATAACCTTTCAAATTGAAGATCTCCGCATCACTGCGTTCGATGTGCCACACGACAGCAGCGACAATGCTGGTTACTTCATTGAGTTTGCAGATCAAAAACTGGCAATAGCCACCGACGTGGGGATGATTACCGACGAGGTGACCCGCTATGCGACAGCGGCTAACCACCTGGTGATAGAAAGCAACTATGACGAGGAGATGCTGCTGAACGGTCGATATCCCTGGCACCTGAAACGGAGAATCAGCTCCGGTACAGGCCACCTGAGTAACCGCCAGACAGCAGAGTTCCTGGCGGAAAACATACATGAGGGCATACGCAACATATGGCTCTGCCACCTCAGCGGCGACAACAACAACCCGCAACTGGCATACAACACCATCAAGGAGCAGCTCAGCCGCAGAGGCATCGAGGTGGGAAAGCAGGTGGCACTCCGGGTGTTCGAAAGAAACATACTGTCTGACAAAACCGAGCTCTGAACGCACTTTTTGTTTTGTGCCAAATAAATGAAATCACTATGGCTCTTGCCCCGATCATTCTCTTCACATACAATCGCCCCAAACATACAAGGATGACACTGGAAGCGCTGAAGAACAACCACCTCAGCAACAGGAGTGAATTGTATCTCTTTTCCGATGGGTACAGGAATGAGGATGACAGGGAGGATGTAATGAAAGTGCGTGAACTGATCCGCTCAACAGAGGGATTCGGCAAGATACACATACGGGAGCAATCCACCAATATGGGATTGGCCAAGAATATCATCGAAGGAGTTAGCCGTATGGTAAGTGAGTATGGAAAGGTTATCGTGCTGGAAGATGACCTGATCACCTCTCCCTATTTTCTCACCTTCATGAATGAAGCATTGGAGAGATACGAGAACGAGGAAAAAATTGCGCATCTCCACGGTTTTTGTTATCCTTTGCAGAATTTGCCCGATGCCTTTCTGATCAAGTGGACCGGAAGCTGGGGATGGGGAACCTGGAAGAGGGCATGGGATTTCTTCAATCCCGACGGGGAGGCACTCCTGTCGGAGATCATCAGCAGGAAAATGAGCCGAGAATTTGATTTTAACGGTAACTACCCCTATACGCGGATGCTCCGCAGACAGGTTCACAAAAAGAACGACTCCTGGGCTATCCGCTGGAATGCCTCTCTTTTTCTAAACGATCTACTTTCGCTGAATGCCGGCAAATCACTGGTGCAGAATATTGGTTTTGACGGAAGCGGTCGTCACAGCGGGAGCGATGAAATCTACACCACTCCTCTCCACCTGGCTGAACTGAGCACCGAGATCCCACTGATAAGTGAGGATCTGACTGCACGAAAAGCACTCGAAAAATATTACGGGCGCACCAACTCTTATCTGGCGAAAGCGATGAGAAGAATCAAACGAATAACAAAAGGCTGAGATCAGATGAGAATCCTGCTTATCAGCACATCAGACATCAGAGGTGGGGCAGCCATCGCCGCTTACCGGCTAATGAATTCCCTCAATGCGAATGGAATGAAAAGCAGCATGATGGTGCGGGAAAAGCTGTCGGACAACGACAATGTGATCCAAGTGGGCGGCAATATGACAAACCGGTGGAATTTTGTTGCCGAGAGAGCCCGTATCTATGCACACAACCGCTTCTCACGCAAAAACCTGTTTGATATATCAATTGCAGACAGAGGACTCTCCGTCACTGACCACCCCCTTTTCGCGGAAGCGGATGTGATTCACCTGCACTGGATCAACCAGGGAATGCTCTCACTCCATGAGATTGACAGGATACTTGCCACAAGGAAAAAAGTGGTGTGGACCATGCATGATATGTGGCCCTTCACGGGTATCTGCCATCATGCTGCCGGTTGTAACCGCTACGAGAGCGGCTGTGGCAACTGCCCCTATCTGATAGCGCCTACACAACAGGATCTCTCTCGTCGGCGATTTCTGGTCAAACATAACACCTATGCCCGGGGAAGCATCACCTTCGTAGCCTGCAGTTCATGGTTAAGGAAGCTGGCTGAAAAAAGCCCCCTCACCCGTGGTCATCGGCTTCTTTCAATTCCCAATCCGATTGACACAACATGCTATAAGCCGACAAATAAAAAAGAGGCACGGGATCGACTGGGTGTGCCGCAAGGAAAGAAACTCCTGCTTTTTGCCGCAGCAAAAGCGTCCGATCCGCGCAAGGGAACCGGCTACCTGGTGGAAGCCAGCCATTTTCTTGCAGCACAGTACGAGGATATCCATATCCTGATCGCCGGCAGCCGCGGGGAAGAGATGCAGCAACATCTTGGGCTGCCCTCAACCTGCATGGGACATCTGAAACCGGATGATATGCCAACCCTGTACAATGCTGCCGACCTTTATGTAATCCCTTCGCTACAAGAGAACCTGCCTAACACCATCATGGAGGCGATGGCATGTGGTACCCCCTGCGTGGGATTCGATACGGGAGGTATCCCGGAGATGATTGATCACCGGGAGAACGGTTATGTTGCCCGACACAAGGATGCTGAAGATCTGGCGAGCGGAATAAGATGGGCATTGCAGGATGTGCTTCATGAGAACCTCTCGGCAAATGCCAGGGCAAAAGTAGAGGAGCATTATGCGCAGGAGAGAGTAACCACTGAGTACATGAAGATTTATGCAAGTTGACAACAACATCACCGACAAGGCCCACTGGGATAGATACTGGTCAGAGTTTCGCTATGACAAGATTCCTGGGAAAGTTGTCTTTTCCCGATTTATGAAGCCTCTTTCCGCAGGAAAAAGTTTCATCGAAATTGGTGGATTCCCGGGTCTTTATGCCGCCTATTTTTACAACAACGGGATCCCTGATGTTACCTTGCTGGATTTCCATATGAACCGTGACGTCGTTCGCAACTTTGAACGGATCAACCGGTTGCCCCCAAACAGCATTCAATGTATCCACAGCGATTTTTTTGATTTTTCCTCAGAGAAAAAATATGATGTGGTCTTCTCCTCCGGTTTCATCGAGCACTTTGAAGATACCGCAGATGTGATCAGACGACATGTGGAGCTGATGTCGGAACAGGGACAGCTTTTGATTGTCATCCCTAATTTCCTGGGGTTAAACGGTAAAATACAACAACGGTTCGATCGTGAGAACCTGGATGCCCACAACCTACGGTCGATGGATATTGCCTGTCTGAAACAAATCATGCAAACATTCGATTTGCAGGATCTATCGGTGGATTACCTGGGGAAGCCGATGGTATGGCTCGAGCCCAAACCTGAGAACAAGAAGTGGCGAAGATGGATCAGGCTGTTGAGTTATATCCTCAAGCTGATTCCTGTGAAAAGCAAGTTCTTATCACCCTACATCGCAATATACGCCAGAAAATGAAGAAGCTTTCGGTCATCACCGTCACCTGGAACGCAGCCTCCACACTCGGGCGCACGTTGCAGAGCGTCAGGGAACAATCCTGGCCCCATCTCGAGCACCTGGTCATCGATGGGAGGTCGGAGGATGGCACCCGCGAGCTGATCGACCGCCTTCACCACGGGCGACTGAGATGGGTGAGCGAACCGGACCAGGGACTCTACGATGCGATGAACAAGGGGGCCGCCATGGCGACGGGCGACTATCTCTGCTTCCTGAACGCCGGCGACACTTTCTTTGCAGCCGACAGCGTGGAGCAACTGATGCGCTCTGCAGAGGATGCAGCGGCACCCGATATCCTCTATGGCGAAACAGCTATCGTTGACAATGCTGGCACCTTCCTTCGTATGCGGCGGCTAAAGGCGCCGGAGAAGCTAAATTGGAAAAGTTTTCGTCAGGGAATGAGGGTCTGCCACCAGGCGTTTATGGTGAAAAGGGCGTTGTTTGAGCCCTACGACCTCTCCTATCGCTTCTCGTCTGACTTCGACTGGAGCATACGCATGATGCAAAAGGCAAAAACAATTCACAACAGCCGGCTGACGCTGATCAACTACCTCAACGAGGGAATGACTACCCGTAACAGGATGGCCTCATTAAAGGAGCGTTACCGCATCATGGCACACCATTACGGACAGCCTTCCACCCTCCTTCACCATCTCTGGTTCGTGGCCAGGGCATTGTGGAAATAGTTGGCAGGTTGATTGATGCAAGGTACAATGTGTAATGTGTGTCAACGATATGCGGAGATAAACCAAGAACAATAACCCAGTAACAAAAAGCTGAAAGCTGCGTGCTGACAGCTGAAAACTAGAAAAATGATTCGCAGAAAACTGAAACTGGAAGAGCTCAACCGCATCAGTGTGGAGGAGTTTCAAAAAGCAGATAAGATACCTCTGACGGTGGTGCTCGACAATGTACGCAGCCGGCACAACATCGGATCGGTGTTCCGCACCGGTGATGCTTTTCGGGTGGAGGAGATCCTGCTCTGCGGCATCACCGCGCCTCCCCCCAACCCGGAGATACACAAGACAGCCCTGGGCGCGGAGGATTCCGTCAAATGGCGCTATATGGAAGAAACGGTTACCGCCGTGAAGATGCTGCAGGATAGTGGATACATTGTCTACGCGGTAGAGCAGGCGGAAAAGAGTCTTTCACTGGAGAAAACAACCCTGCAAAAAGGTGAAAAATATGCCGTTATCTTCGGTCACGAGGTGCACGGCGTACAGCAGGAGGTGCTAGATGCCTGCGACGGCTGCATTGAGATTCCACAATATGGCACGAAGCATTCACTCAATGTTTCCGTCGCAGCGGGTATCGTGATCTGGGACTTTTTCAGACAACTTGACCGGTGAAGGCGAAGCAACAATTAACCCGCAACGAATCTCATCCTGCTGACAAATGCAGTACGATCAATCCTCCCATCCCTGAAGGCCCACCTTCTTTCCATCGAACACCGCGTAGGAGAAATAGGTGATCCAGTCGCCCAGGATGATCACGTTCGACTGCCCTGCAATGGGCAGGTCGAGTAGTATGTGACGATGTCCGAAGATGAAGTAATTGATGCCGGGAAGCTCCTTCAACATCTCTTTGGCAAACAACACCAGATGCTCCTTTTCCTCACCCAAATATGCTTGTACTCCTCCATTCAGACGGCTGCTGTTGGACCAGGCGTGGGCCAGCGGTATGGTCCACCGCGGGTGGACGGCCGAGAAGCACCGTCGCAGGAAGCGGCTGTGGAAAATCTTGCGCAGCAGGTGAAAGGAGCGGGAGTCATCTCCCAGTCCATCCCCGTGGGCAAGGAAAAAGCGTTTACCACCGATATCGATGATGAACGGTTCGAAATGGAGAATCATCCCACACTCCACCGAAAGGTAGTCGGTGAGCCAGATGTCATGGTTGCCAATAAAGAAGTGGATCTCCACCCCCTCATCCGTCAGCTCCGATATCTTCCCAAGGAGCCGGGTGAAACCTTTCGGTACCACATGGCAGTACTCATACCAGTAATCGAAGATATCCCCCAGCAGGTAGATCGCCTTCGCATCCTGCCGCACGCTCTCCAGCCAACGGCATAGCTTACGCTCGGTCTCGCGGCTGTCAGGGTGAAATCGCGATCCCAGGTGGGCATCCGAAAGAAAATAGACCTTGTCCTTCACCTCTTTTTTCTCCTCCCCGGTCACATCATTCCCAGCTCGAAGAGAGCCTCTTCACTCATCATGGAGCGGTCCCATGGCGGATCGAAGGTGAGGTTGATATCCACCTTGTTCACCTCTTCTATCGATTCCACCTTCATCTGGACATCCATCAGGATGAAATCGGCTGCCGGGCAGGCGGGGGAGGTGAAGGTCATCTCGATGGTGACGTTGTTGTGGTCATCCACATCCACATCATAAATCATTCCCAGATCATATATGTTGACGGGTATCTCAGGGTCATAGACCGTCTTGAGCATCACCACGATCTTATCCTGTAAAGCCTGTAATTCTTCGTTCATATGGTTTCTCTTTTCTGTTTAAACCGTTTTACCGGCATATTGTTTAACCGCCTCAGATGATTCCCTCATCGGCAAAGCTGTAATAGCTCTCGCCGCAGACAATGATGTGGTCCAGCAGCGTAATGTCCATCCATTGGGCAGCCTCCTTCAGCTTGCGGGTGATCTGCCTGTCCTGGGGACTGGCGGTGCAGTTGCCCGAAGGGTGATTGTGACCCAGCAGGATGCCGGAAGCATAATGTCCCAGTGCCTCCCGTAGGATCAGCCGGATGTCGACGACCGTGCCCGAGATGCCGCCACGGCTCACCTGGAGGGTACTCAGCACCTTGTTGGAACGATCGGTGAGCAGCGCCCAGGTCTCCTCATGGTTCAGGTCGCAGAGGATCGGATAAAAATGATCGTAGGCATCGCGCGAGGAGGTGATCTTCTTCCGTTCGCCGGCCTCTGCCGATCTTCGCCTGCGCCCCAGCTCCAGGGCGGCGATCACAGAAACAGCTTTCGCCTCACCGATACCCCGATACCGCTGTACCAGGTCGGTCACACCCATCCGTCCCAGCCTGTTGAGGTCATTGCCGGCATCCAGCAGGATCCGCCTGCCCAGTTCCACGGCACTCTCCCTGTCGTTGCCCGATCCGATCAGTATGGCAATCAACTCCGAGTCGGAGAGTGCAGTGACCCCCTTCAGCAGCAACTTCTCCCGCGGCCGGTCCTCCTCAGCCCACTGCTTGATGCTTAACTTGCTCATGACATTGCTATTAAACGTCAGACAGCACAAAAATACAAAGAAAAACAGGGCCGGCATGCAAATCACGCCAGAAAAATGATTCGGTAGCGGTTCAATCAATCACATGCCTTCTGCCCGGAAAGAGTATCGAGAGTAAGATGTAAAAGAGTGCCGCCGCCGTGATTCCAAAGATATTGGGGTCAAGTCCGAACGGCAGCTTCACGGACAGGAGGGTGAGGGTCAGCGTGGTGCCCCCCCCGGTGATCATGGCCCAGAAGGCAGCAGTGGCACTCCCCTTCCTGGTGAAGAATGCACCCAGCACCGGTATAAAAAGGCCACTCACCATGAAGGCGTAGGAGTGGAGCATCAGCTCGAGTACATTCTCCATCCGCAAGGCGATCAGTAAGCCCAACAGGCCGATGCCAAGGGTGATCAGCTGCGACTGTATCAGGCGCGCCCGCTTGCTCTTGGGCAGTGGCCTGATTTTCTTCAGGATATCGCTTTCGATGTTGCCGGAAGCTGCCATGATGCAACTGTCGGCGGTAGACATCACTGCGGAGAAGTAGGCCGCCATCATCAATCCCATCAGCCCCACCGGCAAGATGGTGCGCAACAGCAACGGCAACCCCATCTCGGCATCCATCATCTCACCGGGTGCGAAGCCCATGTGGGAGAACATGCCATTCTCGAACGCCACCCGGGCAAACAGTCCCAGGATCACCCCCATGAATGCCATGACGGGCCACTCGAAAGCACCGGCGATGTACCACGCTTTCTGTGCCTCCCTGGGCGTGCGGGTAGCATAGATCCGCTGGTAGAGCGTCATCCCGACAAACCAGATGGGGATGATGGTCACCGCCCAGTTGAGGATGGTGGGCCAGCCGATGTTGTTGAGTTTCAGGAATTCGTCCGGCAAAGTAGCCCGGATCGCCTCCATTCCTCCGATGGCATGGTAGCCCAGCGGAATGCCGATCAGAATCAATCCCGCCAGCAGGATGATCCACTGTACCACATCGGTGTAGATCACCGCCTTGAGGCCACCCATGGCGGTGTAGGCAACAGCGATCACTCCCATGAAGATGAGCGCGGTGGTCATATCGAGTCCCTCGAAAGTGGCGGATGCCAGCTTGGCACCGGCAAGCAGCTGCGAACTGGTGAAGCCAATGTAGCCAACAGCAGAGATGATACCGGCCAGTAGTGCCACGCGAGGACTATAGAAATACTCAAACAGCTGTGGAAAGGTATAGAGTTTGAGCCTTTTGGAGAGCTTACCCGCCTTGGGAATCAGGAAGACAGCACTCAGCCAGGCACCGAGCAGTCCCGTGAAGAGCATCCAGGAGCCGGAGAGGCCCATCAGAAAACCAAGACCGCCCAGACCGATGGAGAAGCCACCCCCCACGTCAGTGGCCACTACTGAAAGACCGATCACCGGGCTGCTCATGGAACGACCTCCCACATAGTAGTCGTCGGCATTCTTGTTCTTTCTCAGAAAATAGATCCCGATGCCCAGCACAAAGAGCATGTAAACCGTGAAAATTAGGATGTCGATGATATGCATAGCAGTTTGTTTGGCTGCATTGAAATAGAGAGGATAACAAAGGCAGCTGAGTTGAAAAAAGCGGTTATGCCATATATTGCAGCGTGGCATCGATAGATAACCAATTGCAAATCTATAAAAAATGGAGAGAACGGCAAAAGGATGCATAAAACAAATACAGGGAACATCACGGTGTGACGCCCCCTGCACTCAATTTTTCGGATGGGATGCTACTCTCTCACCCGCTCCACGTAGGAGCCGCTTCGTGTATCGATCTTCACCTTTTCTCCGGTGTTGATAAAAAGAGGTACCCGCACCTCGGCACCCGTCTCTACCGTTGCCGGTTTCAAGGTGTTGGTGGCGGTGTCACCCTTGATACCCGGTTCGGTGTAGGTGATCTCCAACACCACGTGGGTCGGCATCTCGGCGGTGAGGATGGTGCCACTCTCGGCATGTATCTGTACCTCCACCACGTCACCCTCTTTCAGGAACTTCACACCCTCGATCTGCTCCTCCGGAATGGGGATCTGCTCGTAGGTCTCGGTATTCATAAAGTTATACCCCATGTCGTCGCGATAGAGGTACTGGAAAGAGCGGCGCTCAATGCGCACCTCATCCACCTTGACACCCGAGTTGAAGGTTTTGTCGAGAACGCGGCCGGTGGTCACATTCTTCAACTTGGTACGGACGAATGCGGCACCTTTACCCGGTTTCACATGGAGAAACTCCACGATGAAGTAATACTGACCCTCGAGGTCGATGCACATGCCATTTCTGAAATCAGCGGTTGTTGCCATACATTATATTTGTCTGTGTGATATTTGAATTAGGCCGCAAAAGTAATGGTTTTATCCCAGAACGGCAAATAAATTAACGAGTTGGCTTATTTCTTGATTGACAAAGCGCTCAATTCATCAATGAACAAAGGCATTGGATGCATCCAGTACAATCTTGATCAGGAAAAACAGTGTCAGGACATACATGGTGAGACTCACATCTTTTACCTTTCCCGACAGCAGCTTGACGATGGTGAAACCCAACATCCCAAAGATGATTCCGTTTGCAATGCTATACGTGAACGGCATGAAGATGATGGTGACAAAAGCGGGGAGCCCTTCGCTTATATCGCTGAAATCGATGTCAGCAACCGAACTCATCATGAACAACCCGATGATGATCAGCGCAGGGGCTGTTGCTGCAGCTGGCACCATCAGAAATATCGGGGCAAAGAAAAGGGCCAGCACAAACATCAGGGTTGTGCTCACACTGGTGAGTCCTGTTCTACCACCGGCAGCGACTCCTGAAGCGCTTTCTACGTATGAGGTATTCGGGCTGGTTCCCAGGAGAGCACCGACAAATGTTCCCAATGCGTCGGCAAACAACGCTTTCTGCAATTGGGGGAAGCTGCCGTCTTTCTCCGATTTTCCGATTTTGGAGATCACACCGATCAACGTTCCCATTGCATCAAAAATATTAACCATCAGGAAGGTAAAAACGACAATCAACATATCGAAGGAGAGAATACTGCTCCACTCAAATTTGAAGAAGATTGGCTCGATGCTCGGCGGAAGGGTAATCCAACTACCCTGGGGTAACTGGATCAGGCCCAGGAATCCGGCAAAAAGCGTAGAAGCAATGATCCCGATCAGGATGGCGCCGTGCACTTTTTTAACCAGAAGCACCGCAATCACCACCAATCCAAGTACTGCAATCCATACATTGGGATCTGCCATATTGCCGAGTTGAACGAGTGTAAACGGGTTAGCCGTTACAATTCCGGCACTTTTCAGCCCTATGAGCGTGATGAACAAACCGATGCCGATAGGAATTGCATTTTTCAGTGCCACAGGGATGTTGTCCACGATAATTTTCCGGATATTGAAAATGGTCAACAACATAAAACAGAGGCCTGAAAGCAACACACCCGTCAAGGCAAATTGCCAGGAGTGTCCCATTGCAATGACTACGCTGAAAGCAAAAAAGTTGTTCAATCCCATTCCCGGAGCCTGGGCGATAGGCACATTGGCAATGAGCGCCATAAAAAGGGTGCCGGCAATCGCAGCGATGGCAGTTGTCGTGAACAACGCTCCTTTATCCATGCCAGTCTCCCCCAGAATCTGCGGGTTCACGGCCAGGATATAGGACATCGTGAGGAAGGTAATGATCCCCGCCAGAATCTCGGTACGTACCGTCGTTTTGTTCTGTTGTAACTTGAATATCTTTTCCAGCATGATGTTGTTGGTTAAACGTTAGAAATTCCACTTGGTAGCCAGCGTGGGGATGGCATAGAAATGATTGGGACCCACTACGAAGTTGTAACTAAGCTCTACCTCGGTACCCAGCGCGAAGTTGGGGGTGAAGTTATACCAAAGTTGCGGTTCACTTAACATGATAAGCTTTTTCCCTGACTCAGCTCCCGTACGATCCTTGTTTTCTGACCACAAATCAAAAAATCCGGCCAGTGACAGCTTTCCACCGGCAACAGTTGCGTTCCAGGTGACGGTCCACTGCGCATCGTTACTCACCTCCTGAAAGGCGTTCAACTTATATGCCACATAGGTGCTCATGAAGAAGTTACCCAACTGGAAAGGATAACCGAAACCGGCCAGGTAGGAGGAGGGGATGGAAAAGCCATTGCCTAATCCACCGTTAAATTCGAGATGAGGCATCAAAGGAAAATCACCGATTTTGAATTCACGGGCAATCTCTGCATAGACCAGTCCAATGTTCTTTTTGCTGTTGTTCAAATCAAAATCGACAAACATGAAGGTGCTTCCCCATTGGTCCGGCTTGAACATCTCAAAGGTGGCTGTAAGATAATTTTGTGATGCTGTTGGTACGTCATCCCCATACAGAGCGTTGCGGGGATCGAAGTGCAGTTGGAGGTTCTGCGCCTGCAGAGCAGCAGTTGTGCAAAGAATTGCAAGGGAAAAAAGGATTTTTCGTGCCATAGTGCGTAAATTTTAACATTAATGGGTAAAAAGAAACGACAAAAGTATTAAAAATATGCAAAAGAGACGCACAATTGAACGGCTATTTTCTCATTCTTAATTCAAATAGCTGATATTACGAGGCAAATTTGTAATTTTGTCTCTTTGAACAATCAACATCTCTTATGAACAACGAAAAGGCAAAAAATCTACTGATCTATAATACCCTGAGCAGAAGGAAGGAACCATTTGAGCCATTGCATCCGCCACTGGTGGGCATGTATGTATGCGGGCCTACTGTCTATAGCGATATCCACCTGGGCAATTGCCGCACCTTCATCTCGTTCGATCTGATCTACCGCTACTTGCTGCACCTGGGTTACAAGGTACGCTACGTGCGCAACATCACCGATGCCGGGCACCTGGAGGGGGATCGTGACGAGGGCGATGACAAATTCGCCAAGAAGGCGAAGCTGGAACAGCTTGAACCGATGGAGATTGTACAGAAATACACCCTTGGCTTCAAAGAGGTGCTGAAGCAGTTCAATACACTGCCACCCAACATCGAACCCACCGCCACCGGACATATCCTGGAGCAGACGGAGATGATCAAGGAGATCCTCGCTGCCGGATATGCCTACGAGGTGAACGGATCGGTCTACTTCGACGTGGAAAAGTACAGCCGGGAGCATGACTACGGGGCACTCACCAACCGGAAGCTGGAGGACCTGCTGGAGGGAACCCGTGAGCTGGATGGCCAGGATGAAAAGCGGGGACGACTCGACTTCGCCCTCTGGATCAAGGCAAAGCCGGAGACACTGATGAAATGGCCCTCCCCCTGGGGATGGGGCTTCCCCGGCTGGCACATCGAATGCTCGGCCATGAGCAGCAAGTACCTGGGCAAGACCTTCGACATCCACGGTGGAGGAATGGACCTGCAGGCCACCCACCACACCAACGAGATCGCCCAGTCGCAGGCCTGCAACCACACCGAACCTGCGAAATACTGGGTTCACACCAACATGCTCACCGTAAACGGTGCCCGCATGTCGAAGAGTGCCGGAAACGGCTTCCTGCCACGGGAGCTCTTCACCGGCGACCACCCTCTGCTGGAGAGGGGATACTCCCCCATGACCGTCCGCTTCTTCATGGCGCAGTCGCACTACCGCAGCACGCTCGATTTCTCCAACGAGGCACTGCAGGCAGCTGAGAAGGGATACCGAAAACTGATGGAAAGCCTCACCACACTCGGTAAGATAGAAGCATCCCCCGCTTCGTCCGTCGATATCGCAGAGCTGGAAGAGGGCTGCTACGCAGCAATGAACGACGACTTCAACAGTCCGGTGCTGATCGCCCACCTCTTCGATGCGGTGCGCATCATCAATTCGGCGAGAGACCGGAAAGAGAACCTCACAACCGACGACCTGCAGCGACTCAAAATGGTGATGCATACCTTCATCTTCGAAGTGATGGGCCTGCTCGATGAGACAAGACAGGGTGCAGGGAGTGAGGTAATGGAAGGGTTGATGACATTGATCCTGGATATCCGAAAGCAGGCACGTGACAACAAGGACTGGAGTACCTCCGACCAGATACGGGACCGACTGAAGGCTGCCGGCATCGAGATAAAGGATACCAAGGAAGGAATGGAATGGAGCATGTAACAGAGAGATAAGGGAAAGTCGAAAGAAGATGAGTGATTATTTACACGATAAGTAGCGATACCAATGGCAGAAAAAAGAGTCACTTTTGCATCAAAGATAGGAATCGTAGCAGCAGCAGCCGGATCAGCCGTGGGACTGGGTAACATCTGGCGCTTCCCCAGCCAGACTGCCGACAGCGGTGGTGCCCTTTTTATCCTGGTATACATCGGCTGCATCCTTTTCTTCGGCATTCCACTCATGATGAGTGAGTTCATCATTGGCAGAGGCTCCCGTGCCAACTCGGCCGGTGCCTTTCACAAGCTGGCACCCCTTACGCAGTGGAAGTGGGTGGGCCGTCTGGGAGTCCTCACCGGCTTCGTGATCATGGGCTTCTACATGGTGGTCTGCGGCTGGACCCTCGACTACGTCATCCAGGCCCTCACCGGCAGCTTGCACTCCGTAACCGATTATACCGCAAACTTCAACAACCTGCTCAACAACCCGCTGCGACAAACCGGATGGATGATCCTTTTCACCCTATTGACCGCCTTCTTCATCCTCTCAGGTGTCAAGAAGGGAATCGAACAGTCCTCAAAGATCATGATGCCGGTACTCTTCCTGCTGCTGATCATCCTGGCACTTCGCTCCCTCTTACTGGAAGGTTCTTCGCAAGGTCTTGCCTTCCTCTTCCGCCCCGACTCGTCGCACCTGAAGCCTACCCTCTTCCTCGATGCCATGGGGCAGGCCTTCTTCTCCCTCTCCATCGGGATGGGCTGCATGATCACCTACGGATCCTACTTCAACAACAACACCAATCTCACAAATACAGCAGTACAGGTCTCGATTCTCGATTCACTGGTGGCCATACTGGCAGGGATCATCATCTTTCCCTCCGCCTTCGCACTCACCAACAACCCCGAAACCATCACCAATGAACTGGTGGCCGGCGGCCCCGGACTCCTCTTCATCACCCTGCCGGAGCTCTTCAACCAGATGCCCCTTTCCTTTCTCTGGGGATCGCTCTTCTTCTGCCTGCTGGCACTGGCTGCTCTCACTTCCACCATCTCGCTGATGGAGGTGGTAACACTCTACATCCACGAGGAGTACCGCTTCACCCGCAAGCGAAGCACGCTACTGGTCACCTCCGGCGTAATCCTGCTGGGCATCGGTTCCTCCTTTTCATCAGCCATCTTCAACCTGATGGACCTGGCCTCCGCCAAGGTGATGCTGCCCCTTGGCGGACTCTTTATCTCGCTCTTCGTGGGGTGGTACCTCGACAAGAAAATGGTAGCCGCCCAGATCACCAATGAAGGAGCAATCAGTCTGGGCAGTGCCTTCCTGAAGGTCTACATCTTCCTGTTGCGCTACATAGCTCCTCTGGCCATCCTGGCCATCTTCATCTACGGGCTGGCGGGATAAAGAGCCCACAAGACAGAAAAAAGCTGATCCTGCGGCTGATAAGCAGAAAAAAACATAAATGAGTTTAAACAAGCTAAAAGGCATCAGAAACAGAGGCTCTCTCGCCATAAATGATTAAATTTGCAAAAAAATAAAGAGCGTAATGCAACAGCAACATAGAATCAGCCCTCCGGAAGAGGTGCGCACAACGGTGCATCTCCCCGCATCGAAGAGCATCAGCAACAGGGCCCTTATCCTGAATGCATTAAGCCTCAGCTCCACCCCCATCCACAACCTGTCGGACTGTGAAGATACACGGGTGATCATCGACTCATTCAACTCCAACTCCAACCTGTTCGACGTCAAGGGTGCCGGCACAGCCATGCGTTTTCTGACAGCCTTCCTGGCAGGGATGGAGGGCGAATGGATAATCAGGGGCAGCAAGCGGATGCACGAACGTCCCATCCACCCGCTGGTGGAAACACTCAACGTGCTGGGTGCTGAGATCGACTACCTCGAAAAGGAGGGATTTCCACCCCTCAGGATCAGAGGTCGCAGGCTCAGGGGCGGAGAGGTCTTCGTGGCAGGGAACATCAGTTCTCAATTCATCTCCGCACTGTTGATGGTAGCTCCTATGATGGAAAAAGGGCTGGCGATGAACATCGAGAAACAGGTGATTTCAAGGCCCTACATCGACCTCACCATTGGCATGATGAAAGATTTCGGGGTACACACCAAATGGGAGGATAACAAGATCACGGTAAAACCCCAGAAATACAAGGCGGTGGAGTATACCGTAGAACAGGACTGGTCGGCGGCATCCTACTGGTATGAGATCGTTTCCTTGCTACCGGGGGCTGAGGTGACGCTACCCGGCCTGAGAAAAGTAAGCCTGCAGGGTGATGCCAACGTAGCCAATCTCTTCTCCGACCTGGGAGTGGAAACGGAATACCAGACCGATGGGATTGTCATACGTCACGTGAAACGAAAAGCCAGAAAGTTCTTCCACGACTTTGTGCGGGAACCCGATCTGGTACAGACCTTCGCCGCTGCCTGCTGCTTCAAGGGGATCGCTTTCCTCTTCTCAGGCACCCAAAGCCTGAAGATCAAGGAGACAGACCGTATCGCGGCAATGATCAGCGAGCTGAAAAAGATGGGCTTCGTGCTGCGGGAAAATGGATCAGGCATGCTGGAATGGGACGGTGAACGCTGTTTCCCTGACGAACTGCCTGCTATAGACACTTTCGATGACCACCGCATGGCCATGTCGATGGCTCCCGGATCACTCCTCTTCAATCCGCTGGTGATCAATGACCCCATGGTGGTCACCAAGTCTTACCCCACCTTCTGGGAAGACCTGAAACAGGCGGGATTCACCATTCAATCAACGTAATCAGTTTATGCAAAGTCTATATCTCTTTATCGGCATCATTGCCTTTTTTATCATCGCTCTCTCCCTTTCCAATTACCTGCAGCGAAAAAGAGGAAACATCCGCGAGCGGGAGACACCCGCCCCCCCGATCGATCTTGGCAGCAACGACAGCGGTTGCTGCGGAGCACATGAGATTTGCGACAAGGATAGCCTGATCGCTGCCTTCGCCGAGTCAGCCGAATATTTCGAAGATGAGGAGCTGGACAAGTACCGCAACCGTGATTCGGACCGATACAGCGAGCAGGAGGCGGAGGAGTTCCGCGATGTGTTCTACTCGGTACTCGATGAAGAGAAACCTCGCTGGATCAGAAGCCTCCAAATGAGGGAGATCGCTCTGCCTGATCAACTGAAGGATGAGGTGTTGATGATTGTGAACGACCTGAGGAGACACAAAATGCACGCCTAACCAGCAATTGACGATGAATATCCCGGAACTGATACAATATGCCTTTTTCCGTAACGCACTGATGGGAGCTCTGCTTGCCAGCATCGCCTGCGGCATGATGGGAACATATGTTGTTTCGAAGCGACTGGTATTTATAAGCGGGGGCATCACCCACGCCTCCTTCGGCGGACTGGGAGCCGGCTTTTTCTTCGGCTTCCCGCCCATCCTTTCGGCAATGGTTTTCTCTGTCCTCTCCGCCTTCGGGATCCAGTGGCTGTCGAACAAGCAAGGGGTCCGTGAAGACTCTGCCATCGCGGTCTTCTGGTCGTTCGGCATGGCACTCGGCATCCTGCTCACCTTCCTCACACCCGGCTACGCCCCCAACCTGTCGGAATACCTCTTCGGCAACATACTCACTATCACCAGAAGCGACCTGATAGCCCTGCTCACCCTTACCTCTCTGTTACTGCTCTTCTTCCTGCTCTTCTACCACGCCATTGTCTCGGTATCGTTCGATAGCGAGTTTGCCCGCACGAGACGTCTGCCGGCGCAGTTCATCGAGTATACCATGATGTTTTTCATCGCCGTCACCATCGTGCTGAGCATCCGGCTGGTGGGAATCGTGCTGCTGATGTCGCTCATCACCGTACCCCAAATGACAGCCAACCTCTTCACGGTGAATTATGCCAAAATGATTACACTCTCCATCCTCTTCAGTTTTGTAGGCAGCGTGGCCGGACTGATCCTCTCCTACTACCTCAACGTGCCGTCGGGAGCATTCATCATTTTCGTGCTGATCCTGATCTTCTTCGCAGCCAAGATGATCAAGACCCTGGCAAAGTAAAACGTCAGATCTTCTCATGGTCCTTCACCAGCGGCATGCTCTTCATCAGCCACGCAATACAATAAAAACTGCTTTCCTCAGTTATATAGTTGATAACGTCAAGGGATCACAACTCAGTGAAAAAAGGGATCATCAGCTACCAGGGCATATCATCTGCCCTGATCCTGTTGTTCTTTCTTAGTGTGGGATGCAGCACAAGGAGGAACACAGCCGTGGCCCGTGCCTTCCACGAGCTGACCACTCGCTACAACCTCTATTACAATGCTGAACAAGCCTATCATGAGATCCTGGAGGAGCAATCGCGCAACTTCACCGACCGCTACGACAGCCTGCTGCCCCTCTACCCACGGATTATACCGGAAGAGATGCAGCTACCGGGAGGAGCATTCGACGGGGTGGTGGAGAAGACATCGAAGGCGATCCGTGAGCACTCCATCACCGCGAAGCCACGTCGCAACCCTGTAAAAAGGCTATCAGCCGAACAGCGTGAATGGCTTCAACAGGAGGAATTCAACCCCTTCCTGCACAAGGCCTGGATGTTGCTGGGCAAGGCACATCTGCAGAACGGCGACCTCGAGGAGGCGCTGGCTGTTTTCTCTCATATCAGCCGTATCTACCGGCATGATCGGGAGATTACACACGAAGCAGCCATCTGGATGCTGCGCTGCTACACGGAGCAGAACCGTCTTTACCAGGCTGAACAAAGTGCGCAGGTGTTATTGGCCGTCAACCTTCCGGGTCGGCTGCAGCAACTCTTCCGGGAGACCTATACCGGTTATCTGCTGAAACGTGGCGATTACAGTGCAGCCATCCCCTGGCTGAAACGTGTCATCAGGCACGAAAAAGTGCGGTCACAAAAAATCAGGCTCCAGTACCTGCTGGGGCAACTGCTACAAGTGACCGGCAAACAGGAAGAGGCCTTTCAGGCGTTCGAAGCGGTGATAGGCCTATCAACACCCTTTAACCTGAAACTACAGGC
Source organism: Proteiniphilum sp. (assembly GCA_016839025.1). Lineage (GTDB taxonomy): Bacteria > Bacteroidota > Bacteroidia > Bacteroidales > Dysgonomonadaceae > Proteiniphilum. The sequence continues at coordinate 35,004 of JADLKK010000015.1, forward strand.
AACGGCGAGCCAGTTGTCGCTGGCACCGCAGGAGAAACAGCATAAAATAAAGAGGGCGCTGGAGAGGATGAAATCCAGGGCAAATGAAGAGCAGATGATGCGTATAGAGCTGGTACTGGCGGGTACAACACCAACGAGTCTTGCTGATGCAACAGCTATGGCAGAGAAGCGGCTGACCTCTCCGGTGGTAAACGATTCACTTCTCCCCATCTCCCAACAGCATGATTCTCTTTATCAGAAGCTTTATAGTGCATTCATGAAGGGCGACTCAACAGTAGTGGGTACCGTTGCATCTCTCTTCACGGAACGATTCCCGGAGTCGGCATGGCTTCCTCAGGTGCATGAGATGCGATCTCTCGTACTGGGCGGGAAGCTGCCACCGGAATCACCTCCTGGCACCGCATGGGAGCGTCTTTCCCGAAAGAGAATAGCATCAGAAAATGATATTCCGGGCAAACCTCTCTTCCTGTCAGACCTTACCGGTACTCATCTCTTCCTCCTGGCCTTTGAAAGGCAGCTCATTGACCGGAACAGGCTGCTCTTCTCAACTGCGGCCTTCAACTTCGCCCACTTCCGACTGCGTACCTTCGAACACTCCTTTCTACCGCTTGACGGGATGGAAGCATTGGCCATCACTCCTTTTCATTCATACAGGGATGCCTTCCAATATGGTGAAATGCTCCTTTCCGACAGCCTCTTCACAACAACCATCCCCGCCGGAGTGATACCGGTGGTAATCTCGGAAGAGAATGCCGACCGTGTAAGGAGAAAGAGTAACCTAAGCGATTACCTCTCTTTTCTGCAGAGAGAGCTGACAGAAGAGCCACTCAGATACAAGCCCCTGGCACCTGTTGTCAAGCACGAAAAAACCGGAGAAGAGGGGGAACAAGTCAAAAAGATTGTACCTTTGGAGTCTGATTCCCCAATCCCCTATCAACCGGAAGGTGAAACAACAGTTCCACCTTCTACCTATCAAACAAAGCGTCTTACACCCGATGAGCTGCTCAAGAAGCTGGAGCAGAATGTCCGTGAGGCAATGAAGCTGTCGCAGAATCAGACCGACTCAAAAGAGCAGGAAGAACAGCTGAAAGAGCGGGAGCGAATCCGTGAGGAACGGATACGGCAACGGGAGAAGGAATTGAAGGAGCATGCGCGCAGGAGAAAGCAGCGAATCAGGGAGCGGGAAAAAGAGAGAGAACAGAAGATTCGAAACAGATGAAAAAAATCGTTTTTGCCACCAACAACCGACACAAACTGGAGGAGATACGCAGGATCACAGCGGGGACACTGGAGATACTCAGCCTCGCTGATATAGGCTGTAACGAGGAGATCGATGAGACAGGGTCGACGCTCGAAGAAAACGCACTGATCAAGGCTGTTTACATACGGAACCATTACGGCCACGACTGTTTTGCCGACGACACCGGACTGGAAGTGGAAGCGCTGGGAGGAGAACCGGGTGTCTACTCGGCCCGTTACGCCGGCGATGCCTGCCGGGCGGATGACAACATGGAGAAATTGCTTACCGAAATGAGAGACCTGGAAAATCGCAATGCACGGTTCCGCACTGTGATCGCACTTCTATGCGACGGGGAGAGGCATCTCTTCGAAGGGGTGATTCGAGGCAGCATCACACGGGAAAAAAGAGGTAGCGACGGCTTTGGCTATGACCCTCTCTTCCTGCCGGAAGGATACAACCAAACCTTCGCAGAACTGGGCAATGAAGTAAAAAACCGAATTAGCCACCGGGCACTGGCAACAGCAAAGCTAATGCATTACCTGCTGGATCGCTTCCACACTGTATAATTCGCCGGAACGATTCCGTATCACAAAAAATTACTATCTTTGGGCACTAACCCATAACATCAAAGAACCCATGTCTACCAACATCCGCACGGGCATCATCGGTTTCGGTCTTTCCGGCCGTGTGTTCCACGCCCCCTTTATCGACGTAGTGGAGGGATATGATCTGACCAAGATCAGCACCTCTCGTCCCGAGAGCATCGCCATGATTGAAGAACGCTATCCGGTAACCGCCATTGTCCCGGACGGCAAGAGCATCATCGATGATCCGGAAATTGACCTGGTGATCGTCACCTCACCCAACACCGATCACTTCCGCTGGGCCAGAGAAGCTCTGTTGGCAGGTAAACACGCAGTGGTGGAGAAGCCTTTCACCGTGAGTGTGGAGGAAGCTGACGAACTGATTGAGATCGCCCACAGACAAAATAAGATCCTGACCGTCTACCACAACCGCCGCTTCACCAGCGACACCCGCACCGTGAAGAAACTGCTGGACAGCGGACTGTTGGGCGAGATCGTGGACTATGAATCCCATTTCGACCGGTACCGCACCGATCCCCGCCCCAATGGAGCCTGGCGTGAACAGCCTCTACCCGGATCGGGCATCTTCTATGACCTGGGATCACACCTGGTCGACCAGTCACTATGGTTCTTCGGTATGCCACAGGCGGTGACGGCCGAAATCAACATGCAACGTGAATGGGCAAAAGCCGACGATCATTTCGATGTACGGTTACACTATCCCTCCTTCACCGCTACCCTCAAGTCAGGCATGATTTGCCGCATCCCGGGACCTACCTATCTGCTGCACGGCACGAACGGTTCCTTCGTCAAATATGGTCTGGATGTGCAGGAGGCTACCCTCGATGGGGGTGCCATCCCAAAAGGTAAAGATTGGGGACGAGAACCGGAGAGCATATGGGGCAGGATCAACGCCGAATACAAGGGTGTGAAGATAGAGGGAAAGCTGGAGAGCGAACCGGGTGACTACCGCGACTATTTCATCAACCTGCGTGACGCCATCAACGGCCAGGCAGAACTGGCGGTTAAGCCGGAAGAGGCACGCAATGTGATGCGGATCATCGAACTGGCTTTCCAGAGCAACAAAGAGAAGAGGACCATTACAATCCCATAATTGTGAATTTTCCACATGCTTACACCACCTCACCCTCTATGAGTGTGAGGTGGTGTAAGACAATATACATCATTATACATCATTTTCACCCTTCAGCATCTGTTTTTTCGTTTTTACACCCCTTCCCAACCATTCGTTTCGATGCAGTTTTCAGAGAAACAATTTTCCCAATACTTTCACACCCTCTATCGTCCCCTTTGTCTGTACGCCCTGCATGTCATGGGCAACGCCGAGGAAGCCGAGGATGTTGTACAGGAGACCTTCATGAAACTGTGGGACAAAAGGGAGCAACTGGAATCGATACATTCGGTGAAAGCATATCTTTACAAAGCAGTCCGAAACAATTGCCTGACCCGTATTCGTGACGCAAAACCTACCACGCCGTTGGACAATGTGCCAGCTGATCAACTGCTGTCGGATGAAGGGCAGATAGAACGCAGCAAAATGGAAGCCCGCATCTGGAAGATGATCGATGAACTCCCGGAACGCCGTCGCCAGATCTTCCTGATGGCAAAACGCGATGGGTTGAACTACAAAGAGATCGCGGCACAAACCGGGTTAACCGTAAAGACCATTGAGAACCACGTCTTTCGTGCCATGCAATCGCTGCGCGCCAAAGATTTCAACGCCTATCTTTGCTTCTTTGCCTGAACAATTGCCCTGGCCAAGCTGGATAAAAGGCAAGTTGCCCGCGTCTATTTCCCTGTCTTTTCATCCGATGAATCGCGCAGGGAAGGATAGCCGAAAATTCTTCTCGATCGTGTGAGTGATTTTATTTTTTTTGCATCATAGAGGTAGAATAGATCGTTATGCAACAACCAAACATCCAAACACCCGAAGAGATCATCCGGTTTGTGGCACGCCATTATCAGCCGGGGCGGTTCATGAGCCACAAGGCATGGCCCCGGCTACAAGCGCGGCTGGGCATCCCTTCAAAACGGCGGTCGCTCATCACGTTCAGACGCATAGCGGTAGCGGCGACGCTCCTCCTCGTGGCGGGTATCCTCTTTTTCATGAGCAATCGAGATGTGACCCTGGTAGCCACTACCGAGTCCGCGCGCTTCATGCTCCCGGATGAAACCGGGATCGTGATGCAACAAGGGGCGGAATTGACGTATGACAAAAGCTTCGGAAAGTGCGAGCGGCGTATCGAGATGCAGGGAGAAATCGCGTTCGCGGTAGCCCGTAACGAAGCAAAACCCTTTATTATCTCCACCCCTACAGCACGAATAGAAGTGCTAGGCACCGAGTTTTCCGTCACCGCCGATAGTTCGGCAACCCACCTCGATGTCGCTTCGGGAAGTGTGCGGTTCACGCCGGACGACCCGGTCGTCCCGTTACTCTGTGGTGCCGGCATGACGGTTCACTATAGTGCCGTGGACAAAACCGTGAAGG
>JADLKK010000016.1 GCA_016839025.1 Proteiniphilum sp.
AAAAATGAGTAACAGAAGAACATTCCTGAAAAAAATGGGACTCGGTACCCTCGCGGCGTCGGGATACCCTGCCATTACTTCGACAGATAGTCTGCTGGGAAAAAGAACAGAGATGAATGCACTATCCCTGCAGCTCGACAGGACCGTAAGGAACTTCAATGGGATGTATGAAAATGAGTACCTGAGCAGGGTGGCATTCCCGATTGGAGGTATCGGCGCCGGCATGTTTTGCCTGGAGGGCACCGGTGCCATTTCTCATCTTTCGGTGAACAACCGGCCTGAGATCTACAATGTTCCGTATGCCTTTGCTGCGCTCAGCGTAAAAGGACTGGAAAAGGGAGCCAAGGTGCTGGAATCGACTGTTCCCACCTGGAAGCTCTTCGGGCCGCGGGGAAGCGGTAACGGACTGGGAAACCGCAATTACGGTCTTCCCCGGTTCTCCAGGGGTTCTTTTCTGGCAAGATTTCCTTTCGCAACAATCAAGTTGCAGGACAACGATATCCCTCTTGAGGTGCAAATCGAGGGATGGAGTCCCTTTGTTCCTACCGATGAGGACAACTCCAGCCTGCCGGTTGGTGTACTGGAATATTCGTTCAAAAATAACAGCGAGAAGAGGTTGGAGGCCGTTTTTTCCTACAATGCGCGCAATTTCATAGACGAAAAGGGAATGATTGCACCACAGGAGAATGGTTTCCGTCTGACCAAAGCAGTTGCGAGCGGCGGGACTCATCCCGGTGGTTTTGCCATCTACCTCGACGACAACAACGCTGTTACAGACCATTGTTGGTTCAGGGGTGGCTGGTTCGATGCACAGACCATCCTGTGGGATAATATCAGGGAGGGAAAAGTGGTGAACCACCCCCCCATCGAGGGAGTCGCTCCCGGTGCATCGGTCTATCTGCCATTCCTGTTGAATCCGGGTGAAGAGAAAACCATCAAGGTGAATTTTTGCTGGTATCTCCCAAAGTCAGACCTTTCCATCGGGCATCCCATTGTCACGGGGGAGGCTTTTACGGGTAAAACCACCAGGAAAGCGGTGAAAAATCAGCAAACGGTTTCCGGTTATCAGGGAACAGGCTTACTGAACTCTTTCGATCCGACAGGTGACGGACAGGTGGGCATACTGGTCTCACCCCCCTTCCCTGTCAACAGGAGATACCTGAAGTTTTTGATTGGGGGCGGGAATAAGAAAGAGCTCACCTCTGTCAACCTGGTAATCGATGAACAAACTGTGGAAACGGCTACCGGTCAGAACAGCGAACTGCTGACCGAGCAGATATGGGATCTGAAACGCTACCAGGGCAAAGAGGCCCGTTTGAAGTTTGTGGATCTTGATACCTACGGTTGGGGGCATATCCTTGCCGATCAGTTTATCCTCACCGACAACAGCGGTGAATCGATGAGAAATCCTTCCGGCAACGCGATTGTGATTGCTGACTTCGAGAACAAACAGCTTGAGGGATGGGAACGAATTTCCCCTGAACAGCTCAACATTCCCGATGCGAAGAATCCTTACTATCGTCCCTGGTATGCGGAACGATTCAGGAGCCTGGATCAACTGACAGCCTATTGGAATGAACAGAAAAAACAACTGAAAAGAGATTCAGCTCTGTTCAGGGATGCCTTTTACCGCTCTACCCTGCCGGCAGAGGTGCTGGAAGCGGTGGCAGCAAACCTGACCATCCTGAAATCCCCTACCATTCTGCGTGTTGCTGACGGCAGACTCTGGGCGTGGGAGGGCTGTAACGATGATGCCGGTTGCTGTCACGGTAGCTGCACCCATGTCTGGAACTACGCTCAGGCAATCCCCCATCTCTTCCCGGCACTGGAAAGAACACTCCGTGAGACGGAGTTTCTGGTAAGCCAGGATGAACAGGGACACCAGAACTTCCGTTCCAACATCCCCATATCCCCCACCACGCACGACTTTCATGCAGCCGCCGACGGTCAGCTCGGGGGAATCATGAAACTCTACAGGGAGTGGCGCATCAGTGGTGACACCCAGTGGATGAAAAGTCTCTTTCCCTACGTACAGAAAAGCATCGATTATTGCATCCGTACATGGGATCCGAAAGAGAAGGGATATCTCGAGGAACCCCATCACAATACCTATGACATTGAGTTCTGGGGGCCGGACGGAATGTGCACCAGCTTTTACCTGGGAGCATTGACTGCCATGATTGCCATGTGCAAAGAGCTGAATCAGCCCTTCAGCCGCTACGAAAAACTGCTGCTTAAAGGGAAAAGCTATGTGGAAAATGAACTCTTTGATGGGGAGTATTTCATCCAGAAAATCATCTGGGAGGGTTTGCAGGCACCCAATCCCGTGGAAGTGCAATCTTTCGGCGGGAACTATTCCGATGAGGCAGTGGCACTACTGAAGAAGGAGGGTCCCAAATACCAGTATGGTTCCGGATGCCTTTCAGATGGCATCCTGGGCATGTGGATGGCCGCTGTCTGCGGACTGCCGGAAGAGATTGAGGATGACAAGGTGAAAAGCCACCTGACGGCAGTTCACCGATACAACCTGAAACCGACTCTCGAGGATCATTACAATCCGCAGCGGCCTACCTATGCCTGTGGTGAGGATGGGGGACTACTTCTCTGTACTTGGCCGAAGGGAGGTACCCTGTCGCTCCCTTTTGTCTACAGTAACGAGGTTTGGACCGGTATTGAATATCAAGTTGCCAGCCACCTGATGCTGAAAGGTGAGGTGGAGAAGGGACTGGAGATCGTGCGCATCTGCAGGCAGCGTTACGACGGATCGGTACGCAACCCCTTTAACGAATATGAATGCGGACACTGGTATGTCCGTGCCATGGCAAGCTACGGCATGCTGCAGGGCCTCACCGGCGTGAGATACGATGCGGTGGATAAAACACTCTACATCGATTCAAAGATTGGTGATTTCACCTCTTTCTTATCCACTGAAAAAGGTTTTGGTTCGGTATCACTGAAAAACGATACACCTTCCCTTGACGTCCTGTATGGTGAAATAGAGGTGAATAGGATTCATGTGGGAGCAACAAAAGATGATTGATCCAATCGTTACCTTGATCAAACAGATAATTTCAACGAGATGCAATTGGGAAATTGATTAATTGTATAAATTTGTTCAAATTTAACGTAATATGCTAACAGAAAACTATTGATTATGAATCAAAAAACATTTTATCTGACATTAATCGCATTCACAGCGATTTCCTTTTCACTGACACATGCCCAGAACCGCGATTTTAACGGTCTGGATATGAACATGGGTAATCTCTACCGCTTGTCCAATGCGGAATCCCGCTCCATCAGTCCTGAGAATTTCACAGGTGAAAAAGGGAAGGGGGGAATGGCTACACCCGATCCCAATGCGCCCCGCAACACCGCAAATGCTACCCGTGCTTCGCGCGACCTGGGACAGGGATGGAAGGTGAACCCCTATGTTACTATTCAGCCGGGCGAGACATTCACCATGGCTGAGATTAAAGGGCCTGGTGCCATCCAGCATATCTGGATGACCCCCACCGGAAACTGGCGATTTTCCATCATCCGCATCTACTGGGATGATGAAAAAGAACCATCTGTAGAGGTTCCTGTAGGACACTTCTTCGGGATGGGATGGAACGAATATGCCCATCTCAATTCTCTGCCGGTTACGGTTAACCCCGGCAGTGCATTCAACTGTTACTGGGTGATGCCGTTCCGCAAAAAATGCAGGATCACCATGACCAACATCAACGACGAACAACCGATGAACCTATATTATCAGATCGACTATACGCTGACCGACGTGCCAGATGATGCCGCCTACTTTCATGCGCAGTTCCGTAGGACAAAGGTGAATAGCACGTCCGATTACACCATCGTGGACGGTATCAAGGGTGAAGGGCATTATGTGGGTGTATACATGGCCTGGCAGGTCAACAACAATGGCTGGTGGGGTGAAGGAGAGATCAAGTTCTTCATGGATGGAGACAAACAGTTTCCCACGATAATAGGCACCGGTACGGAAGATTATTTCTGTGGCTCTTATAATTTCGACAGAGGTGGAAAATATACAACGTTTGCCACACCCTATGCAGGATTGGTGCAGGTCCTTCCGCCCGATCAGACCTACAAGGCAGGACAGAGATTCGGACTTTACCGCTGGCATGTGATGGATCCGGTTCGCTTCAAAAAGGATATGAAGATCACCATCCAGGATCTGGGATGGAGACATGGAGGCCGTTACCTGCCCCAGCAGTCGGATATCTCCTCCACCGCTTTCTGGTATCAGGGTGAACCGCATGCTTCTTTTCCGACATTACCCTCTTGGGAAGAGCTGGAAATGAATTGATGTTTACCGCATCCTGGATCATCTCCCGGGAATGATGGAGATCAGGGCAGCGCGGCTATTAATCGATGAATTGAGAAATGAAACAGAACCATAAAAACAATATGATGAAACGAAATCTATCCACTGGCGTTGCGGCAGCTGTACTGATCGGGGGACTCTTCAGCCTCTCCTGCACCGGCGACGGAAAAAAATCGGAATCAATGAAAAGGAACTATGAAAAAGGTACATTCGGTTATGACCTGAACTACCTCTCGGAAAAAGACAGTCTGATCCTCCTGAAATCGGAAGATGGGAAGGCACAGCTGATTCTCTCGGCAAAATACCAGGCGAAGGTGTTCACTTCAACGGCCAACGGACTGGAAGGGAACAGCCACGGTTTTGTCAACTATAAATTCTTCGATGCAGGCATTGTGGATGAGCACATGAACGGATATGGCGGCGAAAACCGTTTCTGGCTCGGGCCGGAAGGGGGACGCTACTCCGTTTACTTCGCGCCGGGAACGGAGCAGGTCTATGAGAATTGGCACACACCAAAGCCGATTGATATCGAAGCCTGGGAGCTTGAAACAGCTACGGATGCAGAGGCTCTCTTCACCAAGGAGATGGAGGTCGTGAACTACCAGGGAACTGCCCTGAAGATCGGCGCTGAACGGAGAATTAAACTGCTCTCCCGGGAGCAAAGCAGCCGTGAACTGGGACTCTCCCTTCCCCGTGAGATGAAGATGGTGGCCTACAGCACCGAAAACCGGATCACCAACCGCAATGACTTTGCCTGGAACGAGGAGACCGGTACCGTCTGTATCTGGATGCTTGACATGTTCAACCCCTCGGAGGAAGCGGTCACCATCATCCCCTACCATAGGGGAAACGAAGAGGAGCTGGGAACGGTGGTCACCTCCGACTATTTCGGTGAGATACCGGCTGAACGGTTGGTGGACGAGGAGGGTGTCCTTTTCTTTAAAACCGATGGGAAGGCAAGAGGCAAGCTGGGCATGAACGCCCGCAGAACCAAAGGCATCGCTGCCAATTACGATCCGATCGGGGGTAGGCTTACCCTGATGACCTTCACTGTAGCACCCGATGCCACCTACCTCAACCAGGAGTGGAACCCGGAAAAGGACCCCCTGAAGGGTGATGCACTCAACGCCTACAACGACGGTCCACTGGAGGATGGTAGCATCATGGGGCCTTTCCTGGAACTGGAGAGCTGTTCACCGGCCGCCTTCCTGGAGTCGGGAGAGACGCTGACGCACCGGCACACCCTCTATCATTTCACGGGCGATCGGACAACCCTCTCCCCTATCGCGGAGCAGCTGCTCGGCGTAAGTCCGGACAGAATAACCACCATTTTCCATTAATGAGATCATGAACACACTGCAAACTGACAAACACCGGCTGGTGCCGGCAGGGATCGTTCTTCCCTTTATCCTTCTCACCTCTCTCTTTTTTATCTGGGCGGTGCCCAACAACATGACCGATACCATGCTGGCGGCATTCAAGCGGATCATGAGCCTCTCGGACACCCAGACTGCCTGGATACAGGTGGTCTGCTACCTGCTGGGTTACGGCTTCTTTGCCTTGCCGGGAGCCATCTTCATCAAGAAGCATACCTACAAGTCGGGTGTCCTGCTCGGACTGGCTCTCTGCATCACGGGGGGATCCCTCTTCTATCCAGCCCTACTGGCCAATGATCTCAACTCCTTTCTCAGCTTCGGGATGTACCTGCTGGCCATCTTCGTGCTCTTTGCCGGCCTCTCGGTGCTGGAGACATCGGCAAACTCCTATGTCTATGCACTGGGCGACCCGGTGACCGCTACCCGGAGACTCAATTTCTCCCAGTCGTTCAACCCCTTTGGGGCACTTACCGGCGTGTTGGTAAGCCAGATCTTCGTACTGTCGCAGCTCAACACCATGAGTGCTCTCGAAAGAGCGACATTGCAGCAGGAGGAGCTGACACGAATCCAGAACCTGGAGCTGAATGCGGTCACCACAGCCTATCTTGTGCTGGCAGGGGTGATGCTGCTGCTCTTTCTGGCGATCCTCTTCACCCGCATGCCAAAGGCTCAGGATGAGGAGAGGCAGCTCCACCTGAAAGCTACGCTGCGGCGGCTCAAGAGAAACAAGAACTACGTCTGGGGTGTGGTGGCACAGTTCTTCTATGTAGGGGCACAGATCGCTGTCTGGTCGTTTATCATCCGCTACGTGATGCAACAGCTCAATTTTGATGCCGTGATTGCGGCGCTTGGCTCCAATCCCACCCCGGAAGCGATCATCGTAGCGTTGAGGAACGTGGAGCCGGTGGCGGGAGGCTTTTACACGCTGGCGGAATGGCTGGGACTCGATGTACTGTTGCCCAGAACCGCCGAGCAGGCGGGTGCGACCTATTACATCCTGTCGCTGATTCTCTTCGTGCTGGGTCGATTCATATGCACCTGGCTGATGAAGTACGTGAAACCGGTGAACCTTCTCACACTCCTTGCCCTGCTGGCAATCGTCTGTTCGGTGATTGTGGTCACTGCATCTGGATTCACCGGTGTCTATGCGCTGATGGCGATCTCCGGATGCATGTCACTCATGTTCCCCACCATCTACGGTCTCGGCCTGAAAGGGTTGGGTGAGGATACCAAGATCGGCGGCTCGGGTATGGTGATGGCGATCGCGGGAGCTGCCCTGTTGACGCAGATACAGGGCATCCTCTCCGACCAGTCGGGCAGCATCCGGTTTGCCTACCTGGTTCCGGCAGTGGCTTTCGGAATCATTGCATGGTACAGTCTCACCGTTGCCCGTAACAAGAAATTGCAGGATGCAATCAGTCACGAATCGAATGAAACATGATGAAACAACCACTGGTTATTGGAATTGATTATGGCACCGACTCCTGTCGCGCCGTGGTGGTGGATTGTGCAACAGGTGAGGAGCTGGCTGCTCATACCGCTTTCTATCCCCGCTGGAAGAACGGGCTCTATTGCGATGCCGCTGCCAACAGCTACCGACAGCATCCACAGGATTATATCGATTCACTGGAAGAGGTGATTCATGGGCTGTTGGCCAGGATAACACCCGATCAGGCGGCAGAGGTGGTCGCCATCGGGATCGATACCACCGGGAGCACACCCTGCCTGACCGACCGGCATGGAACCCCCCTGGCGCTGCTGCCCGGTTACGAGGAGGATCCCGATGCGATGTTTGTGCTGTGGAAGGATCACACTTCCGTCGATGAGGCAGGTGAGATCAGCAGGCTGGCTCATGAGTGGGTGACCGACTATACATCCCGTTCAGGAGGAACCTACTCCTCAGAATGGTTTTGGTCAAAGGCTCTCCATATCTTGCGCAGGAACGGACGAATCCGGCGTGATGCCGGAGGAGTGGTCGAGCATTGCGACTGGATGCCGGCACTTCTAACCGGTACCCTGCGGCCGGAGAAGGTGAAGAGAAGCCGCTGTGCAGCGGGGCACAAAGGAATGTGGGCGGAAGAGTGGGGGGGGTACCCCTCGCCAGCGTTTCTCTCAAAACTGGATCCACTGCTGGGTGAATTCAGGGCGCTTTTGAGCGACGATGCCTTCACCGGCGGTACTCCGGCCGGCATGATCACCGAGGAGTGGTCAGAGCGCCTCGGTTTGCCCCGTGGAGTAGTGGTTTCTGTCGGCATCATCGATGCACATGCCGGTGCCGTGGGTGCCGGCATCCGAGCCAACAGCATGGTGAAGATTATCGGTACCTCCACCTGTGATATTGTGGTAACCTCGAAACAGGATATCGGGGAGAAAGAGATCACCGGTATCAGTGGTCAGGTGGATGGATCCGTGATTCCCGGGCTGATAGGACTGGAAGCGGGGCAATCGGCTTTTGGCGACATCTATGCCTGGTTCCGGGATCTCCTCTCCTGGGGCACCGCTTTTCTATCCCCTGATTTGAAGGAGGATGTGACAGGGAAGGTGTTGTCGCGACTGAACGACGAGGCAGCACAATTGCCGCTGCAGGAGGATGATCCGATCGCTGTCGACTGGCTCAACGGCCGTCGTTCACCCTATGGCGATCAGACCCTGAAGGGAGGAATCACCGGGATCACCCTTGGAACCACACCTGCACTGCTCTTCAAGAGCCTGGTGGAGGCTACCGCCTTCGGATCACGTGCCATTCTGGAGCATCTTGCAAAAGAGGGTGTGCGGGTGGATGAGGTTATCGGGGTGGGCGGCATCTCACTGAAGTCATCCTATGTGATGCAAACCCTGGCCGATGTGATGGGGGTGCCGATCAGGGTGGCCAGGGCACAACAGGCTGGAGCACTGGGTGCCGCCATGCTGGCAGCTGTGGCCGCAGGGTTGTTTGACTCGCTGCAGTCGGCTACCGACCGGTTGGGGCAAGGTAACCTGAAGCTCTACACCCCTCGTGTGGAGTTTGATCACCTCTACAAGCTACGCTACAAACGCTACCGGTTGTTGGGTAACTTTTTGGATTCCTCCGGAGGGGTTTGAAGCGCAAGGGTTATCCCGCCACAATGGTCGGGATGCCCAGCTCCCCTACCCTGCGGGCAATCTCCTGCAGTACCTCGGGAGGTGCCTTCTCAAGCTCTCTGGCGGGCGTTTCCCTGTCAATGGTATAGATCATCACCTCGCGTGGGCGGAGTGACCTGACGAGCCCCAGCCATGCCGAAATCTCCTCCTCGGTGGTGTTATCTACCATCCTCTCCTCAAAGCGTCCACGGAGAAACATCGACTGCAGGATAAAGTCACCTTGAAACAACCTGTACCGTTCCACCTGCTGACTCACGCTGTAGGTGGCGGCATTGGGGCGGTCGATTTGTCGCGCTGTCTCGTCGAAAGCGGAATCCAGTTTCAGGATGGGGTTATCCACCTTTCTCATGGCGTCGAATACCTCCTTCTTATTGAGATGCAACCCGTTGGAAAGTACACTGATCTTAGCATCGGGGAAGTAACGTGTACGAAGCAGCAGTGTGTCGTCGATGATTCCTTCGAACTCCGGATGCATCGTCGGTTCTCCGTTGCCGGCGAAGGTGATCACATCGGGTGATATTTTCTCCATTTGCAACTGTTGCAGCTTATCCTCAAGAGCAGCCCGTACATTTTCCCTGTCGGGTAGCTTTGTTTGGGTGCGGAAATCCCTGTTGAATCCGCACTCGCAGTAAATGCAGTCGAACGAGCAGAGCTTGCCGTCATAGGGTAGCAGATTCACTCCCAGCGAACTGCCCAGCCGGCGGCTCTGAACCGGTCCATATACGATTTCATGAAAAAGAATGGTCATATTTTTTTTTTTAGCTTTTAGCTGTTGGCCGTTTGTTCCTGGTTTCTGAATCTATATTCCTCATTCGTAGTTCCCGGTTCATGATTCATGAAATTCAATCTGCAAACTTCGAACAACGAACTTACTAACCTGCTAACCTAGAACCAGGCAGTCATCAAGAAAACAGCGATAGCATCCCCTCCGTACCGAAGGCGATCAGCAGGTAGCGTAGGAACTTGCCCAGTGTCATGCTACTCATTACCAGTGGCACGTTGGCCCGCATGAAGCCCAATGCCACCAGGATCGCGTCACCCACCGCCGGGAGGAAGCCGAAGAAGCCCATTACCCCACCCTTTGCATGCAGCCAGCGTACGATTCTGTCAATCTGTTCGGGCTTGATCCGGAACCATTTCTCCAGCCACTCTGTTTTGCCGAGCCGTCCCAGGTAGTAGCAGGTGGCACCACCTGCCGCATTGCCCAGGGTGGCGAAGAGGATGCACTGCCAGCTGTCCAGTCCCGCAGCGATCAGGGCCGCGAAGACCACCTCAGAGCTGAAGGGCAACACCGTCGCAGCAAGGAAGGAGGCAAGCAACAAACCCCAGTAACCATATTCCGCCAAACCGTCGAGCATGGACTCAGTGTGCTACCAACCAGTTCTCCCCCACCCCCAGGTCGGTGACGAGCGGAACGCTCAGGCTGCAGGCGTTCTCCATCTCACTGGTGACAATCTGCCGCACCTTTTCCAGTTCATCGGGGAAGACATTGAAGTTGAGTTCATCATGTACCTGCAGGATCATCTTTGATCGCAGCTGCTCCTCTTCAAAGCGTGTGAAGATGCGGGTCATCGCCACCTTGATGATATCGGCAGCGCTCCCCTGGATGGGTGCATTGATGGCGTTGCGTTCTGCGTAACCACGCACTGTGGCGTTGCGGGAGTTGATATCGGGCAGATAGCGCTTTCGACCGAAGAGGGTCTCCACGTACCCTTTCTCGCGGGCATGGAGAATAGAGTTATCCATGTACTGCTTCACACCCGGGAAGGTGACAAAGTACTCATCGATCAGTTCTTTGGCTTCACCACGCGGGATGTTAAGCCGTTCCGACAAACCGAAGGGACTGATGCCGTAGATGATACCGAAGTTGGCTGTCTTCGCTTTTCTCCGCATATCACCGGTCACCTCTTCCAGTGGGATTTTATACATCTTTGCAGCGGTGGCGGCATGGATATCCTGTCCTTTGGCAAAGGCCTCCACCATGTTTTCATCACCGCTCAGGTGCGCCATGATACGCAATTCTATCTGAGAATAGTCCGACGAGAGAAAGAGACATCCCTCATCGGGGATAAACACCTTGCGCATCTCCCTGCCCCGCTCATCGCGGATGGGAATGTTCTGCAGGTTGGGGTTGGTGCTGCTGAGCCTGCCGGTGGCGGCTACCGTCTGGTTGAAGGAGGTGTGCACCTTGCCACTGCCTTTGCTGACCAGTAGTGGAAAAGCATCTACATAGGTGCTCAGCAGCTTTTTGAGACCCCGCTGTTCCAGTATCTTTTCGATGATCGGGTGCCGGTTGCGGAGCTTTTCCAGCTCCTCCTCACTGGTTTTGTATTGTCCCGTTTTGGTTTTCTTCGGCTTCTCCGCGATCTTGAGCCGGTCGAACAACACCTCACCGATTTGCTTGGGGGAGTTGACGTTGAACGGCATGCCGGCCATTGCGGCTATCTCAAGCTCAATCGATTCCAGTTCTACACTATACTGACCTGAGAGCTCTTTCAGCGCCTCCAGGTCGAGGCGTACCCCCGTCCACTCCATATCGGCCAGCACATAGATGAGGGGGGATTCAACCTCATGGAATAAATGTTCCAAACCGCTCCGGCTGATCTCCTTCTCCAGTATATTTTTCAGTTTCAATGTGATGTCGGCATCCTCGGCGGCATACTCCTTCACCACCGGGGGATCCACCTCCCGCATGTTCTTTTGGTTCTTGCCGCGGGGACCGATCAGCTCTTCGATATGGATGGTGCGGTATTGCAGGTAGCTCTCAGCCATATAGTCCATCCCGTGACGCTGTTCGGGGTTGAGCAGGTAGTGGGCGATCATGGTGTCGAACAATTTCCCTTTTACCAGGATGCCGTACTGCCGCAGTTGCAGGATGTCATATTTGATGTTCTGACCGATCTTGGTGATGGTTGCGTCTTCGAAGAAAGGTTTGAAAACAGCAATCTCTTTCATCGCCTGTTCACGATCTGCCGATACCGGCACATAGTATGCTTCCCCTTCACGGAAAGCGAAGGAGAGGCCTACCAGATCACTCACCAACGGATCCACACCAGTGGTCTCGGTGTCGAAGCACACCTCTTCCTGTGATGAGAGCAGTGCCGACAACTCTTTTCGTTCCCGATCCGTGGCTGCCATCCGGTAATCGTGGGGTGTGCTGCTGATATCGGAGAAACCGGTAGGCAAAACAGCTGCATCTGTTGCTTCCACTGTGTCGAATTGAGCAAACAGTTCACCTTGAACCGGTTGAGCCGGATCGGGTGGGGAGGGCTCCTCTTTCAACACACGGTTCAGCAGATTGCGAAACTCCAGTTTCTCAAAGATTGTCCGAAGGGCTTCTCTGTTGATCTCTTGCCGCCGGAAGAGCTCTTCATCCACTTCGATGGGTACATCGGTTTTGATGGTAGCCAGCATACGTGAGATGCGGATCTGTTCGCTGTGTTCCTCCACTTTCTTCCTCAGTGCGCCTTTCAGCTGATCGGTATGCTGTAGCAGGTTGTCGATTGACCCAAAATCCTGCAGCAATTTCACCGCTGTTTTCTCGCCCACACCGGGACAGCCGGGAATGTTGTCGGATGTGTCGCCCATCAATCCCAGCAGGTCGATCACCTGAGCAGGGTGGGAGAGTCCATACTTCTCCATCACCCGACGGTCATCCAACAGTTCAAATTCATTGCTGCCGTAGCGGGGCTTGTAGATGAAGATATGGGGTTCGGCAAGCTGTCCGTAATCCTTGTCGGGCGTCATCATGTAGACATCGAAGCGCTCCTTGTCAGCCCGCTTGGCCAGCGTACCGATCACATCATCCGCCTCATACCCTTCCATCTCCAGTACGGGAATGTTGTAGGCACTGATGATCTCCTTGATCACCGGGACCGACCATTTGATATCTTCCGGTGTGGCCTCGCGCTGTGCCTTATATGCTTCAAATTCAACATGCCGGAAGGTGGGTCCCGGCGGGTCAAATGCAACGGCAATATGTGAGGGGTCTTCCTTGCGCAGCACCTCCTCGAGGGTATTCACAAAGCCGAACACGGCAGAGGTGTTCTCTCCTTTCGAGTTGACCCTGGGGTTCCGGATGAATGCGTAGTAGGAACGATAGATGAGTGCGTATGCGTCGAGTAGGAAGAGTTTGTTCTTGTTCATAATCTCCTGTCATAACATTAAGGAAACGTAAAGTTAAGAATATTTGTTGCGAAGCAGAGAATTATTTTTACTTTTGTAGCTGTTAAATCGGTTTCGATGGATCAGGGTCAGCTTATAAAAGATTTCCTCCGGAAGGAGATGGTACTTTTTGAGGAGTACCTGCAGGCATCGGTGAAAAGCGATAATCCGCTGATCAGTGAGATGACAGGTTATCTCTTCGGTACCACAGGAAAGAGACTGAGACCCCTGCTGGTGCTGATGACAGCAAAAGCTTGTGGTGCAATCATCCCGGAGACCTATCATGGTGCTGTGACAGTAGAACTCTTGCACACTGCCACCCTGATTCACGATGATGTGATCGACAAGTCTGATACCCGCCGCGGCAAACGGTCACTCCATGCGGTCTACGACAATACGCAGGCAGTGCTGCTGGGTGATTACCTGCTTTCGACTGCACTGCTGGAGAGCGTAAAAACCAAGGACCTCAACATCATCCGGATTATCTCCGAACTGGGACAAAATCTCGCCGAGGGAGAGTTGAACCAGTTCACGCTGGCCGATCGGATCATTGTGGATGAAGCGGCCTACTTTGAGGTGATAGACAAAAAAACGGCCTCACTGATGCGTGCCAGCATTGCTATCGGTGCCATCACCGGGGGGGCTGATAGCCTGATGATCAGCCGTTTCACGCAGCTGGGCAGCATCCTTGGTATCTGCTTTCAGATCAGGGATGATATCTTTGACTATTTCAACAGGGATGTGGGTAAACCCACCGGTAACGACATCCGGGAGGGAAAGATCACCCTGCCGCTGATATATGCACTGCAGCACGCACCTGCGGCAATTACCGCAGAGATGATGGAGATCATCAACCGACGCAATTACAGTGATGAGCACATTGCCCGTCTGTTGGCGTTTGCCCGTGAGCAGGGAGGCATCGATTACGCATACGGGAAGATGGAGAGCCTCCTAACAGAAGCGGAGCAGATCATCTCCGGATTCAGTTTCAGCGAGGAGATGGAATCACTGATGCGTCTTTTTCTTGCCTATCTGAAGGATCGCAGGTACTAAAAAAACCACCCCGGGGTGGGGTGGTACCTTCACTTCAATGATTGTCATCCATTACTGAATCTCGATCAGCCTGGAGTTGGGAATCTTCTCTTCGTTGGCAACCGGTATGGTTACCGATAACACGCCGTTTTCAACCTTTGCGGTGATCTTCTCCTTTTCCACGTTGTCCGGAAGGATCATCGTCCGCTGAAACTGCGTATAAGAAAACTCACGCCGCAGGTAGTTGCCCTTTTTGTCATTTTCTTCCGATTCGCTCTTTTTCTCGAACGAAATCACCAGGTTATTCTCCTCGTCGATCCGTACGTTGCAATCCTCTTTGGTCATGCCAGGAGCGGCAACCTCTACCAGAAAGTCATTTTCATTTTGCTGGATGTTGATGGCCGGTACCGACCGGTTGTTGTTCTGCATCCACTCATTGCCGAAAAAGTCGTTGAATACACTCGGCAGCCAGTTGTTGGAACGTCTGATAATTGTCATACTTGTACCCTTTCTTTATTTTTGGTTTTACATTCTTTGCTTTACTCTCGCATCATATCAATGGCAAATGATGTGCCGTTGGGTATATCCGGTTGAAAATGCCATGAAAAAGGACAAAATGGCGCACTTTGGTCAGTTTTTGCTGTTTTCAGGGGCTTAAATATGACAAAAAGGCAGATTTATATCGTTTTCTCTTTCCGGACTGTCACTCGAGAATCTGGTAACTTCGCTTTCCGTAGTGTTGCTTCCCGTATCGGTCGGTGGCGCGTACCTCAATCAGATGTTCGCCGGGTGGCAGATTGGTCTTGATGGGGCCCTGCCATAGGTGGGTACTGTTTACGGCATTCGAAGGTCTGCGTCCCGGGAGCAGCCTGTCGGTGAAGTCCCATTCGAACAGCTTGGCAGAGTAGGAGGGGTCTGCTGCTTCAATGTACTGCATTTTCACCCATTTACCGTTTCCGATGCGATACTCCACAGGGTCGTTGCGGCTTCCCATAAAGAAGTTGACCACGATCTGGGAGCTGCTCCTTCCCTTATGGGGAACCACTTTGGGTGCATGGATGTTCATCTGATACTCCTGCTCTCTGCCGGCGACCTTGTAATCCACGCTATAGTGGTTGCCATTTATATGCAGGAAAGCATAACCCTGAGGAGTGCCGTCCCGCATGGTAGCATCGGGGAGCCCGTTAGCATCCTTTTTCCCGGAGTACCAGTCGCCGGAGGTGGTACCGGCGTTGTACTCATGCAGCGGTTTCCTGCCCATCCATCCCTCAGCCGAGGTATACTCGATCTGCTCCTGCAGATGGGTGTGAGCCGACATTACCAGCACATTATCAAACTCTTTCAACAGATCAAAAAGCCGCTGCCGGTCTCCTTCCCGGTAACCGCTGAGATTTTTCATGTGGATGTGCTGAGAGAGCACAATCAGCTTGTCTTTCGGTACATGCTTCAGGTCGTTTTCCAAAAAGAGCAACTGATCGAGGCGGTACCCGCCCCAGTATCCCTTTCCGTCGCGTGGATCGGGGTAAAGGATATTGTCGAGCACGATGAAATGGGCGTGGCCGTAGTTAAAGGCGTAGTTGGCGCTGCCGAAATTCATCTCGAAGGTCTCATCCGAGAGTGCATCTGTCGGTGCATCGTAATTCATATCATGATTGCCCATCACGTTGTACCAGGGGAGTTGCAGATGACGCATTCGCTTTTTATATTCCGGTTGCAGGTCGAGGTTGTTGCCTACGATATCACCCAGGCTGATGCCGAAAAGGGTTTTGTCGTTTATCGTTACATCTTCTACGATCTTGCGGGAGAAATAGTCCAGGTCATCCATCGAGTAGGGCTGTGGATCGCCGAAAACGATGGCGGTGAATGCTTCCGGCTCATCGTAGCGGTAGAGGGCAAAATCGACCGATCGCGGCAGCTCACCGGTGGGAGCGACTCCTTTGTAGGTGTAGTTGTCCGGTGATCCATCTGGCTTGTAGTGGTAGTAGAACTGTGGGATGAAGTCTTCGTTCACTGCAGGCTGGTATCCTTCGGGTTTGATCACAAAGAGGGTATTGCCACTCTTCACCGGGATCCGGTAGCTGCCGTCGTCCCGGGTCAGCACCACATCGGTACCGTTAGAGACTGCTACACCCGCTATGCCGGGCTCCCGTCGTTCTTTGCGTCCGTTTCCGTTACTGTCTTCAAAGACAAATCCAGTGGCCAGCTGCTGTGAGAAGAGTGGGAGGGTGCTGAAAAAAAGAAAAAAGAATATGAGTTTTTTTTTCGTTGTCATTGTTGTGGGTTTCTATTGCTGTTTAGTCTGCGGATATGGTATTTTCCTGAATGATCTCCAGGCTTATTCAGTTTCAGCCAGTAATGCGTCTGCCAGCCTGCTGGCACCTATTCGAAAGAGGGAATTGTTACACCACTCATCTCCCAGCACCTCTTTCACAATGGAGTAGTATTTCACGGCATCTTCCGGTGTAGCAACACCACCCGAAACTTTGAATCCGACCTTGCGACCTGTTTTCTGGTGGTACTCCCTGATTGCCTTGCAAACTACCCATGCCGCTTCCGGTGTAGCTCCGGGATAACCCTTTCCGGTGGTAGTTTTCAGGAAATCAGCGCCGGAATAGAGGGAGAGGATTGAAGCACGGTGGATGTTGCGGGCACTTTTCAGCGCTCCGGTCTCAAGGATCACCTTGAGGGTAGCCTGTCGGCAGGCTTCCTTGATCTCGGAGAGCTCTTCGCAGAACTCTTCATACTCTTCACCCAGGAACAGACCCAGGTTGATCACCACGTCAATTTCATCGGCTCCGTCGGCTACAGCTAGGGCAGTTTCTGCCACCTTCACCTCGGAAAAGGTCTGTGAGGAAGGGAATCCGGCTGAAACGCAGGCGATACGCACATCGGCTGTCAGTGCCTCTTTTACCGTATGTGCAAAGTTCGGATAGACGCAGATGGCGGCCACATTGGGTGTGTCGGGGCGACTGCCTTCGAAGCTGTTCACCTTTTCGGTAAACTGCCAGACAGCTTCACGGGTGTCTGTGCTGTTGAGCGTAGTGAGGTCGATGCAACCGTACAAGCGGCTGTAGACCTCTTTTGTCCTGTTTTGGTCAGTTTTCTCCGCCAGCAGGCGGCTAACCTCTTCCGTAACCTGTTCATCGCTGAGCGTAAAGGGATAGGCTTTCAGGGTTGATAGGTACTGATCATTCTCCATACAGATATTCGTTTTATGGGTTGTTTTCTACGGTTCCGTTTAGCTTGGGATTTTCCTTGTGTCGGGAGGCATCCCTGTTGTTCTTTTTCTCCAGGTTCTTTTTCAACGCCTCCTCCAGGTCCACACCTGTCTGGTTGGCCAGACAGAGCAATACCCACAATAGGTCAGCCATCTCATCGGCCAGGTCTCCACCGCGGTCGCTTTCCTTGAAGGATTGATCGCCGTAAGTACGGGCCATGATGCGGGCCAGCTCTCCCACCTCTTCGGTTAGGATAGCCATGTTGGTCAGCTCGCTGAAGTAACGCACACCATAGGTGTGTATCCAGCTGTCGACCAGTTCTTGTGCCTCCTTTATTCTCATCTACTCTCTGTTTTTCGAATCGATCCAGATGGTGACCGGTCCGTCGTTGATCATCTCTACCTGCATGTCGGCCCCAAATTCTCCCGTTTGCACTGCTCTTCCCGAGAGCTGTGCCAATTCGTGACAGAATCTCTCGTAAAGCGGGATGGCTATTTCGGGTCTTGCCGCGCGGATATAAGAGGGGCGGTTTCCCTTTTTTGTGCTGGCATGCAAGGTGAACTGCGATACCACCAGTAACTCACCATTCACATCCGATAGCGGGAGATTCATGATGCCACCGGCATCGTCAAATACCCTCAGCTGAACGATTTTCCTGCAGAGATAACCGATATCCTGCTCTTCATCATCTGTCCCGATACCGACAAAGATAAGCAATCCTTTACCAATACAGCTCAATCTTTTTCCGTTGTTCCATACTGTCGCTTGCGATACCCGCTGAATCAGTGCCCTCATTCTTCCTGCCTGTTACTGGTTTCCCTGATCCACCGAAGGATTAGCTCTCCCTTGCTTTTTCCAATTAACCCGATGATCTCTTCATCCGAAGCTTCGCGAATCCGTTTGATGCTTTTGAAACGGGTGAGCAATTTCCTCTTCGTCTCCTTACCGATACCCTTCACCTCATCAAATTGCGAGGTGATCTGCGACTTGCTTCTCTTTTGCCGGTGAAAAGTGATTCCAAAACGGTGTGCCTCGTCGCGAAGCTGCTGAATCAGTTTCAACGTTTCCGAATTTTTGTCGATATAGAGCGGAACGGAGTCACCCGGGTAGTAAATCTCTTCCAGTCGCTTTGCGATGCCAATCACGGCGATCTTTCCATAGAGGCCGATTTTCTGCAGTGATTCCACGGCAGCATGCAGTTGTCCCTTACCTCCGTCAACCACAATGAGTTGGGGTAGGGGGGAGGCTTCGTTAAGCAGCCGAGAGTAACGTCTTTCCACAATCTCGCGCATTGATGCGTAATCATCGGGTCCTGTAACACTCTTCACGTTGAAGTGACGGTACTCCCTCTTTACCGGTTTTGCCTTCTTGAATACTACGCAGGCAGCGACCGGATGCGTTCCCTGTATATTGGAGTTGTCAAAGCACTCGATGTGCCAGGGCATCTCTTTTAGTTGAAGATCTTTTTGCACCGTTTTCAAAATGCGTGTAGCCCGCTGATCAGGATTCAGCATCTCCGCTTTTTTGAGCTTGTCGACCTTGAACTGCTTCACATTTTTCTGTGACAATTGCAACAGGGTTCGCTTATCGCCTCGCTGTGGTATGGTAAACTCCACATTCGCCAGCTTCAGTTCAGGCAGGAAGGGCACAATGATCTCTTTCGAGCTACTGCCAAACCGCTGCCGCATCTCCACGATACCGAGACCGAGTAATTCCTCCGGAGTTTCCTCCAGCCTCTTCTGGTACTCAAAAGTATATGCCTGATTGATGGCGCCATTTACCACATGCAGGTAGTTGATGTAGGCTGCCTGTTCATCCTCCTCAAATGCAAATACGTCGAGGTTGTAATCAAAGCTGCTGACAACCTGTGACTTCTCCCGGAAACCCTGGATCAACAAGAGCTTCTCCTTCAGCTCCTGCGCCTCTTCGAAGCGGAGTTCTTCTGCCAGTTTCTGCATCTCCTCCCGGATCTGCTTCTCGATAATTGAGATATTCCCTTTCAGAATTTCGGTAATCTCAGCAATGTTCCGATTGTAATCTTCAAGCGACTGTAACCCCTCACAGGGTCCTTTGCATTTTTTGATATGGTATTGCAGACATACCTTGAATTTTCCCGCTGCAATATTTTCAGGTGTGAGATTCAGCCGGCAGGTCCGGATCTTGTAGAGTGTACGGAAAATCTCGAGCAGTGCATTGATCGATTGTACCGAGGTGTATGGTCCGAAATAGCGCGAGCCATCCTTCAGGATGTTGCGGGTCTTGTAGACACGCGGAAAATACTCATTCTTGATAACGATGGAGGGGTAGCTTTTGTCATCCTTGAGCATCACATTGTATCGGGGACGCAGCTGTTTGATCAGGTTGTTTTCCAGCAGGAAGGTGTCCTCTTCGGTGTTGACGACAATGTATTTGATTTTATGGATCTTTCGCACCAGTATCCTTGTCTTGGGATGATCCTGCTGCTTGTTGAAATAGGAGGAAACCCGTTTCTTCAAATCCTTTGCCTTTCCCACATAGATTACCGTCCCCCTTTCATCCAGAAACTGGTAACATCCCGGCTGATGGGGAATCACGTTCAACGTATTTCTGATCTCTTCGTTCATTTTTGCGGTAAGCACGCCCTGTTGACAAAGATACAAAAAAGAGCCCATCTTTGTTTCACTGGTTGCACCCGGCTAAACAAAAATGAACGATGCTGCGAATCTCTTTTCTCTTAGATGGAGAATTTCAGAATGGAGCTGACCTCTACCTCCTCGGGAAAGAGGGAGCGTCCATCCAGCTCCTCCAGTTCAATCAGGAAGTTGATGAAAACTTTCCGCACACCCAGTTTTTTTACCAGGTTGTATGCAGCCACCATGGTGCCGCCGGTAGCCAGCAGGTCATCATGAATCAGTACCACATCATCCCTGGAGAGGGCATCCTCATGGATTTGGATGGTGTCTTCCCCATATTCCTTGCTATAGGTCTCTTCGATCACCCGATAAGGGAGTTTTCCCGGCTTGCGTATAGGAACGAAGCCCGCACCCAGTCTGATGGCCACAGCCGGTCCCATGAAGAACCCCCTTGATTCTATCCCCACAACCTTGGTGATCTCTTTCGTGCGGTAGCTTTCATAGAGGATGTCAGAAAGCTCCCTCAGCTGCTCCGGTGACTGGAAAAGGGTGGTGATGTCCTTGAACTGAATGCCCGGGATCGGGAAGTCGGGGATGTTTCTGACCGATGCGGTTAGTTTTTCAACGCTCATTGTGATGCAAATATTTGATTTTATCTTTGAGAATGTTCCACGTGAAACATGTTGTTTTTATCTTCCGAGTAGTACCAGCAGCACCGATATGTCATTGGGGGAAACACCCGGAATCCTGCCTGCTTGGGCGATAGTCTCCGGATTGATGCGTGTCAGCTTCTGGCGTGCTTCGGTTGAGAGTGACTGGATCTGGCTGTAGTTGAATTTGTCTTTGATGCGGATCTCCTCCAGGCGGGTGATCTTGTCGGCCATCAGCTGCTCCCGTTTGATGTAGCCGCTGTACTTGATCCGGATATCGGCCGACTCAATGATCTCATCTTTCCTTTCCGTAATGCTCTCCAGCAGTTCCTGCAGGGAGGATATCTCCCGTGCCATTACTCCCAGGTCGATATGTGGCCTCACCAGCAAATCAATTAGCTTCACCCCCTGTTTGAGAGGTGTTGTGCCGATCCTTTCCAGATAAGGGTTGATCCGGTCAGCCTTGATGGAAAAATTGTTGACAAAGCGGATGATCTCCTCAATTTTTTCTTCTTTGCTGTTGAGCAGTCCCATCCGTTCCGCACTGGCCAGTCCCAGGTCGTAAGCTTTGCGTGTCAACCGCTCGTCGGCGTTGTCCTGACGCAGCAGGATGCGGTGTTCGGCTCGGGAGGTAAACATCCGGTAGGGTTCATCTACCCCTTTGGTGATCAGGTCGTCGATCAAGACACCGATATAGGCTTCGTCGCGTTTCAGTACGAAGGGACTGCCGCCATGGCAGTTGATATGGGCATTGATCCCTGCAACGATTCCCTGTCCTGCTGCCTCTTCGTATCCTGTTGTGCCATTGATTTGCCCTGCGAAAAAGAGGTTTTTCACCGCTTTGGTCTCGAGGGTGGGGTGGAGTTGCGTAGGATCGAAGAAGTCATATTCGATGGCATATCCGGGGCGAAAGATGTGGGTGTTCCGGAAGGCGGGGATGCGCTGCAGTGCCTTCAGTTGTGTCTCCAGTGGAAGAGAAGAGGAGAAGCCATTGAGGTAGCATTCATGTGTGGTCTCTCCTTCCGGCTCGAGAAAGAGCTGGTGGCTGGTTTTTTCGGAGAAGGTGACAATCTTTGTCTCGATGCTGGGGCAGTAGCGTGGGCCGATGCTCTGTATCTGACCGTTGTAGAGTGGTGAGTCATCCAGTCCCTCCCGCAGGGCAGCATGCACCTCTTCGGAGGTGTAGGCGATCCAGCAACTCCGCTGTGTGAGGGTGCGCTGTACTTGCGGGAGGTAGGAGAACTTATGGAAGTCGATATCCCCTTTCTGCTCCTCCAGATGGGAAAAGTCGACCGTTCGTGCGTCAATCCGTACGGGGGTGCCGGTTTTCATCCGGTCGGTACGGAATCCGCGCTCCCGCAGTTGTTCGGTCATCCCTGCGGATGCCGGCTCGGCAATACGCCCTCCACCGATCTGCACTTTTCCTATGTGTATCAATCCGTTCAAAAAGGTCCCATTGGTGAGGATCACCGTCCGGGAAGTGAAGGTTACCCCCATGCGGGTTATCACTCCTGTCACATTGTTGCCTTCGAAAAGTAGTTCCGTGACCGTGTCCTGCCACATGGATAGGTTGGGGCTGTTTTCGATGATCCCCCGCCAGGTTTCGATATATTTCATCCTGTCGCTCTGCACGCGGGGACTCCACATGGCGGGGCCCTTGGAACGATTGAGCATGCGGAACTGGATGGCAGTAAGGTCACTGACAATACCGCTCTGGCCTCCCAGGGCGTCAATTTCACGTACAATCTGTCCCTTGGCCACCCCCCCCATGGCCGGGTTGCAGCTCATCTGGGCAATCTTGTTCATGTCCATGGTGATGAGCAGTGTCTTCGAGCCCAGGTTGGCGGCAGCTGTTGCCGCTTCGCAACCGGCATGGCCGGCACCCACAACTATGATGTCATAACTGAAGTTCATTTGCTTTTTTTCAGGTTGCAAATGTACCAAAAAAGGAGATGTTACCTGCCTGTTAGACTGTTAATAACCGATAATATGGCTCTTTGCTGCCCTATTTCAAGAAAAGACGGAGGTAGATGGGGAGGTGGTCGCTGTATCCTCCCACGTATTTGCCGCTATAGGTGCGGTTCGGTCTGGGACGGTTGTTGCGGTCGAAATGGAGTAGCCAGGTAGGATTAAAGATGTCTGCATATTCTGGTTTGCAGTCGATGGTTGGCGACGTCAACAGATTACCGGAGACAATGACCTGGTCGAACAACACCCATCCCTTGTGGTAGGTGCTACCCATCCCTTTGCTATAGCGTGGGTATAGCAGGTTGTAGAGCCGCAGGCTGTTGATATCTTTGAAATTTTTTCGTGCACCCAGCACCTCATCCACACTGTTGTCGTCAGGGGTGTCGTTGAAATCGCCCATTATGATGATGTTTGCTTCTGGATCCTCCGCTGTTACCTTGTAGACAGCGTTTCTTAGTTCGCTGGCTGCGAAATATCGCCTCCGCTCGGAGAGCTCCCTGCCTTCAGCACGCGATGGGAAGTGGGTGACAAACAGATGTAACTGCTCACCATTGGGTAGGATGCCTTTCACATAGAGGATGTCGCGGGTGCGATCCTCGACGCCTGGCAGATGAATCAGCAGGGGGTGGCTCTCCAGCACGCGAAAGGTACGGGTATTGAAGATCATTGCGACATCCGATCCCCGTTCGTCAGGGCTGTCATAGTGCACATAGCTGTAGCTTTTTCCTCCTTTCATTCCCATCCCTGCCAGTATGCTTTCCATCACCGTTTTGTTTTCAATTTCGGCAAGTGCAATGATATCGGGGAACTCCGGATGCACAACTTCAGAGATTACATTGGTCAATTTTTTCACCTTCTCTTTGTACCTGTTTTCGGTCCATTTCCGGAAACCGTCGGGCGTGAAATCATCGTCCATGGTGAACGGATCATCGACAGTATCGTAAAAGTTTTCGGTGTTGTAAAAGATCAGGGAGAAGGGTTGTAACATATCGGTTCCGTTTTGGTTTACAAATGTGAATTGACGTTGTTTTTCAGGTCGTTTTGTAAATTAGCGGGGTTCTTTCTGAGCAGCTTGAGCGCCTCTTCCTCCGCAACTCTCATGCTCTTCTCTTCCTCCCTGGTCTTGTCCTTGAGGCCGCAGAGGTGGAGTACTCCATGGATGATCACCCGGCGCAATTCCTCCTGCCACGCAGTCTGATACTTTTGTGAATTGCTGCGCACTGTCTCCAGGCTGATGAGGATATCCCCGGAGATGATCTCTCCTTCGGAATAATCGAATGTGATGATATCGGTGTAGAAATCATGTCGCAGGTAGTGACGATTCACCTCGAGGATCTTCTCATCGTCACAAAAGAGATAGGAGAGTTCTCCCACTTTTTTTCCGTAACCAGCGGCAACCGCTCTGATCCAGTTTGCCGTCTCGCGTTTTTTGATGGTCTCCGGAAAGGGAACCTTTTCTGATTGGAATCTGATGGCCATACGTTATTACGTTTTATTAACTCCGAGAATCGCCTGTTTGTTATCCGAAAAAGAGGTAGGCCGTGAAAATGGCGGTGATAACGCCTGCCAGATCGGCCAAAAGCGCATAGGGAACGGTATAGCGCGAATTTTTGATGTTCACTGCTCCATAGTAAACAGCCACAATATAGAAGGTGGTGTCGGTAGCACCCTGCAATACCGCTGAAAGTCGACCGGCGAATGAGTCGGCACCAAGGTTCTTCATCGTGTCGATCATCATCCCCCTTGCTCCGCTGCCGCTGAGCGGTTTCATCAGGGCGGTGGGCATGCCGTCTACCCAGCGGGTGTCGCTGCCGGTCATCGCTACCAGGTTACGCAGTCCCTCCATCATAAAATCCATTGCCCCCGAGGCACGGAAGACACCGATACCCACCAGGATGGCGATCAGGTAAGGGATGATGGTGACGGCGGTCTTGAATCCATCCTTCGCCCCGTCGATGAATGCTTCGAAGATATTGATCTTCCGGCGCAGCGCCTTTAGGATAAAGAGGCAGATAATGGAGAAGAGGATCACGTTGGCAGCCAGGCTGGAGACGATGTTGACCTGTTCCTGTGGCATGGTGCGGAAGAGCAGCACCGTGGCAGCGATGATGGTGCACATGCCCAGCAGGAAGCCCAGGATCGCCCGCTGGAAAATGTTGATGCCCTGCCGCAGGCAGACAGCAACTACCCCTGCCAGTGTAGCAGCAAAGGTGGCGATCATGATGGGGATAAATACATCGGCCGGGTTGGCGGCGCCCAGCTGTGCTCGGTAGACCATCACCGTGACCGGTATCAGGGTGAGTCCCGAAGCATTCAGCACGAGAAACATAATCATCGGATTGGAGGCCTGCTCTTTCTCTGGATTGATCTCCTGCAGCTGCTGCATCGCCTTCAGGCCAAAGGGGGTGGCGGCATTGTCTAGTCCCAGCATGTTGGCCGAGATGTTCATCAACATCGATCCCGAGGCAGGGTGGTTCTTTGGAAGATCGGGGAAGAGACGGGAGAAGAGGGGGGCCACCGCACGGGAGAACATCTCCACCATGCCGCCCCGTTCACCAATTTTCATCACCCCCAGCCAGAGGGAGAGCACACCCGTCAGCCCGAGTGAAATCTCAAAGCCGGTTCGGGCGGTGTCGTAGGTGGAGTTCATGATATTGGTGAAGACCTGCATGTCTCCGAAGAAAAGCAATTTCACCAGTGCCACGACGAAGGCGACGAGAAAGAAGGCGATCCATATATAATTCAATACCATATGTTCCGGAAATCAAGGTAGAATAAGAGTCGTTTCTGATATTCAGCAACCAAAGGTACAATTTCTGCCACTTTATCAAAAGAGAAATCAGATAATTTGTACCTTTACCGTGTCGAACAGAAGCCTTTCATTTCAATGCGTTGGAAGGATTTTTTATATTTTCACAGAGGATCAAGGTTGGCAATCCTCCTGTTGCTGATCCTGATTGTGCTGACCCTGATCCTTCAGATCCTGCTCAGCAACCGTCGCTCCTCCGATATCGTGCTGCAGCAGAACGATTCGCTGATTCGTGCATTTGAACAGTTTCGCCTCAGTGGTCAGGTGGATCAGTCAGACGGGGCACGCTTCATTGATAGTACTGCAAAGAGAGAAAGGTTCGCTTCATCCGGGAATGAGGTAGAAGCGGCAAGTGACCCGGCGGTAAAGAGTTCACATCGCATTTATCCGGTTTATCCCGTCACGGTGAAGTTGCGACCGGGAGAAACCATCTCGCTGAATGAGACCGACACGAGCCGCTGGAAAATGATTCCGGGTATCGGCAGCAGTTATGCCGCCCGCATTGTGGGGTATCGTGAGCTGCTGGGAGGTTACGTCTGCAAAGGACAATTGTTGGAGGTGTATGGGTTCAGCCCGGAATTGTATGCCCGCATATCAGCTTATATTTCGCCTGACAGCCTTTGCCGCCGCTTGCCGGTCAACCGTGCGGAGTTCCGAGAGCTATTGCGCCATCCCTATCTCAACTATGAGCAGGTGCAGGCCATTGTGAATCTCCGGCGAAAGAAAGGTGACATCCAATCGATCCGGGAACTGGCAATGCTGGATGTTTTCACAGAGGAGGATATCAAACGTCTGGAGCCCTATCTGGAGTTTTAGAAACATCCCTTCAGGATGGCAGCGACGGAAGGGTCGTATCCGCTGCCGAAGAGGTTGAGGTGCACCAGCAGGTAATAGAACTGGTAAAGGTCAATTTGTTCTGCATAATCTTCCTGTTTGGGAATGCTCTGATGGTCTCCGTTGCTGCGATAGCCTGCAGTTCCTGCAGATACACTTATTCCTCCAATGCAGCGATATTCTCTTTCAGCGATGCGATCTTGCTTTCGGCATCCGCCTTTTTCTTCCGTTCGTTCTCCACGATCTCCGGTTTTGCATTTTGCACGAACCGTTCGTTGCCCAGCTTTTTTGATACCGAGAGCAGAAATCCTTCGGTGTACTCCAGCTCTGTTTTCAGCTTTTGGAGCTCAGCTTTCGCATCCATCCTGTCGGCCAGCGGTACCGAGTACTCGGTGGTGCCCACCATGAATCCCGCAGCTCCTGCCTCCTTTTCGGCAACAACCGTGAGTGAGGAGAGGTTGCACATCTTGGTGATCACACTGTTGAACTGTTTGTTATGGTCACTGGTGACCTGTAGCTCCAGTGAATCTTTGCTGGGGATGTTCTTCTCCAGACGAATGGTGCGTACCCCGGCAATCACCTGCTTCACCCGATCAAACTGTGACAGCAGTTCCGGGTCTTTTGTCTCCGCTTTCGGTTGAAGCACAGTCATGATACTCTCTCCCTCATTCCTTTGCTGTAGTGCCTGCCACAGCTCTTCCGTGATAAAGGGCATGAAGGGGTGAAGCAGCCGGAGCAGCGCATCGAAATAGTCCAGCGTTACTCGGTAGGTCTTGCTGTCGATCGGTTGCTGGAAGGCAGGTTTGATCATCTCCAGGTACCAGGAGGAGAACTCATCCCAGAAAAGCTTATAGAGAAGCATCAATGCTTCAGAGAGACGGTACTTGGAGAAGAGGTCGTCCATTTCCGCGATGGTCTCTGAGAGCTTGCTGCCGAACCAGTCGATGGCGATCTCCGCCGACTCCGGCTGCCTGAGGCTGTCATTTGTCTCCCAGCCCCTGATCAGTCGGAAGGCATTCCATATCTTGTTGTTGAAGTTGCGTCCCTGTTCACAGAGGGTCTCATCGAACAAGAGGTCATTACCGGCCGCTGAGGAGAGCAGCATCCCCATGCGGACGCCGTCGGCACCATACTGGTTCATCAACCCGATCGGGTCGGGTGAGTTTCCCAGTTGTTTCGACATCTTCCTGCCCAGTTTATCGCGCACGATACCGGTGAAGTAGACATTCCTGAAGCAGGCATCCTGCCGGTATTCATAGCCCGACATGATCATGCGTGCCACCCAGAAGAAGATGATATCGGGTCCTGTTACCAGATCGCTGGTAGGATAGTAATATTGGATATCGTTGTTTTCCGGCTTACGGATGCCGTCGAAGACGGAGATAGGCCAGAGCCAGGAGGAGAACCAGGTGTCGAGCACATCCTCATCCTGTTTCA
This sequence comes from Proteiniphilum sp., assembly GCA_016839025.1. Lineage (GTDB taxonomy): Bacteria > Bacteroidota > Bacteroidia > Bacteroidales > Dysgonomonadaceae > Proteiniphilum. The sequence continues at coordinate 27,566 of JADLKK010000016.1, forward strand.
GATCATTGGGGGTGAGGGGATAGTCCACCATCTGTTTTGCCTTTTCATATGCCTCTTCACGGGTCAACCCGACCACCACACCTCCTTGCGGAAGGAAATAGGCCGGGATGCGGTGGCCCCACCAGAGCTGGCGGCTGATACACCAGTCCTTGATGTGCTCCATCCAGTGGCGATAGGTATTTTTGTACTTCTCCGGAAAGAAGCGGATGGTGTCGTTTTCTACCGCTTCGGTGGCTGGCCCCGCCAACTTATCCATCTTCAGGAACCATTGCATGGAGAGTTTCGGCTCAATCGCCTCGTCGGTCCGTTCCGAGAAGCCCACCTTATGGGTGTAGGGTTCCGTCTTCTCCATCAGTCCGGCTGCCTCCAGATCCTTTTCGATCTGTTTGCGTACGGCAAAGCGTTCCATCCCGGCATACATCGCCCCGTGCTCATTGAGCGTCCCGTCGGGGTTGAAGATATCGATGGTGGGGAGGTTGTATTTCTCTCCCAGCATATAGTCGTTCACGTCGTGTGCCGGCGTCACCTTCAGGCAGCCGGTACCGAACTCAATATCCACGTAATCATCCTCGATCACCGGGATCACGCGGTTCACCAGGGGTACAATCACCTTCTTTCCTTTCAGGTGAGCGTTCTTCGGGTCATTCGGGTTGATGCACATCGCCGTGTCGCCCATGATGGTTTCCGGGCGGGTGGTGGCCACTACGGCATAACCACCTTCGGGATCTCCCTCTATCCTATACCGCAGGTAGTAGAGCTTGCCGTTCACCTCCTTGTGGATCACCTCTTCGTCGGAGAGGGCGGTGAGCGCCTTCGGGTCCCAGTTGACCATCCGTACGCCGCGGTAGATCAGACCTTTTTCATAGAGATCACAAAAGACACGCAACACACTTTCAGAGCGTATTTCATCCATGGTGAAGGCGGTTCTTTCCCAGTCGCAGGAGGCACCCAGCTTTTTCAGCTGCTCCAGGATGATTCCCCCGTGCTCCCGGGTCCACTCCCAGGCGTGTTTCAGGAACTGCTCCCGGGTGAGGTCGCTCTTTTTGATCCCCTGCTCGGCGAGGCGGTTCACCACCTTCGCCTCGGTGGCGATGGAGGCGTGGTCGGTGCCGGGCACCCAGCAGGCATTCTTGCCCTGCATGCGTGCACGTCGCACCAACACATCCTGGATGGTGTTGTTGAGCATATGACCCATGTGCAGCACGCCGGTAACGTTGGGTGGCGGTATGACGATGGTATAGGGTTCCCTTTCATCCGGCTCGGAGTGGAACAGGTTGTTTTCCATCCAGTAGCGGTACCACTTCTCTTCTACCTCTGTGGGGTTGTATTTGCTTGCAATCTCCATATTGTGATTCAATTCTTAATCTGAACGCAATTCAACGCGCGAAAAGAGATCTCTTTTTCGTTGTGTCTCCTGAACGTTGTGTAAATGAAGTGCAAAAATACAAAAACTATTTGGGAAGTAGGATATTTGATTTGGGAAGTCTATTCTTCATACAAAAGGTAAGGCTTTCGTTGCTGTTTGAACTGTTCCACATCGCAACGCCATCGTTTTTTGATCTCCTCTGCCGTTTTTCCGGCAAGGATATCCTGCCGGATATAATCTACGCCGACCAGTTTCTCGAAGAAGGGGGTGAAGAATCGATCACCCATACCGAGATTCCGGTAGGCATCGATCAGGTAGGTGAGATCGAAACCGCCGGCGATGATTTCTTCATCCGGCAGCTCACGCAGATCCACCCCGTAGCATTTTTTGTTGAGCAGCGGTGGATTCTTGGCACCGGGGACACTGCGCGGGGTAAAGGAGAAGTCCGATCCGCGGTAATCAGGGTGCCCATACACCTCAAAGGGGTAGGGGGTGCCTCTGCCAAGGCTCATCGCCGTACCCTCGAAGAGGCAGGTAGAGGGATAGAGGTAGATGGCATGGTTGTTGGGCAGGTTGGGTGAGGGTGCGATGGGCAAATTGTAGCGTGTCTGGTGCGTGTAGTTCTCGCAGGGAACTACGGTGAGGTCGCAGACCCTCTTCTCAGGCAGCCATCCCTCGCCGTTGATCATCAGTGCCAGCTCACCCAGTGTCATGCCATGCACCACCGGGATGGGCAGCCATCCCACACCCGACTTGTGTTTCATGTCCAGGATCGGGCCATCCACATACATGCCGTTGGGATTGGGGCGGTCCAGCACGATCATCTGCTTGCCATGTTCTGCACAGGCATCCATCAGGCGGGCCATGCTGGCGTAGTAGGTGTAAAAACGGAGTCCTACATCCTGCAGGTCAAAAACCAGGATATCGAATGCTTGCATCCTCTCGGCAGTGGGCTTACTGCTGCCGCTTCCATAGAGCGACCAGATGGGGGTACCGCTTTTTTCATCCACCGAGCTGGAGACATGCTCGCCCGCGTCGGCCGTGCCACGGAACCCATGCTCGGGGGAGAAGATACCCACCAGGTTGTGCCGATGGCGGAGCAACAGGTCCACCAGGTGTTCATCTCCCGCCATACCGGTCTGGTTGGTCATCACCGCTACCCGTTTACCTGTCAGCAGCGGGAAATAGCGATCTATGCGTTCAGCCCCGACCTTCAGCTTACATCCCTGTTGGGCAGAGAGGGTAACAGAGATCAATATCAAGAGAAAGAATAGTGTTCTTTTCATTACTCTTCAGTTATCGTTTTCTTATATTTCCTGGATGCATGGAGTTGGTCAAACTCCTCTTCAAGCTGAAGCAGCTCTTTTTTGATCTCCGTCAGCCGTGTTACCGCCTCCACCCGTTTGGTCTCCTCATCTTTCTTGCTGCGGAGGGTCTGACGTGCCCCTTCCAGGGTCATTCCCCTTTCTTTCACCAGGTGATAGACGATCTCCACCTGCTGGATATCCTCCTGCCGGTACTGTCGGGTACCACCCGCTGTTTTCTTCGGGTTGATGTTGTCGAACTCCTTCTCCCAGAAACGGAGCAGGGAGACATTGACCGCGAAGTGGTCTGCAACCTCCTGGATGGAATAGTAGAGACGCTTGTCATTGAACTGAATCGGTTTCTTTCGTTTGCCCATGGCTCTGGATGGTTATTGTTGGATGATGTAGATGATTGAACTGGAATGATTCAGGTTGAACAGGGAGAGGAGATAGCCCTTCATGCCTGTCAGAAAAGCCTTCGGGTATCTGATCCATGAGGCATCTCCCCTGTAGGATTCGCTCAAAAGGCTGATATAGAAGGCGTCGAGAGGCATCCGGTATCGTTTCACCACACGCATCCCATGTTTTTGAATCAGTTGCTCCACGGTGTCGGGAGAGAAGTGCCAGAGGTGACGCGGCACATCATAGGCCGCCCAATATTTGCCATATACTCCAGCGTCGGATGAGAGGTGATTGGGCAGTGCGATGACCAGTGCACCTTCCGGTTTCAACATCTTCCTGATTTTGGCAATGCTCTCATTCAGCTTTTCCAGGTGTTCCAGCACATGCCAGAGGGTGATTACATCGAAGAGGTGTTCCGGTGCAAACCGGTCGAGGTCATCCTGCAGATCCAGATGAAAGAGAGAGGCTGCCTTCTCCCTTGCTTTGTCGTTTTTCTCGATGCCACTCACCCGAAAGCCCGCTTTTCTTGCGGCATGGAGGAAATAGCCGGTGCCACAACCGATATCCAGCAGGCGGGCATCCACCCGATTTGTAAATCGTTTCACGAGGTGCACTTTCCGCTGCAGCATCATCTTCCGAAAGAGATGATAGAGCTTGTTGGTGACTCCTTTTTCTGAGTCGGAGTGGGAGACATATTTGGGCGAGTCGTAATATTCGCCGATGCTCTCCTCTGGTGGGAAGTGGTTGGTGAAGCGAAATCCGCACTGCCGGCAGTCGTAGACAGGGAACAGCTCCCTGCTGGAGAAGTGATCCTCACAGTCGAACATTTTTTTAAGTTCACTACTGCCACAAAGAGGGCAATGAGTAAGTACTACTGATGGCATGGCGTTTTTGCTGTGTGTGAAACGGCAGCAGATCCGGTGTCCGTGCCGGAAAGGAGGTTTTGCCCTCATTTTATCTGCTTGCAACACAAAGGTACAAAGAATTGTTTGGATAGCAGGTAGTCCGAAAAAGTGATATCTCATATTCTGTTCCGTAAAACACAAGAAAATAGTATCTTTGCACTTCTAATTTGGAATAAAGAGCCTTTTCCGGTGACATGAGCCCTGAAAACGCTGGAAACAGGAAAAAGGGTAAGTGTTGTAACATCAAACGAATAGAGAGATATGATCACTTCGAAAGAAATCCGTCAGTCGTTCAAAGATTTTTTCCAGTCGAAACAGCACCAGATCGTGCCCTCCGCACCGATGGTGATCAAGGATGACCCCACGCTGATGTTCACCAATGCGGGGATGAACCAGTTCAAGGATATCATCCTGGGTAACGCCCCCATCAGGTACCCGCGGGTGGCCGACTCACAGAAGTGCCTGCGTGTGAGTGGCAAGCACAACGACCTGGAGGAGGTGGGACACGACACCTATCACCACACCATGTTCGAGATGCTGGGTAACTGGTCTTTTGGCGACTATTTCAAGAAGGAGGCGATCGCCTGGGCCTGGGAATACCTCACCGAGGTGCTAAAACTCGACAGTGAGCGGCTCTACGTGACCGTCTTCGAGGGATCGGCGGAAGAGGGGTTGGGACGCGACGATGAGGCTGCCTCCTACTGGGAGGCGTTTCTGCCGGCTGACAGGATCATCAACGGCAACAAGAAAGACAATTTCTGGGAGATGGGGGACACCGGCCCCTGTGGACCCTGCTCCGAGATTCATATCGATATCCGTCCCGACAGTGAGCGGGAGAAGGTGAGCGGTCTGGCGCTGGTGAACCAGGGGCATCCCCAGGTCATTGAGATCTGGAACCTGGTCTTCATGCAGTACAACCGCAAGGCGGACGGGTCGCTGGTGCCGCTGCCAGCGAAGGTGATCGACACCGGCATGGGCTTCGAGCGTCTCTGCATGGCGGTGCAGGGCAAGCTCTCCAACTACGACACCGACCTGTTTCAGCCGATCATCGGCAGGATTGCCGAGATCACCTCCCACTCCTATGGTGAGGATGCGAAGAGAGATGTCGCCATGCGGGTCATCGCCGATCACCTGCGTACCATCGCCTTCTCGGTGACCGATGGCCAGCTTCCATCCAATGCGCGGGCGGGTTATGTGATTCGCCGCATCCTCCGGCGTGCCGTACGCTATGGCTATACCTTTCTGGGGATGCAGGAGTCGTTCATCTACCGTTTGATTCCCACCCTGATCGGCGTGATGGGAGATGCCTACCCTGAGCTGCAGGCACAGCAGATACTGATTGAGAAGGTGATCAAAGAGGAGGAGGAGTCGTTTCTGCGTACGCTTGAAACCGGCATCAAGATGTTGGAAAAGAGTATTCCGGAGAGCAAGGGGGAGTATCTCAGCGGTGAGGTGGCCTTCCAGCTCTACGATACCTATGGCTTTCCGATTGACCTGACAGAGCTGATCCTGCGGGAGCATGATATGCGGGTCGACCTGGCAGGCTTCGACGCCGAGATGCAGAAGCAGAAACAACGGGCACGCAATGCTGCTGCTACGGAGACAGGTGACTGGAGCCGGCTGCATGAGGGTGAACCGCTGTTTGTGGGGTACGACGAAACGGAGAGTAGCACCCGCATCCTCCGCTATCGTGCCGTGAAGCAGAAGAACAGGAATTATTACCAGTTGGTGCTCTCCCGCTCACCCTTTTATGCCGAGATGGGGGGACAGGTGGGCGACAGTGGCTGGCTCATGGCGGCTGATGGCAGCGAGTCTGTTGTGATATTCGATACCAGGCGGGAGAACAACCTGGCGGTACACCTCACAGAGAAGCTTCCGGAAAACCCTGAAGCAGCATTTATTGCCCGTATCAACGAAGAGAAACGTACTGCCACGGAGTGCAATCATACCGCGACACACCTGATGCACGAGGCATTACGTGAGGTGCTGGGGAGTCACGTGGAACAAAAGGGTTCCTATGTATCACCGGATTTGCTGCGGTTCGACTTTTCCCATTTCCAGAAGATGACACAGGAAGAGATCCGTGCAGTAGAGAGGAAGGTGACCGCTGCCATCAGGAGTGATTTTGCCATCGAGGAGCATCGTCAAGTGCCCATCGAAGTGGCAAAGGCACAGGGTGCAATGGCGCTCTTCGGTGAGAAGTATGGCGAGGAGGTGCGTACGGTCCGTTTTGGCTCCTCCATCGAGTTGTGTGGTGGGACACATATCTCCTCCACCGGCCGCATCGGCACCTTCCGTATTGTGAACGAGGGAGCCATCGCCGCCGGTGTACGTCGTATCGAAGCCGTGACTGCCAGGGTTTGTGAAGAGTACCTCTATGCCAAGGAGGATGCGATCATGGAAATCAGAGAGCTGCTCCACAACGTACCCGACATCATGCAGGGGATCCATCGGCTGTTGTCGGAAAACGATGAGATGAAGAAGCAGGTGCAGGAGTTCATGAAAGAGAAAAGCGAGCAGTTACGGCAGCGGATCATCCAGAAGCGGGTGGAGATTAATGGCATCACCCTGTTTCGGGTGGAGTTGCCGGCAGGGTTGTCTGAGGTCGTGAAGGATATCGCTTTCCAGCTGAAAGGTCAGTTTCCGGAAAAAATGCTATTCGTGGCCGGCACTGTGGCGAATGGTAAACCCTCCCTCACCGTGATGCTGAGTGATGACCTGGTAGCGGAAGGATTGCATGCCGGCAATATGGTTCGTGAGGCAGCGAAGTTCATCCAGGGCGGCGGCGGGGGGCAACCCCATTTCGCTACCGCCGGCGGGAAGAATGCCGACGGACTGCATGCCGCTGTTGAGGCAATCGTACAGCACCTGATACAGTAGTGAGGGTGTTTTCAGCCACCTATATTGAAAAAGAATGATTCAGAGTCTGATCAGCTCCAGTAAGCGTTTCCATATTTCTGGCTTCTGTGTGGCGAATCGTTGCACCTTGCGGTCACGTTGCAGCTGCTTCCACCATTTGCGCCAGTAGAGGGCAAAGTAGAAGGTGGCCGGCATCAGCAGGAAATAGGTGAGTGCCGGCAGCCATGCACTGGTAATGATTCGTACGGCGAGCGACTGCAACAGGTCAAACAGCGGCACAAAGATCAGGCCCGCGGCATAACGTGCCGATGCCACAAACTGTTTGTCCTTGAACAGTGTCTGCAGCTTTTTCTGTATCAGGATGGGAAAGATGCCGTTTAGGAATCCGAAGAGCGCCAGTGGTGCGGTGAGTAACAGCGCAACCCCACGGGCAGTGAGCTGAGCCCCCGATTTTGGTTTCCATAGCCGATCGGTGGATCGAAGTCCCTCCTCTGTTAACAGACCTGCTGCCTCACGGAATCTGGTGATCATCCTTTCAAAGGCAGTCAGATCCTCTTCCCGGATCCGGTCGAGTTCCCGCACGATATGGAGCGAGGCCTGCAGATACCCATCCTTTCGTCGCAAAAACAGCTCTTCAGCCAGCCGGTCTCCGTTCCAGTCAATTGCATGACGATACTCCCCGTAATACTCTTCACTTTGTATGTTCACCACCATTTTTTTAAGGCGCTCCTCCAGCTCCTGCCGCAGCGCATTAACAGCCAGTACGGGATTCTCATTGTAGAGGTCCCTGTAGCCGGAAACCTCTATCGGGGCGCCAAAGGTGATATAGACATCGGAGAGGAAGGCGAAGATATCCCGGTAGTAGATGGATACCGGCACGATTTGGCTGTTGAGGGTGAAACCTGTAGAGGCCTCGGTAGGCAGCACGATGCGGGGTACCGCTTTGCGGATGGGCAACAGCGACTGTTTCGGGTTGTGCACCCCTTCGGGGAAGAGGGCGAGGGGATTGTTCCGCCTCAGGATACGTGCCGCATGGTGAAAAATCTCGTTGTTCCGCTCCAGGTTATCCTTCCCGTCGCGCATCCGGAATACCGGCATGATGCGCATTCCTTTCAGTATCCATGCGATCATTCCCTGTTTGAAGATATCGGCACGGGCCAGGAAGACCACCTGTTTTCTGTGGTAGGTAGCAAGGACCAACAGCAGCGCGTCGATGAGTGCGTTGCGGTGGTTGGGAGCGAAGATCACCGGCCTATGCCTTGATACGTTTTCGTCCCTGCCGGTAAAGACAATCTTCCGGAAATTGAGGCGAAGGGCGTTGTTGAAGTAGAACTTGGCGATCGCATAGCGGAAATCGTAACGGTATAGCATGGTGCAATGGTTTTAGTGGAATTCCCTTTTTACGGGTCGACGGCGCCAGTAGAAGGCGAGCATCAGTCCCGCCACGATGTGCCAGATGCCCCACCAGGCGGCAATGAAGGCCATTCCTCCCAGGCTCAGCTCGGGGGGGAAGATGCGGGGATTAAAAATCAATGCCAGTCCGAGTCCGGAGTTCTGGATACCGGTCTCGATGGAGATGGTCCTGCTGTTCAGCTCATTCGCCCGGAAGAGGCGCGGCAGGATGTATCCGCCGAGAAAGGCCAGCCCGTTGTGGATGAACACCAGCAGGAAGGTGAGGTGAATGTAGCGGAGGAAGATGCTGAAGTTGCCCGCCAGCGCAGCGGCGATAAAGCCGACGAAGAAGATGACCGAAGCGGCCTGCACGCTTTTCTCCACTTTCCTCACAAATGTGGGAAATTTCATCCCCACGAACATGCCCAGCATCACCGGAATGCCCAGGATCAGGAAGACGGTGCGAAACATCTCGGCCGGGTCGATGGCGATGGGTACCAGCAGGGGGGAGTGCCTGGCATAGAGACTACCCCAGAAGGCGAAGTTGAAGGGTGTCATCACCAGGCTCAGCAGGGTGGTGATGCCGGTGAGGCTCACCGAGAGGGTGATATTCGATTTTGAGATGGCGGAGATCAGGTTGGAGATGTTGCCGCCGGGGCAGGCAGCCACCAGGATCATACCCAACGCTACGGAGTTGCTGGGGCGGGTCACCAGCACCAGTAGGAAGGTGAGGGCCGGTAACAGGATATACTGGGTAATCACTCCCAGCAACACCGGTTTGGGTCGCATGATGACTGTCCTGAAATGTTCCGGCTTGATGCCGAGCGCCACGCCAAACATGATAAAGGCGATGGCGATATTCATCAGGTCGACACTCTCTTGGTTAAAATTGAGCCGGACCTGGTTCAGGGGTTCCATATTGCCGAAAAGCGACAAGATCGGGGCAATTTGCATAGGGTCCTTTTTGATTTTATCGCTGCAAAGATACAATTTTATTGTGTATTAAATTTCCCTATCTTTGTGTCACGGGACAACAAAACAGATGTGATTATGAGCGCACCGCTTGCTGAACGGCTCCGGCCGCAGAATCTCGATCAGTTCATCGGTCAGGAGCATCTGGTGGGTGAGGGGGCCGTGTTGCGGCGCATGATCGACTCGGGGAGGATCCCTTCCATCATCTTCTGGGGACCACCCGGTGTGGGGAAGACCACCCTGGCCAACATCATTTCCAACACGCTGAAAGCACCTTTTTACAAGCTGAGTGCCATCAACTCGGGGGTGAAGGATGTGCGGGAGGTGATCGAGAAGGCGAAGAATGCGCGTTTCTTCGACAGTGCTGCCCCCATCCTCTTTATCGATGAAATACACCGCTTCAGCAAGTCGCAACAGGACTCGCTGCTGCATGCGGTGGAGACGGGTACGGTGACACTGATCGGTGCCACCACCGAGAACCCCTCTTTTGAGGTGATCCGACCGCTCTTGTCGCGCTGTCAGGTCTACGTGCTCAAGCCGCTCGAGAAGAAAGATCTGGAGGTACTGCTCCGGCGGGCGCTTACCGAGGATCTGATCCTGAAGGAGCGGAAGATTACCGTACAGGAGAGCGACGCGCTGTTTCGCTTCTCGGGGGGGGATGCCCGCAAGTTACTCAATATCCTGGATCTGGCGGTGGCTTCGGACGAAACTGCTGATCAGGACGAGGAGGAGTTGGTGATCACCGATAGGCTGGTGACGGAACGGTTACAGGAGAACCCTGCTGCCTACGACAAGGGGGGCGAGATGCATTATGACATCATCTCCGCCTTCATCAAGTCGATCCGGGGAAGTGACCCCGATGCGGCGATCTACTGGCTGGCGCGGATGGTTGCCGGTGGTGAGGATCCCAAGTTCATTGCCCGCCGGCTGGTGATCTCCGCCGCAGAAGATATTGGTTTGGCTAACCCCAATGCGCTGCTGCTGGCCAATGCCTGTTTTGAGACGCTGCAGAAGATCGGCTGGCCGGAGGGACGCATCGTGCTGGCGGAAACCACCCTCTACCTGGCGACCTCACCCAAGAGCAACTCTGCCTACCTGGCCATTGACAAGGCACTGTCTAAGGTTGAGCAGACCGGCAACCTGCCGGTGCCATTGCATCTGCGCAATGCGCCCACCTCGCTGATGAAGGAGCTGGACTATGGGAAAGAGTATAAGTACGCGCATGATTACAAGGACAATTTCGTGCAGCAGGAGTATCTGCCCGGGGAGCTGACCAAAAGCCGGTTCTGGGATCCGCAGTCCAATCCTTCAGAAGTGAAGATGCAGGAGTGGATGAAGAGGCTCTGGGGTGAGAAAAAGGGTTAGTACCAATCGGCACCCCTGTCGTAGGGTGAGCTGCGTTGTTCATACTTCAGATCCTGCAACAGGGACGAGTTGGCGCGGATGGTGAAGTTGTAGGATTTGTAGGGACCGATCGGAATAAAGCTTGCCGACATGCTCCAGCAGTGCAGGTCGCGCGTGAGGGTGCAGTTGACGCTGGTGAACTTTTTCATCTCAAAGTTATAGTCGGTGTTGAAGGTGAGGTTCCAGTTCTTTGTCGGCTGCAGCGACCCGCTCAGTCCGAAATTGTGCGTCAGTCGCCCTTTGTACTCCATCTTCTCCTTGTCAAACTCGCCATAGCCATACCGCAGCGAGTAGTTGAATGAGAGGTTCCAGTTGACCGCATTCTTCAGATAGCCATCGGGGTCAAATTCACCCATTGAGTCGTCCGCCTGACCCAGTCTGCTCTCCCTGCCGGCTGTTTCATAGGGGTTTTCACCCATGGTGCCGTCGTCGGGCAGTTGGGCGTCAGGATTCTCCACTTCTCCCTCATCTTTTTCTTCTCCCCTGCTGAACAGCTTCTTGAATGTATCCTGGTTGAGTGAGTAGGAGAAGCTGGTACCGGTGTTCATCAGCTTACCGATCCCCCTGCCATTGAGTACCCGCAGCTTGTCTACCTGTCGGGGATTGCCATTCTGATCCAGCTCATAGATGTAGGGATCCCAGGTGGCATTCAGGCTGAGGGTGTAGGATTTGGAGAGCTTCAGGCGGATATTGGAGTTGATCATGCTCCATTTCATTGAGTCGGCCATCATGTTGTAGTTGAAGCTGATGCCCAGATCATCGATCAGGCTGATCTTGCGGGTGCCGGTAGAATCCTTCTCATCCCGTATTTTCATCTCCAGGTTGTTTTTGAAGTCGAAGCCGATGCTCCCGCTCTGTCCCTTGGGAGCGGTACCGAACATCATGGATGAGTAGGGGGAATAGGTGTATGTCACATCCTCCCCATACTCGTTCTTGTAGGAGTAGGTCTCGTAGAAGTTGAACTTCGGATCACTGAAGTCGGGACGATAGCTGAGACTGACGCTGGG
>JADLKK010000136.1 GCA_016839025.1 Proteiniphilum sp.
GTGACCGAGACAGGCGTGGAGGGGATACAGCGCAACGGCGTGCCGGAGGCCAACTACTGGACGCAGCAGATCCTCCAGCCCTTCACCGGGCAGAAGGTGAGCATGGTGGTGATGTGGCGCAACAAGTACGACCCCTCGGAGAGTGGCAACCACTTCTTTTCAGTATTCAGGGGGCATGCGTCGGAAGCCAGCTTCCTGCAGCTATACAACAGCCCCCTCTCCTACTTCTCAGCCGACCTGCCCGACATGTACCAGATGCCCGACGGGTTCAGGGTGAAATAGGACACAGCTTGCGGACAAGCGTACGCGTCGGGTAGTATCCGTCCGGGTGTTCAGGATGAAACAGACACAGCTTGCGGAGAGATGCTCCGCCTTCCCGGGGTCCTTCCAAAAGAAAAGAGTATTGTTAAAAAGTGCTGCTTGATTAAAAAAAAGAGACAAAAAGTGTCCTGATTGTGTCCCAAATGATTATATTTGCGAACCGGGAGCAGGGCTTCGCGGCAATTCATCCAATGCGCCATTGTTCTTTTCTAAACGGGTTTGACCGCCATGGATTATTACTATCTCATACAAAATTCCGACAGGACGCCGGACATCGCGCCCGAAGAGGTACACAGGCAGGAGTGTCGCTGTCTGAAAAATGCCACTCACAGCATCTATCTCGGTTGCTTTTCTTCAAGTCACGACGCAGTAGAACACGCCAGAAGGATTTACCCATTCAGGGCAGAACTCTGCCCTGAATGCTGCGCACCGGCACTGACCGAATCGATGGGAGCCTGAGAATCAGAGGCTTCTCTTCAGGTGAATGGCAAAGCCGCCACCGGGTGCCAGATGCAGGTTGAGCCTATCTGCCGACGTGACCTTCCTGATCTCCCTGCGGTAATCACTCCCCTTGCGGTGGGCATTGACTCCATCGCGGAAAAGGGTCATCTCATACGCTCCCGCGGGAAGAAAGGAGAGGTCGACCGTCACCTCACGGCTATCCCAGCCGGTAATGCCACCCACATACCAATCGTCGCCGCTGCGGCGGGCAATGGTCACATGTTCACCCACCTTGCCGTCGAGGGGCAATGTCTCATCCCACACGGTGGGGATGGAGGCGATGAATGCGAGCGACTCCGGTTCACGCATATACGCGGTAGGGCTATCGCACAGCATGTTGATGGGTGAATTGAACACCACATAAAGCGCCAGCTGACGACAACGGGTACCCTGGCTCATCGGTTCGGAGTTGACCGGCCGGTAGTTACCGCGCGAGGCGTTGCGCATCGCTCCCTGTGTGTAATCCATTGGCCCCGCCACCATGCGGATAAAGGGTACGGTAACATCGTAGGTGACCATGTCGACGCTCTCGGACGACCACTTCAGCTGTTCCAGCCCATGCACCCCCTCGAAATTGAGCACGTTGGGCCAGGTGCGACTCAGGCCTGTCGGCTTGAAGACACCATGAAAATCGAGCAGCATCTTGTAACGCGCCGCGGTCTCCGAGGCACGATAGATGAAATCGACCATCTCCTGGTCGTCACGATCCATGAAGTCGACCTTGAAGCCTTTGACTCCCATCGCGGCATAATGACGGCACACCTCCTCCATGTCGCGGTTGAAGGCATGGTATCCGGCCCAGAGAATGATGCCTACACCCCGTTCGCGACCGTACGCCACCAGCTCAGGGATATCTATCTCCGGAATCACCTGCATCAGGTCGGCCTGCAGGTTGACAGCCCACCCCTCATCCAGAATCACATACTCCACCCCATGCTCCGAGGCAAAGTCGATGTAGTACTTGTAGGTATCGTTGTTGATGCCGGCCTCGAAGTCGACACCGTAGATGTTCCAGTTGTTCCACCAGTCCCACGCCACCTTACCCGGTTTGATCCAGGAGTTGTCGGCAAGACGCGAGGGGGATGCGAGCCGGTAGACCATGTCGCTGGCAGCCAGTGCCGCATCGTTCGCGGCAACCACGCAGACACGCCAGGGAAAGCTACGGCTACCCTCGGTCTGTGCGATAAAATCCTCTCTCTCCGTCACGCGCATCTGCAGCATATTGTGTCCACCCTGCTCCACGGCTGCGGGTACAGGGGCAAAGAGTCCTTTAAGGGTGTGGGGTAGTTTTTCATCGGGGGTGAGGTACATGCCGGGGTAGGACTCCAGGTCGGCCTCGGTGATCAGCACCCGCTTGTCGGCTGTGGCATCGGCCAGCACCGGCAGGAAGATAAGCTTCTCACGGTTGATCTTTGAAATGGGTGTATGCAGGTAGGTATTTTCGAACGAGCTCTGCAGCTGGTCGCCGCCCAGTCCTCCCTTCACATAGGGCACCCACGCAGGACGATCGCCGGTAAAGCGAAAGGTGGCCTCCTCGGAAGCAATGGTGAGCGTTCCCTTTCGGCTGGTGTGGAAACGGTAGGCCAGCCCGTCGTCATAGAGACGGAAGGTGATGCCCCAGTCACCCCGGAAGGTGAGCAACAGCTCATTGTATTGGTCGCGCACCTGGGAGGATATCCAGAAAGGTGAGGTGATGGTCTCGTCGGCACGTTGTTTTCGGACACGACGCAGACGGGCATCGGGACCCAGCTGCTCGCCGTCGTGGAGGGTCAGCGATACCGGTGAGGGTTCAATCAGGGGGGTACCGTCGTGCGACAGGCTCCAGGTAAGCTCTTCACCCACGGTGACCTGGGCGGTCAGCTTCCCGTCGGGTGATGCAAGGCTGTACTCTTTCTGTGCTTGTATCGCTCCACATGCAAGCAGGAGCAAAAGGATCAGTGGGAATCTTCTTTTCATGATTCGTTCAATTAGGTGTTGATGGGTCAAAGATAGAAAATTACTGTTACATAATAAACCCAAAACCGCAAATCACCGCATCCTCACATCCATTCTCCTACCTGAGCGTACTCTGGATAACACCATATTCCCGAAGCCGCTTAAGGATGTAATAGTCAGTCTTACCCCTGCTCTTCTTGCCGTGCGCAAGCCGGTAGACATGCACCGCAGAGGTATTGTATTCCTGTGCAACAGAACGATAGATCTCCCTGTTACTGGATAATAAATAACATTTGATTGCCGATATCATAGCTGTTGATTTTTATTCACACATCATCCTCCCGACCTGCCCAACCTGCACAGACACAAACCTCCAACAACGGGAGTCCCTTTTTTGATTTTCCTGCGAATGATTACGCGCATCAGACAACAGTCAATACATTTCCTACAATTCGTTGCAAATATAAGACAAATGATACGAGAATTTCAAATATCGGACTATTTATTTTTCATTTTTTGTGTTTTCGCCTCTATCCGACCCGTTCTACCATGGAGTGATTCATCGCGACAGCGGCACAGCCGAGACGATCGATACGGATCACGATGGAGGATTTGCCGTCGACAGTAACCAGCTCGCCGGTAAGGCCGGTGAGCGGCCCCCGGATCACACGAACCTGCTCTCCCGGCTGCAGGTCACACTCGTTGAAGTTGACGGGTGTCTCGGAAAAATCGACCATGAAGCGGAACGACTCCATCTGGGTTTCGGGAATCACGGCAGGGGTGTGATCGCCACGGAGCACCATGTAACGCATCACCGCCGGAAGCTGCAGCACCTGCAACTGCTCCGTCCGGTCCACCTGTACGAAAATCATCATCGGAATCAACACACGCTCTACCTTCTTCTTGCGGTCGCTCCACTGCCGCAGCTCTGTCTGCACCGGCAGAAAGGTGGTGATACCCATCTCCCGCAGCCGGTCGCGCACCTTCTTCTCATGGTGCATCCGCACATAGGCTGCCAGCCAGCGGCGTTCACTACTCTTCCTGATATCCATATCCATGATGACTCTTTTCTAGCCAAGGGCAAAGATAATAAAAAAGCGGTAAGGCAATCGTTCTGATCAGTAAACCTCCTAATTTACTGCGAAAACTTACTGCTTAACCGCTGATAGCTGACCGCTGAAAGCTTACAACTTTATGGAAATACCCAGTTCCAGTGCGGAGACTCCATATCCGAGCTCAGCAAAGCCGCAGAATCTGTCGGTGAACTGATAACGGGCACCTACAAAGGCGGAATAGCCGATGCCGCTGGCAGTGGCCGATCCGAAATCGACGCCGCTGTTGTTGCCGATCGATTTACTGCCTACCACATTGTATCCCAGCATCAATCCGCCATAGGTATCCAGCTTGTCCACGAACTGGTAGTGGAAGGCACCCCGGGCACCGATCATCATATAGCTGTACTTGTAACCATAGGTGTCACCCCCGACAACTGTCTCCCACTTGTTGGCACTGTAACCCAGATAACCGCCCACACCGATGGATCCCTTGCCATCCAACAGTCCGTCAATGATCCCCTTCTCATAGGAAACAGAGAGAGGGGGGATGCTACTACTGTATCCGCTGCCACCATAGTAGCTTCCGATACCGAGGCCCAGATTCACTACCTGGTCTCCCTTTGAGAAGATGTTTTGTGCTCCGATACCCGTTGAAGCTCCGCAAACGACTGCTACGACAAACGCGATAAGTTTTTTTGTGTTCATAATTGAAAAATGTATTAAAATGAATACCTACTCATATAGCTTTTCGGCTTCCGCT
>JADLKK010000137.1 GCA_016839025.1 Proteiniphilum sp.
AGGATCTCCGTATATCCACCCTGTTGCCTACCGATGATTACCTCAATCGGCTGAAACAGATAGCGACCCTCCTCCTGTTGCTCCAGTGCCAGCACCACGTGCCCTGCCTCAGTCTGAATAACAGCCTCGTCGGGCAGTGCGGCAACCCGCTCACTTGCGGTGATGATCTCAGCCTGCACAAACTCCCTGGCCACCGGATTCACCGGTTTAGGGTCGGTGAGCGAAGCGAAGCAGGAGACCGTTTTTGTCTTCTCATCGACGGCCAAACCGACCGCATGAATCACGGCCCCATATACTTCATCCGAATGAGCGGTCCGATAACGAACGGTTTGCCCACGCTCCAGT
This sequence comes from Proteiniphilum sp., assembly GCA_016839025.1. Taxonomy (GTDB): domain Bacteria; phylum Bacteroidota; class Bacteroidia; order Bacteroidales; family Dysgonomonadaceae; genus Proteiniphilum. The sequence goes on from JADLKK010000137.1 coordinate 346, forward strand.
GAGGCAACAGAGGAAGCAAAGAGTGAGAGTTTCAGCTGCAGTTTTTCCGGATCGACGATTTCAATCAGCTCGCTCTGTGGATCCATATAGCTGCCGAGGTGAACTCCCATCGCAGAAATGTTACCGGTAACGGGTGAGACGACCCGGTATGATTCATACAATGTTCCATTTTCAATCTTGTCTGCCGGGAGCCCCATCACCTCCGCCTTCATCTTCAATCCATTGTATTGCGCCTGTGATCGTTTATACTCACTGTGGGCCAGGATAAACTCCTTCTCGGAGGTTACTTGCTCCTGATGGAGCGAGCTGAGTCGCTCCCGTTCAGCCTTCAGACGTCGGTAGACTGCAGCCGCCTCGGCAAACTGTATCTGGATATCGATCACCTCGTTGCCAGCGATCTCCAGCAGCAGCTCCCCTTTTTTCACCGGCTGTCCGCTCCTGCAGTGGATGCGTTGAATGATCCCTCCCACCGGAGCAGTGACCACTGCCATTCCATCGGGCAAAGGTATCACTTCTCCGTTACATTTGACAATCTTTTCGAACAGGATTGAATCGGCTTGTCCTAACTGCATTCGTTCATTGGCAAACTGCTGGTCGGTGATCTCCACCAGTTCCGTATTCCCCCTGTCTGGTTCCCCTTGTGCGCCGCAGGCAGTGAACAGATAAATTCCGATGACGGTGAATAGGTACAATATCGCTGTTTTCATTGTTCTGACAGATAATTCAATATGAGTGTTACACATTTGTATTCCAATAGATTGTCAGCGTTTCAGCACTTCCATTGCCGTGATGCCTGCAAGCGGGAGACACATCCACAGCAGCAGGATAACAGGCCTATTGCGAATCAGGCAAAAGGGAAATAACTTCACCCCGGTAACATTGGAGAATATTTCGAACATCAGCGGTAAGGCTATGAGCGTTAGCATGGTGGAGGTGAAGAGCCCTCCAATGACCACGGTGGCCAGTGGGCGCTGCACCTCAGCCCCGGCACCGGTAGAGAGTGCCATCGGCAAAAAGCCCATCGCAGCCGCACCGGCAGTCAGCAGGACCGGACGCAGCCGATCTCTTGTTCCCCGGATGACCAGTTCGCGCATCGACATCTTCCCCTCCTCTCTCAGCTCCTTCAGATGCTCGATCAGCACGATGCCATTCAACACGGCGATACCGAAGAGGGCGATGAAACCAATACCCGCCGAGACACTGAAAGGCATCCCGCGCAGCCAGAGCAGTAGCACCCCCCCCACGGTGGCCAGGGGGATGGCGGTGAAGATCATCAGGGCATCCCTGAACGACTTGAAGGCAAAGTGCAGGAAAATAAAGATCAGCAACAGGGCAACCGGAACTGCCACCAACAATCGTCTTGATGCATTCTGCAGATTCTCAAACTGTCCGCCGTAAGTGATGTATACTCCCGGCCGCAGGGTGACCTGCTCATCCACGACAGACTGAATATCCTTCACCACCGACTGCAGGTCCCTGTTGCGCACATTGACGCTCACCACCACCCTGCGGTGCGTGTTCTCCCTCGAGATCCTGGCAGGTCCCTCCGCATACCGGATATCGGCTAGCTCCGACAGTGGTATCTGGTTTCCGTTGGGGAGGGGAACAGGGAGCTGCATGATGTCATCGATGTCCCTCCGGTTGAGTGTGTCGAAACGGACCACCAGGTCGAACCGTCTTTCCCCCTCGAAGACCACCCCCGCCGCTTCGCCACCGAAGGCTGTAGCCAGATAGCTGTTCAACGTGCGGATATCCATCCCGTAATAGGCGATCATTGCCCGGTCGTAGTCGATCTTTATCTGGGGCAACCCGACGGTCTTTTCCAGGATCACATCACCTGCACCGGGAATCCCTTCAATCAACCCTTTGATTTCATTCGCCTTCCGGTCGATATAGTCTAGGTCATCACCAAAAATCTTGACTGCTATATCGGAGCGAACACCAGTGATCAATTCGTTGAAGCGCATCTCGATGGGCTGCGTGAACTCATACTCGATGCCGGGGATGACGCTGAGCGCCTCCTTGAAGCGGTCGGCCAGTTCCTCCTTGCTGCGGGCACTGCTCCAGCTCTTCCGTGGTTTCAGCTTGATGATCATGTCAATCTCCTCCATCGACATCGGGTCGGTGGGTACCTCAGCCGCTCCGATCCGGCTGACGATTCTCTCCACCTCCGGAAACTCGCCAATGAGGATCTGCTCCATCCGGGTGGTCAGCTCGATGGTTTTGGAGAGAGAAGTACCAGTCTTCAGCACCGGCTGTATTACGAAATCTCCCTCATCGAGCGTGGGTACAAACTCACCCCCTATCCGGGTGAAGAGGAAGAGGGTGAGCAGCAGCGAGAGCAGCGCTGCCCCGAGCACGCTTCTCTTGTGGTTGCAGGACCAGAGGATCACCGGCGAGTAGGCGCGGTGGGCAAACTCCATAAACCGACTGGATAGGTTTCTCCTGTTAGGCCGTTCAGGACGCAAGAAGAGGGAAGAAGCTACCGGAAGCCAGGTGAGTCCCATGATCATCGCCCCGATGATGGCAAAACAGAAGGAGAGCGCCATCGGCTTGAACATCTTGCCTTCCACGCCACTCAGGGAAAGCACAGGAATGAATACGATCAGGATGATGACCTGACCGAAGATCGCCGACTTCATCATCCTTGCGGCACCGGCGTAGGCGATGCCATCCATGATACCCCTGCGTTCCTCCCCGCTCCTATTCTCCAGCTCATTCCGCCGCACCGATATCTGCAGCACGATGAATTCGGCGATGATCACCGCCCCGTCGATGATGATTCCGAAGTCAAGAGCTCCCAGGCTCATCAGGTTGGCATCGATGCCAAAGATATACATCAGGGAGATGGTGAAAAGCAACGCCAGCGGGATGATGGAGGTGATGACCAGTGCTGAGCGGATGTTGCCCAGCAACAACAGTACGGTGAGCATGACGATGAAGGCTCCCAGCAACAGATTCTCTACCACAGTAAGAGAAGTCTTCGTCACCAGCTCGCTCCTGTCAACAATGGGGTTGATCGAAATTCCTTCGGGCAGATTGTCTCTGATCTCCTCCACGCGGCTCTTGACCTCATTGATCACCTTCCGTGAATCCGCATCCTTGAGCATCATCACCTGACCCAGTATGGTCTCGCCATTCCCGTTGGCCGTGATGGCCCCATACCGGTTAGCATGACCAAAACGTACCGTGGCAATCTGCCCGATCAAGATGGGGACACCCCCCTCGTTTTTCACCACGATCTGCTCAATATCGTCTATCGACCCCACCTGACCATCCCCCCTGATGAAGTAGCTCTGATTGGTTTTCTCGATGTAGGAGCCGCCCGAAATGCTGTTGTTTGCCTCCAGCGCGTCAAAAACCTCCATCAGTGTGACACCCGCGGCAAACAGGCGTGAGGGGTCCACCGACACCTCATATTGCTTCAGATAACCACCCCAGCTGTTGATCTCCACCACCCCGGGAATACCGGATAGTCTTCTCCTTACCACCCAGTCCTGTATGGTGCGCAGATCGGCAGCGCTGTACCTCTTCTCATACCCCTCCTCCAGGTCGAGCGTGTACTGATAGATCTCGCCCAGGCCGGTGGTGATCGGTCCCATTTCGGGTGCACCGAATCCCTCGGGAATATTCGCAGAGGCACTCTTAATCTTCTCGGCAATCAGTTGACGCGGCAGGTAAGCACCCATATTCTCATCGAAAACGATGGTCACCAGCGAGATGCCGAACTTGGAGACGGAGCGGATCTCCTGCACGCCCGGCAGGTTGGCCATCTCCATCTCCACCGGAGCGGTGATGTACTGTTCAATCTCCTGCGTGGAGAGATTGCCGGAGGTGGTGATCACCTGCACCTGGTTGTTGGTAATGTCGGGGACAGCTCCCACAGGGATATTGAAAACGGCAAATATCCCGAAACCAGCCACGGTGAGGATGAAGAGAATAACGATCAATTTGTTCCGGATGCTGAATTCAATAATTTTCTCAAGCATGGCCCTCTTTTTTTGATAGGTGATGTTCAGGTATTTCTCTTGTCAAAACAATAATAGAGCAAAGAATGCATGCTACGATGGATGAAATCGGTCAGTTTAAAGACTCTCAAAATGAAAACAGCAAAAACCTCATCCGCGGTCATTTCACTGTCTACCTGCCATATAGCAATTCCAGGGCTTTTTTTATACCCTCTCTATTATTCGTATCAG
>JADLKK010000138.1 GCA_016839025.1 Proteiniphilum sp.
ATGTCGCAAAGCAGACAGGAACTTCGCATGGTATCCGGCGATGAGGGCGGCGCGGTCCATGCCGTTCACTACCCTGCGCGCCTGCAGCGGATCGTCGCGCCGGTCGTTGAAGAAATCCTCCAGCGCCAGGCCGGTGAAGTCCCCCCGTCCCGATAGCGCCCGCGTCATCCCTTCGATCATGATCCGTGCCGAGATCTCCGGCTGCAGCGCCAGCTCCGGCTGTTCCAGCAGAGGCAGGTCCAGCAGCCTCCCCATCCGTTCGTAGTTCTCGTACCAGGTCAGCTGCACATCACCACGACCAAAATAGATCCTGTCCGGCAGATCGTAAATCGACCCATCAAGCATACGCTTTTGCCCGTAAGGCCTCCCCCTGCCATGTCCTTGTTCCTCGATGGGTTGCAGGGTACCGGCCGTCTCGTGGTAAGAGGTTGCCAGCATATAAGCGCACCATCTGTCATCAGCAATATCATATCGATCCAATGCATTCAGTTTCACCTCCAGTCCCCTGCGCTGCGATGCTGTCAGCCGCCCGTTGCAGAGCGACCTCCCGATCTCCTCGAAAAATTGTCTCCTATTCCACCTCATCTTTATTTTTTTTTGGCGATTGCAAAGCGATGTTTGCGATCAATAAAACTTTCATTTGTCCTTATTGAGTGAGGGCAACAATGGGTCACAAAACATGATCAGTCGAAGATTCAGCGCTGACCATGATGAACATGCAACAGATCAGATCATCGCCTGAACGTCCCCAATGGCGGCATGCGCCGCTCGCACTCCTCTCGAGCGCAGTAGTGCAGGTCGCCATCCCTGCGCCAGTTCAGCTCCCGCTCCACCGTCTTCTCCAGTCCCGTGATGCGCCGGTGATCCTCCGTGCGCTGCAGCTGCAGCAGCTCCAGGTCCCTCTTCAGCCGGCTGTTCAGCTCGTCCCTTTCGCGCACCATCAGCAGGAGGCTCTCCGCGTTTGTCTTGTTGTAGTCGTTCATCCGCTCCATGTGCGCCACGGTGCGCTCCAGCAGCCCCATCATCTCCGTCGCCGCCGAGGCATCCTCCTTTTTGGCCGTCGCCTCACTCTGCAGCGCCTCGCTCCGCTTGATGCGCCTGTTCTCCTTGCGGTTCACCACCGCCGAGATCCATCCCCCCAGGGCGCCCCCTCCCAGGAAGGAGCTCAGCGTAAAGAGCCAGTCGCCGTTCATCTGCAATACATCCATCAACCTGAGCATATCCATTGTCCTGAGCAATCCCTCGTCATCAGCAAACCCATCCACCCTTACCCTGATCCCGGTGGCAGATGAAAAAGAACCGCCCCCCATGGCAGGGCGGTTCATACCCGACCATCAACCGCCGGCAGCGGCAGTCGCCGTCACATTGCCCGCGTAGAACGAGTCAGCGATCAATGATCCATCCTCGCTGGCGAGCACCAGGAAGCACTCCACCTCCTCGCCATCCCAGAGGGGCGGCAAGGCGAGCGAAGCAGCCCCGTCGCTCCGGGCAGCCGCGTCCATGTTGTAGACCACCTTGCCCCTGCTCGCGTTGCAGGCCACCAGCATCACCCGGTCGGTCGGCTTGGCGTTGTTCGCCATCGTCTTGTCCCAGGAGAAGTCGAGGCTACCTGCCACGCAAGTCGCCGATGCGCTGTTCACCGGGAAGAGGTCGCCGGTCGCGATCAGCAGGTTGGGCCAGTCGACTGAGAAGTCGGGATAGACGCCCGTCACCACGTGATCGATGTTGTGGGTCATTGCCATGCTGAAGGCAGTCCTACCCGGTCCGGCCAGGCTGTGGAAGCCCACCCGGATGATCGGATTCAGCTCCTTCAGCAGGCTGCCGATCAGCGAGAACTTGCTGCGCTGCGTCACCTGCTTCTCCGTGCGGGGGTTGTGGACGTTGGCCGGCAAGCTCCTGATGTAGGCGATTCCCTTCCACGACGCACCCACGATGTTCCCCACCTTGCCGGAGAAGCCACCCATGATGCCTTTCTTAATTGTTCCCATACTACTTACAGTTTTAAAAAGTGAAACATACGGATTCGGCCTTATCCGGTAACAAAGATGGGGAATCGCACAGCAGGCTGTACTTTCCGGTCCCGTTGGCTGCGGATGGCTGCGGATGACTGCCCATGACTTCCGCATTCCGGGAGATCAGGATGCAGGCTGACCGTTGTAGTGTGCATTGAGCAGCCGCAGGATGTCCGACTTGCGGTAGTACAACTTGCCGTTCACCTGCGAGAAGGGCAGCAGCCCGTTGATGCGCCACCGTTGCAGCGTCTTGGGCGATATGTGCAGTTTCGCCATCACATCCTGCCCGTCAATCCAGTCCGGCCATTCGGTAAGATCTGCTTTTGTCATTGTTGCCTCCTTCCTTGTAAAAGAAACCACCGCCATCTCAAAAAGGAGAGGCAGTGGTACAAAGATAAACCGGTATAAAGGGGTGCAACCCACTCTGCAAGTGGCAGAAAGTGCTTAATTTAAGAACATGTTAAATTGTTTTAAGGTCTTTTAGTATTTCTGCGCCAAAACGTGGGTCCAACTTCGACATCACGGGATAGATGACCTTCAGATCCCGTTTTGTTTTTCTGCTTTCCAGGTCATAATAGAGCAGGTTCCGGATATGCTTTTCACTTTTGTGTGTCAGACAGGAGATAAGTTCAGCCTTGACTGTTTTGTGGCAATTCTCCTCCGTGATTCCCAGTTCCCGGAACATATACTCCAGGCAGAGGATCACCTGTGAAACCGTGAAGGCATTCTCCATCGGGTGGTTTGCCGGCTCCTCCTCCCCGTTCGTCGCCAACCTTTTCTCCTCCCCAATCTCATGCTGCTCGATGAGGATATCCAGCAACTGCTTCATCTTGATCCGCACGTGCCCCTCATCCATCGGCTCACAGATCAGGGTGACCACCTTCTGCCATGCATCCAGCTCCCTGGTGACCGCCTGTTCGGGCGGATCAAGCAGGAGGTCGATGCAATCGTTCTGCAGGTGATACATATGCCCGTTCCTGATGATCATATCCCTTGCAAAAGCAAACGAATCATCCCCTGCAATCACGTTCAGTATCTCCAACCGTACAGCCGGTGCCAGGGAAGGATCCACTTCATTCTCCCGCGGCGGTCCGTCGATGCCGGCATGGATGCGCATGTCCGCGTAGAGATAGAGGTTCAGATAGGTCTCCGTCAATCTCCGGTTCTTCCGTACCGGGTAAAGCGCGTAGATCGACCTGCGCACCTGCCCGAAGTGCATCAGATCATTTCTTGCCGTTTTTAAATACTCTTTCGCTTTCATTCGGTGTAGATTTAAATTGAATAAAGAGATCAGAATAATTCGAGGTATCTCACCGGTCGTTTCCCGCGCATTCTTCATGCGAAGTGAAAAATCAGTCTGTCCATTGCATGAAAAATAGCATTTAATAGATTAAACAGGTGGTTGTTACACATTCTACTTGCAAATATAGACAATAAATTGTAATTTTGGCATATAATAAGATATAAATTACTGTCAATCAGAATTATATCAAATTATGGACAGATTTTGTCGCATATTGGACAGGGTTTTCGCTTATGCCCCTCCGACTCCTCTCCGACTCCTCTCCGACTCCCCTCCGAGCGGAGTCGGAGGGGCACCCTGTCAGGTTCCTCGAAGGAGTCATCCCGTGTCATTTACAGAACAGAACAGAACAGAAAACCATTCAACTATCCAGATCATGGGAACAATAGATCCCGCAAAAAATGATGCCACCACCGGCAAGGTCGGCCAGGAGGTACACTATGTGAACAGTAAAGGCACCCGTTGCGTGCGTGCACACGTGGTGCCGTCCAACCCGCGTACCGCGAAGCAGACGTCCAACCGCAGCCTCTTCGCGCTGGTGAGCAAATCGCTTGCCCCGTTGCGAAAGGTCATCCGGCAGGGGTATGGCGGCAGTGACGCTGCTTATCACACCCTGTTTGGCAAGGCGTGCCGCGAGGCGGTGGAGGGTGAATACCCCGATTACCGTTTCAACTACGGCAAGATCCAGCTCTCCCGGGGCCGGCTTCCATTGCCCCTGCATGCAGGCCTGGACTACCTGCCCGCCACCCGGGAGGCACGTTTCAGCTGGGAAGGGGAGGAGGAAGCCCTGTCGCGCAACGGCAGTGCCGCTGACATGGTGCGAATCATCGCGCTCCACGCCGACAGGTATGCCGAGGTGCGGGTGCTCCACGCCGGCACCCGCGGCAGCGGCAGTTTCACCTACCTGCTCCCCGGTCACTGGAAGGCGGAGCAGACCCATTACTGGCTCTACCTCCTGTCGCACGACATGCAGGAGCGCTCCGACAGCCACTACCTGGTAGAGAGTGCCGATCAGCCAATTGAGGTGCCAGGGTAGCGGTTGGCAGATCAAGCTGAAAAAATGTTGCAAATTCGTAACCCATTTTGCAAACATTTCCGGACAGATGGTGTTTAATGGCATGACAATGCGAATTTATTCCCGATTGCTGTTTTTTTCTTACGGAAGGCAACAATCGTTCGGGATATTGCGTATTTTTGCATTTGC
>JADLKK010000139.1 GCA_016839025.1 Proteiniphilum sp.
GAGGCAATCGAATGGATCTGCCGTCACTGCGGATACGTCTTCACCGGCAAAAAGCCGCCGAAGAACTGCCCCACCTGCCTGCATCCACAGGCTTACTTCGAGCCGAAGAACCACGCATTGTAAACTGGTTTTGCATTGCATGCATCGGGCACATCCCTGCAGGGATGTGCCTTTTTGTATAAGCCACTCCCGTTTCAACCTGTATTGAAGTAACTCTCCGGCCGTTACGACTGTGCCCATGAGCATGAAAGGGTGCATCGAAATGATTCCTCTTCTGATGCAACTAATTCCATTTGGGGGCGAAGCTCATATTTTCGACTGATTGTACTACTTTTGTAAAAAAAGCAACTGTCGCGAACCCGGATCAACGAGGTTACATGCCCCGGCAAGCGTAAATCAACAAAACAATGGAATACAACGATCTGTTTGCCCGCACGGAGCTGCTGATCGGCAGCGAGGCGATGGCGGCGGTCGCCTCGAAGCGGGTGATCCTCTTCGGCGTGGGGGGCGTTGGGAGCTGGTGTGCGGAGGGTCTGATCCGAAGCGGTATCATGCACCTCACGTTGGTGGACTCCGACCGGGTGGCGGTGGCCAACGTCAACCGGCAAATGCCGGCCACGACGCGCACCGTGGGTGAACTGAAAGTGGAGGTGCTGAAACGGCGACTGGAGGAGATCAATCCGCAGGCGGTGATCAGCGCCATACCGGAGATCTACAGTGCTGCAAGTGCTGACTCGTTTCACCTGGCACAGTATGACTACATCATCGATGCCATCGATTCACTCAGCCACAAGATGCATCTGCTGCTCACCGCCTCACAGATGGATGCCACGCTCTTCTCCTCGATGGGGGCAGCCCTGAAGATGGACCCGCAGCAAATCCGGGTGGCGGAATTCCGCAAGGTGCGCGGCTGCAGGCTGGCGGCGGCGCTGCGGCAACGGATGCGCAAGGGTGGCGAGATGCCGCACAGACCTTTTCTCTGTGTATACAGCGAAGAGCTACTGGAAAACAGGGGCAGCAAGGCACTGCCACAGGCTGACGAGCAAGGTAGCTTTCACAAGGCGCAGACAAACGGCACCATGGTGCAGGTGACCGCCGTCTTCGGCTTCACCCTCTCGGGACTGGTGATACAGGATATTGTGCGGAATGCGTAAACTTTCTCCCATTTTACTTACCTTTGCGCTTTCAATCAGCAACTTCAATTATGCAAATAGAACAGATAATCCTGGATGCCGTTGGCGGCGCCATCAAAGAGTTGTATGGGGCGGAAGCGGGTGCGTTACAAATCACGCTGCAGAAAACAAAGAAAGAGTTCAGGGGGCACTACACCCTGGTCACCTTCCCCCTGCTGAGGGTCTCGCGCAAGAGCCCCGAACAGACGGCTGAGGAGATCGGCCGTTGGCTGCTGGAGCAGTCACCCGTGGTGTCGGACTTCAACGTGATCAAGGGATTTCTCAACCTCACCATCGCCCCCTCCATATGGGTGGAGCTACTTCAGCGCATCGACGCGACAACGGACTACGGTTTCACGCCGGTGGCGGATGATTCACCGCTCTATATGGTGGAGTACTCCTCACCCAACACCAACAAACCGCTGCACCTGGGACATGTGCGCAACAACCTGCTGGGGCATGCCCTCTGCGAGGTGCTGCGTGCCAACGGTAAGCGGGTAGTGAAGACCAATATCGTGAACGACCGCGGTATCCACATCTGCAAGTCGATGCTGGCCTGGCAGAAGTGGGGCAACGGTGAGACACCCACATCATCGGGCAAGAAGGGTGACCACCTGATCGGCGACTATTACGTGTTGTTCGACAAGAAGTACAAGGAAGAGCTGGCCGCTCTACAGGCAGAGGGTCTCACCCAGGAGGAGGCAGAAGCACAATCCACCCTGATGCTGGGGGCACGCGAGATGCTTCGCAAGTGGGAGGCGCACGATGCCGAGACAGTGAATCTCTGGAAGATGATGAACGGCTGGGTCTACGCCGGCTTCGACGAGACCTACCGCCAGATGGGTGTCACCTTCGACAAGATCTACTACGAGTCGCAGACCTATCTTTCCGGCAAGGAGGAGGTATTGCGTGGTCTGAAGGAGGGTTGTTTCTACCGCAAGGAGGATGGATCGGTATGGGCCGACCTGACACCCTTCGGACTGGATCACAAGCTGCTGTTGCGTTCCGACGGCACCTCGGTCTACATGACACAGGATATTGGCACTGCCCGCATGCGGTTCGACGACTACCCCATCGACAAGATGATTTACGTGGTGGGCAACGAGCAGAACTACCACTTCCAGGTGCTCTCGCTGCTGCTCGACATGCTCGGCTTCTCCTTCGGCAAGGGACTGGTACACTTCTCCTACGGCATGGTGGAGCTGCCCGAGGGTAAGATGAAGTCGCGTGAGGGAACGGTGGTCGATGCCGACGACCTGATGGCGGAGATGATCGCCACCGCGCGCGAGACCTCACAGGAGCTGGGCAAGCTGGAGGGTATTTCGGAGGAGGAGGCGGAAGCCATCTCCCGCATGGTGGGGCTGGGCGCCCTCAAGTACTTCATCCTGAAGGTGGATCCGAAGAAGAACATGACCTTCAATCCGAAAGAGTCGATCGACTTCAATGGCAACACAGGCCCCTTCATCCAGTACACACATGCCCGCATTCAGTCGGTGCTGCGCAAGGCAGTCGACCAGGGTATCACTCTCCCGGAGGCGATGGAATTCTCGCTCCCCCTCTCCGAAAAGGAAGAGGGACTGGTGCAGCTGCTCACAGAATTTGCGGCAGTGGTACAACAGGCCGGAACGGAGTACAACGTATCACTGATCGGCAACTATGTTTATGAGTTGGTGAAAGAATACAACCAGTTCTACCACGACTACCCCATCCTGAAAGAGGAGAACACCCCCCTGCGTGACTTCAGGCTGGTGCTCTCCAAAAATGTGTCACTCACGATCCGCAGGGGGATGTCGCTCTTCGGCATTGAAGTGCCGGAGCGGATGTAGATCAATTGTAGGCTTTCTCGCCATGCTCGAAATAGTCGAGGCCGATCTCTTCCTCTCTGCTGCTGACACGGATACCCATGGTGTACCTGAGGGTGGAGAAGAGGGCGCTTCCGGCGATGGCTGCCCAGGCCGCGATGGCCAGTACCCCGACCGTCTGACTGACCAGTACACCGGTATTGCCGCCATAGAAGAGGCCGGGCAGGGTGGCGTCGGCAGAAAAGAAGCCCACCATCAAGGTACCGAAGGCACCGCATACACCGTGCACCGAAACGGCACCCACCGGGTCATCTACCTTCAGTTTCCTGTCGATCAGTTCCACCGAGAAGACCACCAGTACACCGGCCATCAGCCCGATTAGAATTGCCCCACCCGGAGTGACCACGTCACAGCCTGCCGTGATAGCGACCAGCCCTGCCAGCACTCCGTTGAGGGTCATGCTGAAGGTGGGTTTTCCGTAGCGGATCCAGGTGATGATCAGCGTGGCGATGCCCCCTGCGGCGGCGGCACCGTTGGTGGTCAGGAAGATGTGTGCTACCAGATCGGGGTCACCCAGCCCCAGCGTGGAGCCGGGGTTAAAGCCGAACCAACCGAGCCATAGGATAAAGACACCCAGTGCGGCCAGGGTGAGGCTGTGCCCCGGGATGGCATGCACCTTTCCCTTCTTGTACTTGCCGATGCGGGGACCCAGGAAAGCGGCTCCGATGAAGGCCAACCAGCCACCCATGGAGTGGACCACCGTGGATCCGGCAAAATCGTGAAAGGGTATGGAGAGCTGCGAGAGCCATCCGCCACCCCACACCCAGTGCCCCGAGATGGGATAGATAAGGGCCGAGATGGCCACGCTGTAGAGCAGGTAGGCCTTAAATTTGGTTCGCTCTGCCATGGCGCCTGAGACGATGGTGGCGGCGGTGGCGGCAAAGACCAGCTGAAAGATAAAGAAGGCACTGTTGGGTATGCCCAGCTCCAGGGCATGGTTTACCTTCGAGAAGATCTCCAGCTCTCCGAAGAAGCCGTTGCCGCCACCATACATGATGCCGTAGCCGATCAGCCAGAAGGCGATGGATCCCATGCAGAAGTCCATCAGGTTCTTGAAGAGGATGTTGGTGGTGTTCTTGGTCCGGGAGAAACCCGCCTCCACGAGTGCGAAGCCGGTCTGCATGAAGAAGACCAATACAGCCGCGAACAGTACCCAAAAAGTGTTGAGTGCATATGTAGTTGTTATTGTATCCATAGTAATTCGTTTTATTATTCTTTGATGTACAATGATTCAGGGCCGGTTTCACCTGTTCTGATACGGATGGATTCCTCCACAGGTGAGATGAATATCTTACCGTCACCCATCTCGCCTGTCCTGGCAGCATTGATGATGGCCTGGCAGGAGGTCTCGACATAGATCTCACGGCATACAAAGGCGATGTGTATCCGTTCAATGAGACGTGTTTCATAGACCGTGGAACGGTAGATGGAGCTGGAGCGTTCATTGCCGACTCCGGTGACCTCCCAGTAGGA